>DASVDK010000030.1:0-8694 GCA_036381125.1 Thermodesulfobacteriota bacterium | reverse complement strand
GGCGCCGGTCGAGATGACCGGGACCTCCTGCTCGCCCTCGAGCTTCACGTGGATGGAGCGACTGGTTGCTGCCGCGGCGAGCGACGTCGCGAGCAGGACGGGCGCGACGAGCGCGGCAACGGCGGCCGCGCGAACGCAAGCGGACATGGTCGGTCCCCCTCACTCCTCCGAAAGGCGGGCCCGCTGGAACCCTCGGGAGACTAACCCACCCCGGCACACCCCGGTTCCCCGCTGGCAAGTAGCGAGAATGCGCCCCCGCGAAGCGGGGGCCCGGCCGAAGGCCGGAGCGCCGGCAGAGCGGTGCCCGGGAGGCACGTGATGACAGGCGCCGGTCGTCACCCCCGCGTCAGCGGCCCCCGGCCGAAGGCCGGAGCGCCGGGACGCCGGCGCGTGGGCGGCACGTGAGCGCAGGAGCCGGGTCCCCTCCGCTACGGTTCGGCAGGGGTGTAGAGGGAAAGGCGCACGCGATAGAAGAGGTACTTGAGGAACTCGCCGACGACGAGGCGCCGGCTCGGCTCGTCCTCGCGCCAGCCGTGCCCCCGGAACGCCGCCGAGCGGACGGGCCGGCCGTACACCGCCACGGACGGCGGCAGGATCGTCCGGAAGGTCAACTCCGCCCGCTGCAGGTGGTACACGGACGTGATCAGCAGGATCGCGCGCGCCCGGTGCCGCGCCACGGCGACCCGCGTCCGCTCGGCGTCCTCGAGCGTGCTCCCCGAGCGAGGCTCGACGAGGATCCGCCCGGCCCTGGCGAGGCCGGAGGCCACCGGGTCGGCGGCGAGCCGGCTCGCCACGGCCCCCGACTGGAACCCCACGAGGTAGAGGAGCGGCGCCCGCCCCTCCTCGAGGAGCCGCAACCCCTCGTCGAGGCGCCCGGCTCCCCCGGAGAGGACGACGATGAGGTCCACCTCGGGCGGCGCCTCGGCCGCCGGCCGATCGAACGCGGCCACGAAGTCGCTGTACAGGGCGAGGAGCGCGCCCGACAGGACCACCGCCGCGAGGAGCCCGCCGGCGAGGAACCGGGGGATGTTGCGCGGGAGGCGTCCGGGTGCTATACAGGTCTGCTTGGTTTCGTCCACTGCTCCCCAGGCATCCGGAGGTCAGTCGTGTCCCAGGTCTGTGCCGTCTGCGGCAAGCGCCCGCGCGTCGGCAACTCCCGCAGCCACGCCAACAACGCCACCAAGCGGCTCTGGCGGCCGAACATCCAGCGCGTGAAGTCGGTCGTCGCGGGCACGGTGCGGCGGATCAACGCCTGCACCCGCTGCATCCGGTCCGGGTTCGTCCAGAAGGCATAGCGCCTGGAGGGGGACTCCGCGCGGCACGTCACGACGCTCCGCACCCCCTCCCCAACGGCCTCCCGGGCTCATTGGTCGGCCGGGCGGCGCCCGGCCCCTCTCCACCCCCCGAACGTCGCCGCTACGCGGTCACCCGTTCCACCTTGATCACGCCCTTCACGCGCTCGAGCGCCTTGATGACCGTCCGCAGGTGGTCGAGATCGCTCACGAGGATCTCGAACGTGTTGATTGCCTTGCGATCGGGCGTGGTCGTGATCTGCGCGCTCGAGATCGTGGCCTCGCTCGCGCTGATGGCGGCGCTCTCCTCGGCGAGGAGGCCCTTCTTGTCGGTGCCGACAACCTGAATCCTGACGGGGCGCGCCTCCTTGAGGTCGTGGTCCCACTGGACCTCGATGCGCCGCTCCGGATCCCACCCGAGCGTCGTCGGGCACGAGGTCAGGTGCACCGACACGCCCCGGCCGCGGGAGATGTAGCCGATGATCGGGTCGCCCGGCACCGGATTGCAGCACTTGCCGAAGCGAACCAGCACGTCCTCGATGTCCTTGATCCGGATGGCGCTCCTGACCCGACGAGACGGCCGCCGGAGCGCCTTGGCGAGGATCCCCTGCCCCTTCGGCTCCCGCACGACCTCCGGCGGCAGGAGCTTGCTCGCCACCTGGTAGGGGGAGATCCGCCCGTAGCCGACCGTGGCCAGGAGCGCCTCGAGGTCCGGCACGCCGAGCGCCTCGAGCGCGGCGTCCATCTCCTTGCCCTTCGAGAGCTTGCCGAAGTCGGCGTCGTACTTCTTGAACTCCTTCTCGAGCAGCTCGCGGCCGAGCAGGATGGAGCGATCGCGCTGCTCCACCTTGATCCACTGCCGGATCTTCGAGCGGGCGCGCGAGGTCTTCACGAGCTTGAGCCAGTCGGCGGACGGGTGCCCCTGGCTCGACGTGATGATCTCGACGATGTCGCCGTTCTGCAGCTCGTACTTGAGCGGCACGAGCCGGCCCGACACGCGGGCGCCGATGGTGTGCAGCCCCACGTCGGTGTGGACGGCGAAGGCGAAGTCGATCGGCGTCGCCCCACGGGGGAACGCCTTCACGTCCCCCTTGGGGGTGAAGACGTAGACCTCGTCCGAGAAGAGGTCCAGCTTGACGGTGTCGAGGAACTCCTTGGGGTCGCGCACCTCCTGCTGGTACTCGAGGAGCTGGCGCAGCCAGGCGAACTGCTGGTCGGCCTTCGACAGCCCGTCGGCCTTGCCCTCCTTGTAGCGCCAGTGCGCGGCGATCCCCTCCTCGGCGACCCGGTGCATCTCCTCGGTGCGGATCTGCACCTCGACCCGCTCGCCGTAGGGGCCGATGACCGTCGTGTGGAGCGACTGGTAGCCGTTCGCCTTCGGCATCGCGATGTAGTCCTTGAAGCGGCCCGGGACCGGCTTCCAGAGGGCGTGGATGATGCCGAGGGCCTCGTAGCACGCCTTGACCGAGCCGACGATGCACCGGAAGGCGACGAGGTCGTAGATCTGCTCGAAGTCGAGGTTCTGCTGGCGCATCTTCTCGTAGATCGAGAAGAAGTGCTTCGGCCGGCCCGTCACGTCGGCGACGATGCCGAACTCGGTGAGCTTGTCGGAGATGATCCCCTTCACCTCGTCGATGTAGCGGCGCCGCTCGCGCTTGGTCTTGGCGACCTTCGTGACCAGCTCGTAGTAGATGTCCGGCTTGATGTACCGGAGCGAGAGGTCCTCCAGCTCGCTCTTCACCCAGGCGATGCCGAGCCGATTGGCGAGCGGGGCGTAGATGTCGAGCGTCTCCTGCGCGATGCGCGCCTGCTTGACCGCCGGCATGTAGTCGAGCGTGCGCATGTTGTGAAGCCGGTCGGCGAGCTTCACGAGGATGACGCGGATGTCCTTCGCCATCGCGAGGAGCATCTTCCGGAAGTTCTCGGCCTGCTGCTCCTCGGCCGTCTGGAAGCTGATCTTGCTGATCTTCGTCACGCCGTCGACCAGCTCGGCGATCTCGTCGCCGAAGAGGTCGCGCACCTGGTCCAGCGTGGCGTAGGTGTCCTCGACCGTGTCGTGCAAGAGCCCCGTCGCGATGGAGGCGACGTCGAGCTTGAGGTCGCAGAGGATGGCCGTGACCTCGAGCGGGTGCGAGAGGTACGGCTCGCCCGAGCGGCGGATCTGACCCTGGTGGACCTTCGCGGAGAAGACGTAGGCCTTGTTGATGACGTCGAGGTCGGCCTTGGGGTTGTAGGCCGTGACCTTGTCGAGGATGTCGTTGAGGCGGATCATGCCGCGGTCCTGCTCCCGGGGGCCGGCGCGGGGAGCCGGGCGCCCGGGCGGCGCCTCACCCCTCGCGAACGGCCTTCTGCGAGTCCTGATAGGCAACCTTTCCGGCCGCGATCTCGCGGAGCGCGGTCACGATCGGCTTGTTGTCGGTCTTCTCGATCAGGGGCTGCGAGCCCTTGAGGAGCTGCTTCGTGCGGCGAGCGGCCAGGAGCACGAGCGCGAAGCGGTTCTCGACCTTCTCGAGGCAGTCTTCGACGGTGACGCGAGCCATCGGTTACTCCTTCCTGTCCTGGCGCCCCGTGGCCCAGGCCACGGGGTACCGGTGCATGACCTGGGGCAGCCGGACACGGGTCCGCGCTCGCTCGGCCTGGATGATGGCGCGCAGCTCCGTGACGGCTTTCGAAACGTCGTCGTTGACGATGATGTAATCGAACGACGCCGCCTCGGGAATGACCGACCGGGCCTTGGCGAGCCGATGCTCGAGCACGCGACCCTGCTCGGTCCCGCGTCCCCGCAAGCGCTCGGCCAGGGCGTCGAGCGACGGCGGGAGCACGAAGACGGAGATGGCGCTCGGAAACCGCCGCCGGATGCTGGAAGCCCCCTGGGTGTCAACGTCGAGGATCACGTCGAACCCCTGGGCCCGAATGCCCTCGAGGCTCGCCCAGGAGGTGCCGTACCGGTTGCCGTAGACCTCGGCCCACTCCACGAAGGCCCCGGCGTCGATCATCTCCTGGAACCGCTCCGGGGAGACGAAGTGGTAGTCGACGCCGTCCTGCTCCCCGGCTCGCGGGGACCGGGTCGTGTGTGACACACTTTGCCGAATATCTGTGAAAAAATCAAGGATTGCCTTGCAGATCGTGGTCTTGCCCGCCCCGGAGGGTGCCGACAGGACGAAGAGGAGACCCGAGCTGCGCGGCTCGAGCGCTCGGTCCGCCCCCCCGGACGCGCCGGGCGCTCCCACCCGGCCGGTCATGCCACGCCGTCCCGCCCGGCCATCACTCGACGTTGGCGACCTGCTCGCGCAGGCGCTCGAGCTCGGCCTTGAGCGACAGGACGGCCTGCGTGATCGCCATGTCCGTCGACTTGGAGCCGATCGTGTTCACTTCCCGGTGGACCTCCTGGAGGAGGAACTCGAGCCGGCGCCCCACCGGGTCGCCGGCGTCGAGGAGCTGCCCGATCTGGCCCAGGTGGCTGCGCAGCCGCGTGATCTCCTCGGTCACGTCGGCGCGATCGGCCAGGAGCGCGACCTCGAACTCGAGCCGCCCGGGGTCCAGAACCGGGGCCGCCTGGCCCGATCCGCCGTCCCCCAGCAGGGTCCGCAGGCGGGCCGCCAGGCGCTCCCGGTACTCGGCCGGCACGCTCGGCGCCCGCGCCGCCAGCTCCTCCACCAGCGCCCGCATGCAGTCGAGGCGGCTCCGGAAGTCGACCGTCAGGGCGAGCCCCTCTTCCGCCCGCATGGCCGAGAGGGCGTCGAGGGCCGTGCCGGTCGCCTGGGCGAGCGGCTCCCACGCCGGCTCGGGCATCGGCTCCTCGGCCGCGAAGACGCCCCGTTGTGCCGCCAGGAGCGCCAGGTCGACCTCGCCCGGCAGGCCCAGCCGGGACTTCAGCTCCGCGAGGCGCGCCCGGAGCCCCTCGGCCACCTCCCAGTCGATCGCCGGCGCGCGGAGGCTTCCCCCGTCGGCCTGCACCGTCACGGTGAGGTCGACCCGGCCGCGCGCCACCCGCTCGGTCACGAGCTTGCGGAGCCGGGCCTCCATCGGCCCGTAGCGGGCCGGCAGCCTGAGCCCCACCTCGCAGAAGCGGTGGTTCACCGACCGCGCCTCGACCACCACCCGGCCGCCCGGCGCCGTCGCCTCTCCCCGCCCGAAGCCTGTCATGCTCCGCAACGCCATGATCGTCTCACGGTACCGCGGTGACCGAACTTCTTGAGCCGCCAATCGGCCATCGGACCGCCGTCAGCCCGCTCGATCCCGCTTCCCGGACAGTTCCGCGCGGCCGGATCGATCGCGCATGCCGGGCGGCCCGGCTCCCTACGTCCGCTCGGCGAGGGTCGCCGCCAGCTCCGCCGGCGTCACCGCGGCCGTGCCGAGCCGGCCGACCACGACGCCGGCGGCGGCGTTGGCGAGCCGCGCCGCGTCGGCGAGCGGCACGCCCGCGCCGAGGGCCAGCGCGATGGTCGCCGCGACGGTGTCGCCGGCGCCGGTCACGTCGTACACCTGTCGCGCGGTGGCGCGGATGTCGATGCGGGGCCGGTCGGCGTCGTAGAGGCTCATCCCCTCCGCCCCTCGCGTGACGAGCACCGCCTCGACCTCGTAGCGGGCGCGCATGGCGGCCGCCACGCGGTCGAGGTCGCCGGTGGCGGCCGTGGCGGCGTCCACCGCCTCGAACGCCTCCTTCTTGTTGGGGGTCATCAGCCGCGCCCCACGGTAGAAGGCGAAGCCCGGCCCCTTCGGGTCGACCAGGAGCGGCACCCCGGCCGCCCGCGCCGCGCGGGCGAGCGCGGCGAAGAGGGACGGGGTGACGACCCCCTTCGCGTAGTCCGACACCAGGACCACGTCCGCGTCCGCCAGCACGCGGTCGAGCCGGCCCGCGAGCCGCGCCTCGACGTCGGCCGGCAAGGGCGCCCTGGACTCCCGGTCGAAGCGGACCACGTGCTGCTCGTGGGCGACGATGCGCGTCTTGACCGTCGTCGGCCGTGCGGGGTCGACCTCGAGTTCCGGGACGATGCGGCCCAGGAGCGGCCGCCCCTCGTCGTCCCGCGCGTCGGTGCAGGCCCCGACGATCCGCTCGGCCGCCTCGCGCGCCGAGCCGGTGGCGCCGCCGACGACCGACGCGAGCACGGCGCGCCCCCCGAGCGCCGCGACGTTGCGCGCGACGTTGGCGGCGCCGCCGAGGCAGTACTGCTCGCCCCGCCCCCCGTCCCAGACCTCCACCACCGGGACCGGCGCCTCCGGGCTGATCCGGTTCACCTGGCCGCGGATGTAGAGGTCGAGCATGACGTCGCCGACGACGAGCACGCGCACGCCGGCGAAGCGGTCGATCGCGGCCACGAGGCCGGGCGTCGGCTCCGTCACAGTCGCTCCCTCCCGATGACCGCGAGGACGGCCTCGCAAACCGTCTCCGGCGACATCTCCTCGAGGCACGCGCGCGGCCGGTCGAACCTGCGGCACCGTTTCGCCCGGCAGGGGACGCAGTCGAGCGCCGTCTGCACCACCCGGTGCCCCGGACCGTAGGGACCGGTGCGCACCGGATCGGTCGGACCGAAGAGCCCCACCGCCCGCGCGCCGGCCGCCGCCGCCAGGTGGAGCGGGCCGGTGTCGGCCACGACCACGGCGGCCGCGCGCGCGTAGCAGGCGCCGAGCGCCGCCAGGTCGAGGCGGCCGCCGAGGTCGAGGAGGCGGCCGGGACCGACGCCGGCGTCCCGGGCGGCCGCGAGCGCCTCGTCGACCGCCGCGCGATCGGCCGGCGCGCTCGTGAGCGCGACCGAGAGGCCGGGCTCGGCGGCGAGGAGCGCCGCGAGCCGCCCGAATCGCGCCGGCGCCCAGGTCTTGAGCGGCTGCGAGGCGCCGATGTGGAGCGCCACCAGCGCGCGGCCGGCCGGCACGCCGCCCGCGTCGGCGAGCGCGGCCTCCGCCGCGGCGCGCGCCGGTGGGGGCGGCACGAAGCGCGGCGCGCCCGGCTCCGCCGCGAGTCCCAGGGGGGCGAGCGTCGCCGCGAAGTTCTGCACGGCGTGGCGCGGCGTCCCGGGCCGGTCCTTCCGGTACCGCACCCGCTTCGGGGCCCCCGCCGCCAGCGCGATCAGCCACGACCGGGTGTTGCCCTGCAGATCGGCGACGACGTCGTAGCGCTCGGCCCTGATGCGGCGCGCCAGGCGCAGGAACCCGGCGACGCCCCGGTCGGCCCGCCGGTGATCGTAGCGGAGGACGCGGCGGATGTCCGGCTGCCCCTCCACGAGCGGCGCCGCGCCCGGGCCGGTCAGGTAGTCCACCGCGTACCCGGCCGCCGCGAGCGCCCGCACCGTCGGCGTCGTGTGCAGCACGTCGCCCAGGGCGCCGAGGCGAATGACGAGGGCCTTGCCGTCGCTCATCTCGTTCGGCGCCTCGACGCCGCCTCGCGCGCCGCCGGCAGCAGGCGGCCCACCGCGGCGACCACCTCGTCCGTCGAGACCCGGTCGTAGCACTTCGGCTCGAGCTCGCAGGCCCGCTTCCAGCAGGGGCGGCAGGGCACGTGCGCCACGAGCTTCTCGCCGCGATCGAAGAGGTCGATCTCCTGCTCGCAGGAGATGCCGAACCAGGCGACGACCGGCTTGCGCAGGGCGATCGCCATGTGCATGCCGAGGCTGTCGCCCGAGACGACGAGGTCGGCCAGGTCGGTGTAGAGGATCCCCCTGCGGAGCCCCTCGGTGGTCGGCGTCTGCACGATGCGGTCGCCGGTCTTCGCGAGCCTGGCGATCTCGGCGTTGCGCTCGGTGTCCTCCCGCCCGCCGAGGAGCGCCACCCGCACGCCCGGGAACTCCGCGTGCACCCGGTCGGCGATCTCGGCCTGCTGCGCCACCGGCAGCTTCTTGTAGGGGAAGAGGTCGGAGCAGCCGGTGTTGAGCGCGACGACCGGGTCCGGCCCCTCGAGCCCGAGGCGGCGCCGCGCCTCGTCGACGAACCGCCGCTCCTCGTCGGAGAGGACGAGCACGTACTCGTCGCGCGCGAAGGGGAGGCCGAGCGCCTCGGTGAGGAGCTGCTGCTCGGTCTTGCGGTTCGCGAAGAACTTCGCCTGGTCGTCGAGCCCCAGGCCGTAGTGCTCCTCGGCCTCGGCGTTGAGCGGGACGATGGCGCCCGACCGGTCGATGCCGTAGCCGAGCTTGCTCGGCGCCTCGACCCGCATGGCGAGCGAGGCGGCGGCCCGCGACTTGTCGCACGAGAGGACCACGTCGAACCGCTGCGCGGCGAGCCAGTCGACCATGACCGGGTCGAACGGCACCGCGCGGTCGACGAACGGGTTGCCCTCGAGGAGCGGCAGGCAGGCCTTCGCCGTGACCCAGGTCACGTGGGCGTCCGGGTACTTCCTGCGGATCGCCGGCAGGAGCGAGGTCGTCCTGAGGACCGTCCCCATGGCGTCGAGGTTGACGAGGAGCACCCG
>DASVDK010000029.1:0-17114 GCA_036381125.1 Thermodesulfobacteriota bacterium | reverse complement strand
CGCCTCGGCCTCGGCGTGAGGACCGCCGCCGTCGGCGGCACGGCGTCGCGGGTGACCGGCATGCCGGCCGCGACCCAGGCGTTGTAGCCGCCGTCGAGGACGTGCACGTCGTCGTGCCCGAAGTAGTCGAGGATCCAGAAGCCGCGCGCCGCCTTGAGGTCCGTGAAGTCGGAGTACCAGCAGACCGGACGGTCGAGCGTGACCCCCCGGATCTCCAGGTAGTGCTGGAGCGTGTAGAGGAACGCCTCCGCGCAGCCGGGCCGCGTGTCGTGGAACGAGATGGCCCAGACGTCGCACGCCGTGGCGCCGGGGAGGTGCCCCATCGCGAACTGCTCGGGGAAGCGGGTGTCGAGCACGAGGAGCCGCGGGTCGGCCTCCATGCGGGCCGCGAGCGTCTCGGGCGTCCAGAGGAGGTCCGGGTTGCCGCGCGTCACGAACCGCTCCGCGCGGCGAGCGGGCCGCCGGCCGACGCCGGAAGCCCCGCGGGCCAGGAGACCAGCTCCGGGTGGAGGAGGTGCGCGAGCAGCTCGATCCCGTCGACCAGTCGGGGTCCCGGCCGGTTGAAGTACGCGTGGCCGTTCACCGCGAAGACGCGGCCCGCCCGGACCGCGGGCAGGTCGGCGAACCCCGGCCGGCGCGAGACCGCCGGCGCCTCGCGCGTCGTGCGCTCCCGGTCGAAGCCGCACGGCATGAGGACGAGCGCCTCGGGCCGCGCGTCGACCACCGCCTGCCACTCGACCTTCGCCGACGGCACCCCCGCCCGGCCGAGCGGATCGGTCCCGCCGGCGATGCTCACCTGCTCGGGCACCCAGTGGCCGCCGATCATGATCGGGTCGAGCCACTCGATCGCGGCCGTGACCGGACGGTCGGCCCCCGCCACCCGTTGCCGCACGGCATCGATCCGCGCCTCGAGGTCGGCCACCACGCGCGCGGCCTCTCGCACCCGTCCCGTGGCCTCCGCAACGCGCCGGATGTCGCCCATCACGTCGGCGAGATTCGACGGCAGGAGCGAGACCACGGCGGGACGCGACGGCAGCCGCGCCGCCGCCTCGAGCACCTCGTCGTGCCTGACCGCGCAGACGTCGCAGAGGGCCTGCGTGACGACGAGATCGGGCGCGAGGTCGGCCAGGCGCGCCTCGTCGAGCAGGTACAGACCCTGCCCGGCGGCCAGCCTGGCCGACACCTGGCGGTCGATCTCGGCGCTGGGGAGCGTGGGATCGACGGCCGGGCGGACGAGCGCCGGGCGGCTGGCGGCTTCCGCCGGGTAGTCGCACTCGTGACTCACCCCGACGACCTGGTCGCCGAGGCCGAGCAGGAACAGGATCTCCGTCGCGCTGGGCAGGAGGGAGACGATGCGCATGTGCTCATCCTAACCGCCCGGCCCCGGCGCGGCAAACGAGCCCTCGGCCCCGTCGAGGCTGACGACGCCGGGGCGCACCGCCTGCGACGCGCCACGGCGCACGTGCGCGCGGCTCCCGGTCGAGGCGCCTCGAGGCATGACGGAGGACGACGCGATGAGATCGGCACCAGCCCTGGCGGTCGTCGGCGCCACGCTCCTCGGGGCCGCCCCCGCGTTCGGTCAGGCCGCAACCGGCGGCTACGGCCCGAGCCCGACGGAGGTGCCGAGCCAGTTCCCGACCGCCGAGCAGATCCTGTCGGAAGGCTCCGGGAGGCCGCCGGGCGCGACCGGCCAGCCGGCAACGACCGGGCAAGCGGGTCAGGCCGGTCAGCCGGCGGCCGGCGGGTCGGGGACGACGACCGGCCAGTCGGGCGCCTGGAGAGGCTCCGACGGGACGCCGGCCGCATCGCCCTCGGCGAGCCCCAGGTAGACGCGCCTGCCCCGGCTACGTCACGGCGTCCGACGACGCGCCCTCGCATCGCACGCACTCGAGCCGGGCGCCGAGCATGCGCGCGCGCCCCTCGGGCGTGGTCACCCACGGCCGCACCTGCCACGGCGGCCTGTGGCGAACGTGCTGCCCGTGGCCGCACTCGAGGTCGGCCACCCAGTGGCGCTCCTCGTCCTGATGGAAGCCGACGATCCGCCGCCTGGCCATGGCCAGAGGCTACCCGAAACGGCCGCGCTTCGCCCGCCGGCCCGGTCGCGCTACGCGCCCGGCCTCACCCCGCGGACGGCCCATGCGCGGGCGACGAGGTCGATGGCGCCGTCGGCGCCGGTCGGCAGCGCCGCGCGCAGTCGCTCGCGAAGCCTCGCCCGCCGCGCCTCGTCGAGCCTCGCGGCGTAGCCCGGCGCCGGGCCCTGGTCGCCGAGGAAGGGCGACCAGTAGTCGTCGAAGTCGCGGAACCGCGTCGGCACGTCGATCGCCCGCGACGCGACCTCGGCCAGACCCGCGCCTCGGAACAGCGCCTCGAGCGCCTCGGGTCGGCAGAGCGGGAAGCGGCGCCCCTCGTCGAGCTCCGCGGCCTCCCGGTCGAGCGCCGCCGCGGCGTCCCAGAAGCGGCGCATGCACTCCATCCCCCCCGCGTAGTCCCAGACGTACGCCCCGACGACGCCGCCCGGCCGGACGACCCGCGCCATCTCGGTCAGGGCGACCTCGGGGCGCGCGACGAAGTTCAGCATCAGGCCCGAGACGACGACGTCGAACGTCCCGTCCGCGTGCGGGAGGCGCTCGGCGTCCGCTTCGGCGAATGCCGCCCTGGGGCCCCCGAGACGGGCCCGCGCGTGGGCGACGTACGCCGCCGAGCGGTCGACCCCCTCCACGCGCGCCGGCGCGGCGAGGGCAAGGACGGTCTCGCCGAGGGCGCCGGTCCCGCACCCCACGTCGAGCCAGGCGGCGCCGGGCGGCCGACCGAGCCACGCGACGAAGTCCGCGGCCACGAGCCGGCTCCAGCGCCCCACGTACCGCTCGTAGGCGTCCGCGCCGGACCACGTCTCGGCAGGTCGATCCGTCATGTCCCGGTCTCCCGAGGTCATCGTACGCCTCCCCGGGGCGGCGGGACAACCGGCGCGCGGGGACCGGCCCCTACGGCTCTCCGCGCAGGGCCCTGGCGAGCTGGGCCACGTGGTTGCCGTCGTGCCAGGCCCAGAACTCGACCAGGTCGCGGAGGGTCATCTTCCCCCGCTTCGGGTGCGTCCCGGTCCGCGACCACTGCTCGGGCGCGAGCGCCCCGAGGCGCGCGAGCGACTCGGCGCGCCGGCGGGCGAACGCGGCCAGCGCGAGCCGGCCGTCGCAGCGCAGGTACTGGCGCTCGCTCGCCCAGCGATCGGCGTCTCCACCGGGGGGCCAGCGGGGGTCGTCGTTGTCGAGCGTCAGGGAGAGCCGCGTCGAGAACGACTCCTCCGTGTCGCGGAGGTGGCAGAGGACCTCGGTCGGGGCCCAGGCGTCCGGCGCCGGGCGGGTCGTCAACCGGGCCTCCGAGGCCCCCTCGATCAGGCGTGCCAGGTCGTCGGGCGTCTTCCCCAGGGTCGCGAGGTGCTCCTCAACGGTCGGCATCGGCTCCCTCCTGCCATGTTCGACAGCCTAGCGCACGGCCGCGGCGCCGGGGCGGGCAGTTCGGCCTCTCGTGCGTTACTCTTGGGGCATGTCGCACGGCTCCCTTGCCCTCGTCCTTGCCGCCACGCTGCTCGCCGCAGCCAGCAGCGGGTGCGCCGCGACGGCCGGCAGTGCCGACGAGGCGTCCGTTCCCCGGCTGGTGGCGGCCGAGGCGGTCCCCCGCCTCGCCGACCTGGTGCAGGGGCGGACGGTCTTCTTCACCCGCCGCCTCGGCGACGGGGGCGAGACGGTCGCCTTCAGCTTCACGCCCGACGAGGTGACGAGCCGCGGCCGGCTCATCGGCACCCTCGCCTACGAGGGGCGCGGCGGCAGCGGGGTGGTACCCGGGGTCGCCGGCACGCTCGGCTTCGCACGCGCCGGCGAGGCGGGCTGCGGACGGCTCACGCTGGCCCTCGAGGAGACGACGCTCGACTCGCTCGGCGTGCGCGCCCGGTTCGAGCCGGTCGCCGTGGACCTCTCGCGGGCGGGCCGAGCGGGGCGGGCGGCCGCGGCGCTGTGCGAGGAGGCGCGCGACCTGGTCGCCCGTCTGCGCGATCTGGGCGGGTCGCTCGGAGATCTGGTGCCGCAGGACTGACCGGCGCCGGCAAATCAGGGAGGAATACATGCGTACACGGACCTTGCCCGGCACGGACATCGCCGTTTCCGAAATCGGCTTCGGCGTCTGGACGGTCGGGACGAGCTGGTGGGGCATCAAGGACGAGGCGACCGGCCTGGCGCTGCTCAGGCGCGCCTTCGACCGCGGCATCACCTTCTACGACACGGCGGACACCTACGGAAACGGCTACGGCGAGGAACTCCTCCGCAAGGCGCTCGGGCCGAAGCGCAACCAGCTACAGATCGCCACCAAGTTCGGCTACGACTTCTACAACTACGCGGGCGAGCGCAAGGGGCAGCAGGAGATCCCGCAGGACTGGTCCCCCGCCTACTGCCGCAAGGCCTGCGAGGAGAGCCTGCGCCGGCTCGGGACCGACCGGATCGACCTCTACCAGCTCCACAACCCCCGCATGGACGCCGTCCGCCGCGACGACCTCTTCGCCACGCTCGAGGACCTGAAGCGCGAGGGGAAGATCCGCGCCTACGGCGCCGCCCTGGGGCCGGCCATCGGCGGCACGGAGCACGGCAACGAGGTCATGGCCGCCAGGCCGCTCACGACGCTCCAGATCATCTACAACCTCCTCGAGCAGGACCCGGGGCGCACCTTCTTCCCGCTCGCCCGCGAGAAGCAGGTCGGCATCATCGTCCGCGTCCCGCACTCGTCCGGCATGCTCGAGGGGAAGTACACGAAGGACACCACCTTCGCGCCCGGCGACCACCGCAACCACCGCAGGAAGGAGTGGCTCGTCGACGGGCTCAAGAAGGTGGAGCGTCTCGCCTTCCTGACCGAGGGCAAGGGGCGGACGCTCGCGCAGGCGGCGCTCCGCTTCGTCCTCGCGCAGGACCCGATCGTGTCGGCGCTGCCGAACATCTACAACGCCGAGCAGCTCGACGAGTTCGCGGCGGCCACCGACGTGCCCGACCTCACCCCGGCCGAGCTCGCCGAGATCGCCGCCCTCTACGAGCGGAACTTCGACGTCGTCCCCTCGCCAGCCGGGCCCTACATGAGCGGGGCCACCGAGAGCGAGAAGGCCGTCGCCGGCAACGCCTAGACCGTATCCCCAACGGGGCCGGGTCTCGACCCTGTCGAAGGTCGAGACCCGGCCCTCGTCCCGTCATCGCGAACCTGGCGCGGCCGACGACGCCGCTCGGCGGCGCCGCTCCCATGCGGCCCACGCGACGGCACCAGCGCCAGATCTCGTCGATCCACCACCCCCTGAGGTCCGACCGCGTGATCTCGAGCACCGGCACCGCGCTTTCGTTGCCGACGTACGCCCCCCGATCCTCGACGGGTCGTGGGCCTCGGGGCCGGCGAGGTACGTCCGGATCGCCTCGGCGTCGAACGGCTCGACCTCGAGACAGAGGTGATCGAGGTTGCGGCCCTCGCGCCCCGGCGGCGCCTCACTCCTCCGCCCGAGCGCGCCGTCCACCGGGACCAGGTCGATGAGCGAGCGGCACCAGGTGGTCGATCTCCCGGATCCGGATCATTCGAGCCGCATCACCTCCACGCGCGCCCCCGCCTCGTAGCGCTCGACGTCCTCCGGGACGACGATCAGGGCGTTGGCGCGGATGCGCCAGCATGGTCGCCACGACGTTCGCGTCATGGACCTGGCGACCGCCGATGCGTAGCCGCTCCACGAGTTCGACCAGCCGCCCTGTAACGGCGGCTCCGTCATCGGCGACGAGCGCACCAACGGGGTCAGGCCTCGACGTTTTCCAACCGGTTGGGGTCAGGTTTCCACCTTCGCCAGGGTCGAGACCTGACCCCGCGCCGACGAGGCCACGCGACCAACCTAAAGCCGGTCTCCTGGTCATCCCTCGGCGGCGATATCTCCCTCCAGCGCACGGCGTTCACGTCCATGCCCCCCGAGCGGCACCCATGTCTCCGGACGACCCGGTCCTGCGTGGCCTGGCTCTCTCGCTCTGACCTGTTACCGATGCGTCCGGACCGGACCCGCCTGATCACCTCTTGCCTGCCCTATCGACTTACGATAGAATAGTGCTCAATCAAGCGACGCGCCCTGCCCGGCTCTCCCCTCCTGTCTTCGGTCGGCTTTCCCACGCGTTTACGTGATCCCGCTTCGCGAGAAGGTCGTTCATGCGGCAACTCGCCACCCTGCCGGCGAGTCGCCGCCGGCCACGCCGTGTCGACCGGCGGCAACTCGCCTTGTCGCTCCCCATCACCTGGGGCGGCCGGCGTCCGGGCGCCGGGCGCAAGCGCCAGGGCCAACGCCCGAACGTCGCGCACCGAACCCGGCCCTATCACGACGCCCGGCACCCCTCGCACATCACGCTTCGGGCGCGTCCCGGGCTCCCCAGCCTTCGTGGCATGCGCGCCTTTGGTGCCCTGCGCGAGGCGATTCGCCTCGCGCAGCGCGGGCGCGCCTTCCGCATCTGCCACTTCTCCGTCCAGAGCAATCACGTCCACCTGCTCGTCGAGGCGACGGGGCAGGGTCTGGGGGGACCGCTACCATCGCCGCGACCTCGCGACACCCCGCGAAGTACACCACGCGCTCGTCTACGTGCTCGAGAACGTGAGGAAGCACCGGCCGGACTTCCGTGGCATGGACCCGTGCTCGTCGGCCGCGCCGGCGGCGCGTGGCGTCGTCGCCGGCGCTCGCACGTGGCTGCTGCGGGTCGGCTGGCGGCGAGGCGGCGGAGGCGCGAGACCGTTCCATGGGGTCAGGTCTATCCATTTTCCAGATTGGAAAACGGAAAGACCTTGTATCTTGGGGGCGTCAACGAGCCGAGCCCGGTAGACCGTCAGACCTTGGGGCCGTGAGCCCGTGGGTCAGCCAGGATCGCCGGGCGTGGGCCTCCCGCCGAGCCCGCACAGATGCGCGACCCGCCGAGGTCGCATCCCGCAAGGCGGGGCCGGGGAGAGGCCTCGGCACCCCCTTCGGAGGCCTCATCATCCATGTCCAACGCCGCTGCGGCCGTCGTCGCCGGGATCGACATCGCCCGGGCGCATCTCGACATCGACGTGCACCCGGGGGGCGGTCGCCCCTGGCGGGTCCCCTACACCGAGGCCGGCCTGGCCGACCTCGTCGCCCAGCTGCGCCGCCACCGCGTGGCCCTCTACCAGCGCCTGCGGGCGGCGGGGAAGCGCACGAAGGTCGCCCTGACCGCCTGCGTGCGCACGTTCGTCATCATCCTCAATGCCATGGTCAAGACCGGCCGCCCCTGGCAGCCGGTCCGCTCTCGGCCTTGACACCCAAGACAGATGCCGACCCCAGGCGCAGGCATTGGCCCTAGAGCTCGATGCCTTCCTGCTTGAGCCGCGCCTTGACCCGCTCCGCGATCTTCGGACCGAGGCTCTCGCCCCATTGCTGGCCGATCCGAAGGCCCTCCTGGCTCATGATGGGGGCGAGCGAGCCCGCCTTCCGGCCGAGGGGCGTCTCGTAGAAGGCGACCAGCCCCCGGATCTCCTCGTGCGTGAAATGCCGGTGGTACAGCAGGATCATCGCGTCGACGAAGCCGCCCCTGGCGACCATCTCCTCCGCGATGACCTCGTTCACGGTCTCGGCGAGGACGTCGAACACATGGGCCGGGAGATCCGGCCGGGCCCGCTTCAGGGCGGCCGACATCTGGCTCACGACGGCCTCTGACATCAACTGCGCGACGCTCAGCGCACCCGTGGCCTGCAGCAGCCTGCGGATGTCCTCACCCTTCGCGGCCGTGAGCGGTTCGGCCGCGTGGAGGCTCGGCGGAAGCGACACCGCCGCCGCGACGATCAGAGCCAGAGCCGCCATTCTCATACCGGTTCCTCGCGCCTGGGCCAACGGCCACGTTTGACGGCGCTTATCGACGAGATCGACCGAGATGTCAAGCGGAGAGGAGGACGGCGGACCGGGACCGCCCCGGGGGGCTGCCGGGTCCTGGCGGAGTGCTCGAGCTAGTCCGACGGAGTCGCCCCGGCCGGCCAGGGCGGCCCCTTCAGCTCGACCGTGTTGCCCTCGGGGTCGGCGACGTAGATCGACGGGCCTTCGCCCTCGGCGCCGTACCGGGACGCGACCTCCCCCGCCGCGACGCCGCGCGCGGCAAGGTACGTCCGGATCGCCTCGGCGTCGAACGGCTCGACCTTGAGACAGAGGTGATCGAGGTTGCGGCCCTCGCGCCCCGGGGGCGCCCCACCCCTCCGCCCGAGCACGCCGTCCACCGGGACCAGGTCGATGAGCGAGCGGCCGGCGCGAAGCTGGACGAGCCCGATCTCGTCCTGCCGCCGCTCGACGGTGCAGCCGAGGATGTCGCGGTAGAAGGCGAGCATCCGGTCGAGGTCCCGGACGCGCAGCACCAGGTGGTCGATCTCCCGGATCCGGATCATTCGAGCCGCATCACCTCCACGCGCGCCCCCGCCTCGTAGCGCTCGACGTCCTCCGGGACGACGATCAGGGCGTTGGCGCGGCTCATGGAGCGGAGGATGCCCGAGCCCTGGGGACCGGTCGACGAGACGATCCGCTCGCCGCGCTCGCGCCGCAGCACGGCGCGCACGAAGGTCCGGTAGCCCTTCCGGGCGGAGATCGGCTCGGTGAGGGTGGCGACGACCGTCTCGCGCGCCACGTTCGGGTGGCCGAGCATCTTGCGCAGGGCCGGCCGCAGGAAGAGCTCCGCGGTCACCATGGAGGCGACCGGATTGCCCGGGAGGCAGAAGACCGGGCGGCCGCCGAGCAGTCCGAAGGCGAGCGGCCCGCCCGGCCGGATCATCACCTTCCAGAAGAGCCGCTCGAGCCCGAGCCGGTCGAGCACCTCCCTGACGTAGTCGTAGTCGCCGACGGAGACGCCGCCGGACGTCACGAGCACGTCGGCTCGCAGGCCCGCCTCGATCCGCTCGCCGATGACGCGGCGGTCGTCCCGCGCCACGCCGAGGAGGAGCGGCACCCCGCCCGCCTCGAGCACCTGCCCGGCGAGCGAGTAGGAGTTGGCGTCGAGGACGCGGTCCTCGAGCGCCGCATCGGGGTGGCCGAGGTCGGCCACCTCGTCGCCGGTCGCGAGGATCGCGACGCGGGGGCGGACGGTCACGAGCACGCGCGGCCGGTTCACCGAGGCGAGCAGGCCGAGCTCCGCGGGCCGCAGGAGCGTCCCGGCGGCAAGCACCACGTCGCCGGCCTCGATGTCCTCCCCGGCCCGGCGGACGTTCTCGCCGGGCTCGGGGGCGCGCTCGATCGTCACCCGCTCGGTGCCGCCGTCGGTGTGCTCGACCCGTACCACCGTGTCGGCCCCCTCCGGCATGGGGGCGCCGGTCATGATCTTGACGGCATGCCCCGGCTCGAGCGGCGCGCGCGCCCGCTTGCCGGCCGGGACCACCTCCGACACCGGCAGGATCACGGGGCGCTCGGGCGTCGCCGCGGCGACGTCCGCGATGCGGACCGCATAGCCGTCCATGGCCGAGTTGTCGGCAGGGGGGATCGAGCGGATCGCGACGACGTCCTCGGCGAGCACGCGCCAGAGCGCGGAGACGAGGTCGATCGTCTCGGTCCCGATGGGCCGGACGGCGTTGAGGACGGTCTCCTGGGCCTCGGCGACCCGGAGCGCAGGAGCCTCGCGTGGCGCCATGTCCTCCTCCCCTGACTCTAGACCCGACGCGCCGCGAGGTGCGCGAGCACGGCCTCGCGTGGTCGCGCGTTGAAGACGTCGGCGGCGGTGAGGCCGCCCTTGCGGGCCACCCCCACACCGTAGCCGACGTAGTCGTACTCGGCCACCGCGTGCGCGTCGGGGTTCACGCTCACGACGACGCCGAGCGCCCTCGCCCGCGCGAGGAACCGCCAGTCGAGGTCGAGGCGGTGCGGGCTGGCGTTCACCTCGACGACGACGCCGTGCCGCGCCGCCGCCTCGAGGACGGCGTCCACGTCCACCGCATAGGGGTCGCGCGCGAGGAGCAGGCGGCCCGTCGGGTGGCCGAGGATGGTGACGCGCGGATGCGCGAGCGCCTTCACGATGCGGGCGGTCATCGTCGCCCGGTCCATCTGGAACCGCGAGTGGACCGACGCGATGACGAAGTCGAAGCGCGCCAGCGTCTCGGCATCGTAGTCGATCGAGCCGTCGGCCAGGATGTCGGCCTCGGTCCCCTTGAGCACCCGGATCCCCGGGTGCGCGCGCTCGGCCGCCTCGATCTCCGCGTGCTGCAGGGCGAGGCGCTCGCGCGTCACGCCGTTGGCGTAGAAGGCGGCCGGGCTGTGGTCCGAGATCCCGACGTATGTGTATCCCCTGGCGGCCGCCGCCGCAACCATGTCGGCGACGCTCGCCGAGCCGTCCGAGTAGGTGGTGTGCACGTGGAAGACGCCGGTGATGTCGGACGGCTCGACCAGGCGGGGCACCTGCCCGGAGGCCGCGGCGGCGAGCGCCTCCGGCGCGTCGCGCCACTCGGGCGGCACCTCGACGAGGTCCAGCGCGGCGAAGAGGGCCGCCTCGTCCGGCGTGGGGAGCGGCTCGCCCCCCTCGAGCAGCCCCGCCGGCGTGAGGTCGAGCCCCCGCGCGCGCGCCCGCTCGATCAGGCCGAACACGAAGCCGTCGGGGCCGGTGGCGAGGGCAAGCGCCGCGCCGAGGGCCCCCGGTGCGACCGGCTCGACCGTCACGCGGAGCCCGCGCGCCCTGACCGCCTCCAGCGCGGGGAGTCGCTCGAGGGCGGCCCCGTCGGCATCGACGACCAGAACGGGCACCTCCCCCACGACCTCGAGCCGGCGGCGCCACTCGCCGGCCGCCACGGCGGTGAGGCCGGCGGCGCGCGCCTGCCCGACGAGCCCGCCGACGAGCCGGTCGGCCTCGTCGAGCAGCACCCGCCCCCGCCCGGCCTTCATCCGCTCGAGCCCCGCGGCGATCCGCGCCTGCGTCTTCGCCCCGAAGCCGGGAAGGGTCACGAGGCGGTTCTCGTGGATCGCGTACTCCAGCTCGCCGGGGGTCGTGATCCCGAGCCCTTCGTAGACGGCGCGCGCCTTCTTCGGCCCGAGCCCCGGCACGGCGGCCAGCTCGACCAGGGCGCGCGGCACCTCGGCGATCAGCCGATCGTAGAAGCCGAGGCGGCCGGTCGTCGCGAGCTCGGTCACCTTGTCGGCCAGCGCCTTGCCGATGCCGGGGATCTCCTGGAGCCGCCCCTCGCGCACCATCGCCTCGAGGTCGCCGGGGAAGGCCTCGATGGCTCGCGCGCCGTTGGCGTACGCGCGCGTCTTGAACGGGTTCTCCCCCTTGATCTCGAGCAGGACGGCGATCTCGTCGAGGACCCTGGCGATCTCCTCACGCGAGACGCGCACCGCGCCTACTCCGGGTCGCCGGCCGTGAGGGCGCGCGAGGCCCGCCGCGGCGCGGGCCGCTCCTCCTCGTCGTCCTCGACCGACACCACGTACACGCGATCGGGCAGGAGCCCCTGCTCGCCGGCCGACTCGAAGGCGCCCGCGGGGACCTCGACGGAGGGGAGCCCGGCGGCCGGCGCCGGATCGCCGCCGGTCCCGCCGGCACCCGGGCGGACGAGGATGGAGACCGACTCGACCGCGCGGAGCCGGGCGAGGCCGACCACGAGACGCCGCAGGCGGGGCAGCGCCTCGCCCGGCGCGTCGCCGTCGGGCATGGCGGCGAAGCCGAGCGCGGCGCGGCCGATGGGCCCGCCCGCCGCCATCCGCGGCAGCGGCTTGAGGACGAGGCGGCTCGCCCGTGCGAGGGTGCGCGCCTCGACGGCCACCGCGTCCCGCGTGAGGCCGCGGACCGGCGGCGTCAGATGGAGACCGATCAACGCCAGCGCCGCCACCGGCAACGGCCCTCTAACGACCCGCCACGGTCATCCGGGCCACCCGGACGGTGGGCGCCGCAACCGAGGCGCGCAGGTCGAGGTCTCGACCGACGGCGTCGACGTCGGCCAGCATGCGCGCGAGGTTGCCCGCGACGGTGATCTCCTCGACCGGATAGGCCAGCTCCCCGTTCTCGATCCAGAAGCCGCTGGCCCCACGGGAGTAGTCGCCCGTCACGACGTTCACGCCGAAACCGATCATGTCGGTGACGTAGAGGCCGCGCCTCGTCTGGCGGATGATCGCCTCGGGCGCCGGTGCGTCGGCCGGCGGCACCAGCATGAAGTTCGTCGGCGCCGGTACGGGCGCCTCGCCCGGCGACCGGCTGGCGTTGCCGGTCGGCTCGAGGCCGAGCTTCCTCGCGCTGTAGGCGTCGAGGAGGTAGGAGCGCAGGACGCCCCGGTCGAGCACCACGGTGCGGCGCGTGGAGAGCCCCTCGGCGTCGAAGGGTCGGCTGCCGAGGCCGGCCACCAGGCGCCCGTCGTCCACCACCGTCACGAGGTCCGACGCGACTCGCTCGCCGAGCCTGCCCGCGAGGAACGATCCGCCGCGGTAGATCGACTGGCCGTTCACCGCCTGCGCGAGGGCGCGCAGGAGGCTTGCCGCCGACTCGGGGTCGAAGACGACCGGCACCTCGCAGGTCGCCACCTTGCGGGCGCCGAGCCGCCGCACCGCCCGCAGCGCGGCCGTGCGCCCCACGTCGGCCGGCGCCTCGAGGCGGGCGAGCGCCCGCGCCGAGGTGTACCAGCCGTCGCGCTGCATGCCGAGCTCGGGCGCCGCCGGATCGGCCGCGATGGGCGAGACCCAGAGGGTGGCCGCCGTCGCGCGATAGGAGCCGGAGAAGCCGGCGGTGTTGGCGTAGACGACCGTCGAGGCGTGGCTGTCGAAGCCGGCCCCCTCGGAGTTGACGACGCGCGGATCGGCCGCCAGGGCGGCGGCCTCGGCGTCGCGCGCGAGGGCGAGCCGGTCGCCCACCGGCAGGGCCTCGATCCGGTCGTCCCGGAGCCCCAGGCCCTCGTCGGCGCCCGGCGCGCCGTCGTCCTCCGGAAGCCCCGCGGCCGGGTCCTCCGCCGTGGCGCGCGCCATGGCCACCGTGTCGGCCACGAGCCGCGCGAGGCTCTCCTTCGACAGGTCGGCCGTGGAGGTGGTGGCCGAGCGGCGCCCCACGAACAGGCGCAGCCCCAGCGTCCGCTCGCGCGCCTGCTTCACCCGGTCCACCTCGCGCAGGCGGACGACGCCGGCGAAGCGATCGGCCTCCACGTAGACGACGTCGCCCGCCGTGGCGCCCGCCTTGCGGGCGGCGTGCAGGAGGTCGCGCGCCTGGTCCTCGCCGAAGCCGTTGCCGCGCATGCCCTAACCCTTCGTGCCGCCGACGGTGAGCCCGTCGATCCGGATCGTCGGCAGCCCAACCCCGACCGGCACCGACTGGCCGTCCTTGCCGCAGGTGCCGACCCCCTCGTCGAGCATGAGGTCGTGCCCCACGGCCGAGACGCGCGTGAGCACGTCCGGGCCGTTGCCGATGAGGGTGGCGCCCTTCACGGGCCGCGTCGGCCGGCCGTCCTCCACCAGGTACGCCTCGGACGCCGAGAAGACGAACTTGCCGTTGGTGATGTCCACCTGACCGCCGCCGAAGTTCACGGCGTAGAGCCCGCGCCGGACGCCGCGCAGGATGTCGGCCGGGTCGTCGGCCCCGGCGAGCATGAACGTGTTGGTCATGCGCGGCATGACGACGTGGCGATAGGACTCCCGGCGGCCGTTGCCGGTCGGCGCCATGCCCATGAGGCGCGCGTTCAACCGGTCCTGCAGGTACCCCTTGAGGACCCCCTTCTCGATGAGGACCGTGCGCGAGGTGGGCACCCCCTCGTCGTCGACGTTGAGGGAGCCGCGGCGGCCCGGGATGGTGCCGTCGTCGACGACCGTGACGAGGTCCGAGGCGACGCGCTGGCCGATCCGGCCCGAGAAGGCCGACAGCTTCTTGCGGTTGAAGTCCCCCTCGAGGCCGTGCCCCACCGCCTCGTGCAGGAGGATGCCGGGCCAGCCCGGCCCGAGCACGACCGTCATCTCGCCCGCCGGCGCGTCGACCGCGTCGAGGTTCACCAGGGCGATGCGGACCGCCTCGCGCGTGAAGCGCTCCCATCGGCCCTCCTCGAGGAACCACCCGAAGGGGTACCGGCCGCCGCCGCCGTAGGTGCCGACCTGGCGGTTCTCGCCGTCCTTGACGATCACCTGGACCGTCAGGCGAACGAGCGGCTGCACGTCGCCCACCATGCGGCCGTCGGAGCCGGCCACGAGGACCACCTTGTGCTCCGCGGCAAAGCCGGCGACGACCTTCGTCACCCTCGGATCGATGGCGCGCGCGAGCCGGTCGATCCGCTCGAGGAGCTGCACCTTGTCGGCGATCGGCCGGTCGGCCGCCGGCTCGACGGCCGGGTACAGGTCGTGCTGGGGCCGGCTGATCGGCATGACGGCGACCGAGGCGCCCTTCGCCCCCCCGCCCTCGGCAATGGCCCTCGCCGCCTCGGCCGCGGCGCGGAGCGCCTTCGTCGAGAGGTCGTCGGTGTGGGCGTAGCCGGTCTTCTCGCCCGCCAGGACGCGGACGCCGGCGCCCTGCTCGATGGCGCGCGAGGCCTTCTTGACGATCCCCTCCTCGAGCGCGATCGACTCCCGGATGGTGTGCTCCACGAAGAGATCGGCGTAGTCGACGGCCGCGCGCAGCGTCCCGCCGAGCGTCTGCCCGACGCGGTCGGGCGAGAGGCCGAAGCGCGACTCGAAGAAGCGGTCCGGGACGACGGGATGCGCGGGCTCGGTGAGCGGCATGGCGGCTTTCGACTCCTCGCGTGTCGACGTGCGAGGTGGAAGCGTAGCAGAGGCGCGCGGGCGAAGCCAGCGCACCGGGCCCCGGGAATGGCGCGAAAATCCCTGTCGGATCGAGCCCTTACATCGAGCCCGCGAGACCCGACCGCTCCGGGGGCGGCGCTTCGTCCTGCGACCTCGTCGCAGCGATTGACAGCAGGGCCGGCGGCGCGAGAGCCTTTCGACGTCCGCCGGGGAGGTGACCGCCGATGCGCGATGTCGAGGGTGGCGAGGGTGCCAGATCGCTGTTCGAGCTGCACGAGGGCCATTCGCGGCGCGAGTTCCTCGCGAGCATCGGCCTTGCCGCCGCGGCGGCCGCGGCGGCGCCCGTGCTGCTCGACGCGGCCGCGGCCGAGGCGCAGGAATCGCTGCGCAGCCCCTTCGGCCCCGACGACGAGCGGGGCGCGGCGAATCGGATCACGCCGACCAAAGTCCTCGAGGCCGTCGGCCTGGTGAAGCAGGGCAAGGTGCTCGAGTTCGGCCGGACCTACGAGAAGGGGATGCCGATCTTCGGCAACCGCACGTACGCCCTGCACTCCCCGTCGCCCGCCGGCCCCCTGGGCGACAACAAGCTCGTGTACAACGACGACATCCTCTTCACGCAGATCAGCCAGGTCGGCACGCAGTTCGACGGCCTCGCCCACATCGGCATCGGCGACCGGTTCTACAACGGCATCACGCTCTCGGACATGTGGGACCCGAACGGCGCGGGCGGCAGCGACGGCTTCAGGCGGCTCGGCGTGCACAACGTGGGGCCCATCGTCACCCGCGGCCTCCTCCTCGACGTGGCGGCGGCCAAGGGGATGAAGATGCTGCCGCCGAAGTACGAGATCAGCGTCGCGGACCTCGAGGCGACCCTGCAGAAGGCGAAGCTCCAGATCACGCCGGGCGACGTGGTCTACATCCACACCGGCTGGGGCTCACTCTGGATGAAGGACAACGCCGCCTTCACCGCCGGCGAGCCCGGCATCGGCATGGACGCGGCGAAGTGGTTCGTGTCGCAGCAGATCGTCATGTGCGGCGCGGACCAGTGGGGCATCGAGGTGGTGCCGAACCCTAACCCGAAGCTCGTCTTCCCGGTGCACCAGGAGTTCATCACCCGCAACGGCATCTACAACCACGAGAACTGCGCCACCGAGGTGCTGATCGCCAACGACGTGCGGGAGTTCCTCCTGATGTTCGTCCCGCTCAAGCTCAAGGGCGCCACCGGGTCGCCGGGGGCGCCGATCGCGATCGTCTAGCTCGATCGAGCGCCCCGTTCCGACCCTCAGGCGGCGCCGCGTGCCCTCGCCCGTCCCCCGAGGAACGCGAGCAGGTCGGCGTTGACCTGCTCCTTGTGGGTGGCGGTCAGACCGTGCGGCTGGCCGGGATAGTAGACCTCCTTCGCGCCCTGGATCAGCCTCGCCGATTTCCTCGCCGAGTCCTTGACGGGAACGATCTGGTCGTCCTCGCCGTGCATGACCAGGGTCGGGACGTCGAACGCCTTGAGGTCCGCGGTGAAATCGGTCTCGGAGAACGCCTTGATGCTGTCGTAGGCGTTCTTGAGGCCGGCCTGCATGCTCCAGAGCCAGAACTGGTCGAGCGTCCCCTGCGAGACCGTGGCGCCGGGCCTGTTGGCGCCGTAGAACATCGGCGCGAGGTCCTTGTAGAACTGCGAGCGGTCCCTGGTGATTCTGCTCCGCATGTCGTCGAACACCTCCATCGGCAAGCCCTCGGGGTTGGCCGCGGACCTCAGCATGATCGGCGGCACGGCGGCGACGAGGACCGCCCCGGCCACCCGCTTCGTCCCGTGGCGGCCGATGTAGCGGGCGACCTCGCCGCCGCCCGTGGAGTGCCCGACCAGCACCGCGTCCTTCAGGTCGAGCGCCTCGATCAGGGCCGCGAGGTCGTCGGCGTAGGTGTCCATGTCGTTGCCGGTCCACGGCTGGCTCGAGCGGCCGTGGCCGCGACGGTCGTGCGCGATCGTTCGGTAGCCCCGCTCGGCGAGAAAGAGCATCTGATCGTCCCAGGCGTCGGCCGAAAGCGGCCAGCCGTGGCTGAAGACGACCGGCTGGCCCTTGCCCCAGTCCTTGTAGTAGATCTGCGTGCCGTCCGTGGTGGTGATCGTGCCCATGAGGTCCTCTCCTTGTGAGGCGTGTCGACGTCCGGCCCGGCCGCCGGCGTCGTCGCCGCTCCTCGCGGCGTAGCGACCGGTGAGTTCGCGATTTCGGCGCGCGCCCGCGCGAACGGGGGCTCGCGCGCCGCCAGGGACGGAGCAACGTGTGCGCCAACGCGAGACGAGCCGACAGGCTCCCCTACCCCTCCCGGAGCGGCACGGCACGGCACGGGCGTGTCGATCGGCGCCGGCAGGGCCGCGGGCGAGCGTCGGCTCGGAAGCCGGGCC
>DASVDK010000028.1:0-3728 GCA_036381125.1 Thermodesulfobacteriota bacterium | reverse complement strand
CGAGGCGCGCGCGCGTGACCGCGTGCGGCTTGCGGGCGGCCGGCCGTGCCGCCTGCGCCGCACCGAGCATCGTCGAGGCGCGCAGGACGCCGCGGTCGTCGAAGATCTGGGCGGCGACCACCCCTTCCTCGCGCGCCAGGTCGGCAAGGTGCGAGTGGAGGAGCAGCTCGTCGTCGAGGAGGAGGCCCTCCTTCGCCGTCTTCGCGAGCGCCCGGACGAAGACCTCGCCGCGCTTGAGGACCTGCCCCTCGATGGCGCGGCTCGACACGCGCAGGAGCACCGCCGCCACCGTCACGACGGCGATGGCGAGAAGTCCGGCCAGGAGGAGGCCGAGCTTGAGGCGGACCGGAACCTGTGCGGCCTGAAGGCGGCCCATAGGTCGCCCCGTCTATCCCATTCCGTGCGCAAAGACAAGGAAAAACGGTGATCAGCCGGGCCGCCTGACCCCCACCTTGCGGAGCAACCGCTCAGCCATCCTGCGGAGATCGGCCGCCTCGTCGAGGCGGAACACGGTGCAGAGGCCCAGATAGAGCGCCGCCGACGCGCCGATGGCCACGAGGAGCGCCGCAGCCCGCCCCCACGGCGCGAGGGCCGGGGCGGCGGCCCCGATCAGGGCGTCCACGCCCGAGAGGGCGGCGCGGTGGATGCCGACCGAGGCGGCGGCCATGAGGACCGACGCCGCGAGGGCGAGGCCGACCCCCGCCGCCACGCGCCGGCCGCCGATCGGCCCCACCCGGCGGCGCAGGCCGACCAGGAGCGCCGCGACGTTGAACGTCGCCGTGAGCGCGACGGCGAGCGCGAGGCCGACGTGGCCCAGCGGCCCGCGCAGGGCGAGGCTCGCGGCGATGTTGAGCGCGACCGCCGCGAACGACACCTGCACCGGCACGTGCGGGACGCCGAGCGCGTAGAAGGCCGGTACGACCACCTTGACCGCCGAGTAGGCGGTGAGGCCGAGGGCGTAGGCGCGCAGCGCGGCGGCCGTGGCCGCCGTGTCGGCCGGCAGGAAGGCGCCCCGCTCGTAGAGGAGCGCCACGACCGGGTCGGCGAGGGCCAGCAGCCCGGCCGCCGCCGGGAGCGTGAGGACGGCAACGAGCCTGAGGCCGTCGGCCACGGTGCGGGCAAGAGCGCGGGGGTCGCCCGCCGCCGCGGCCCGGGCCGCGGCCGGCGCCGCCGCGGTCCCCACCGCCACGCCGAAGAGGCCGATCGGCAGGTAGATCACGCGGAACGCGTAGGTGAGCCAGGTGGCCGCGCCCTGGGCGAGGCTCGAGGCGAGGACGGTCGTGACGAGGAGGTTCACCTGCGTGGCGGCGAGGCCGACCGTGGCGGGCGCCATGAGGCGCGCGATCTCGCGCACGCCCGGGTGCGCCCAGAAGCGCGGCACGACGCGCGGGGACACCGACTCGGCCCGCAGGGCGGGCCACTGGACGAGGAACTGTCCCGCGCCTCCGACCAGCGCGCCGACGGCCATGGCGTAGATCGGCGGCAGCCCGATCCCCGGCATGAGGGGGGCGAGCGCGACGGCGCAGACGATCATGCCGACGTTGAAGAGCGCCGGCGCGAGCGCGGGGAGGAAGAACCGGCCGCAGGCGTTGAGCAGCCCCATCGCCGCGGCGGCCAGCGCCACGAGCGGCAGGAACGGCCAGAGCACCGCCGTGAGCCCGGCGGTCAGCTCGAGCTTGCCCGGCACCGCGGCGAAGCCGGGCGCGAAGAGCCGCGCGAGCGGCCCCGAGACGAACATGCCGAGGAGCGCGACGCCGCCGGCGACCAGGATGATCCCCGAGAAGACGGCCGAGGCGAGCCGCCGCGCGGCCTCGCGGCCGTCGCGGGCGAGCGTGCGCGTGATGGTCGGCACGAAGGCGGCGGAGAGGGCCCCCTCGGCGAAGAGGTCCCTGAGGAGGTTCGGGATGCGGAACGCGACGGTGAACGCGTCGGCGGCCGGCCCCGCGCTGGCGCCGAAGAGGGCGGCGAACACGACCTCGCGGGCGAGGCCGAGGACCCGGCTGATCGACGTGGCGAGGCTCACCAGCCCGGCCGCGCGGGCGAGCCCGCGCGAGGGAGGCGCCGCAGGCCGATCGGCGCCGCCCGGTGTCGTCGTGGAGGGGTCGTCGGCCATGGCCCGGCGAGCATACGAGGCTCGCCCGGCCGGCGTCAACGGGCGGGTCGCGGCTGCCGCCCGGCCCCGGCTCCCGCCGCGTCGGCGGCCCACAGGCCTCGGCCGGCCGCGCGCGCCTCGGCCTCGAGGCGGACGAACTCGTCGAGGCGGCGGTGGGGGAACCGGCGATAGGCGCGCGCGAGGCCGCGCCGGATCAGCTCGGCGTTGAGGTCCAGGTCGTCCACGTGCACGTACGCAAGCGTCCGGCCGTAGGCGTCGCGCCGCTCGGGACCGATCTCGAGGCGGATGCGGCGGCCCTCGGCCGCCTCGCGGACGAACGCGGCCGCCCGCGTCCCGAAGGGCTCGGCGCGGGTGTAGGGGCCGTCCGTCTCGGGAGCGTCCACGCCGATCAGGCGCACCATCTCGCCCGTCGCGAGCAGGAGGGTGTCGCCGTCGACGGCCTTGCGCACGAGGGCCGCGCGGCCTTCGCGCCACTGCGCGAGTCCGGCGACCAGGAGAGCGGCGAAGAGGAGGGAGAGGACCGACGGGAGACGCGGGCGGCGCGTCACCGCGCTACTGACGCCTGAGACCGAAGTAGTAGCCGCACCACTCGCTGTCGATGTCGTTGTTGAAGGTGCGCTGCATGCCGTCCTCGAAGTCGACGCGAACGAAGCAGATCCCGCCCGGCTGCTCGGACCGCATCTCCTCGACCACGACGCCGACGCCCCATTCCGGGTAGCGCAGGTGCGTGACCTCGTCCCCCATGCGCAGGAAGAGGCGCTTGCGTTCGTACATGGGGCTGGTTGTAGCACCGGGCCTCCGGGGTGTCGAGGCAAGCCGAAGGGGGACGGGCGCTATACTCGGGCAATGTCGAGCTGTTACCACTGCGGCGCCCCCTTCCCCGCCCTCGCGCCAGGCGCGCGGGTCGGCCGCCGCGACACCTGCGCGAGCTGCCACCGCGACCTCCACGCCTGCGTGCAGTGCGCCAACTGGGAGCCGTCGGCGCGCACCTGCCAGGAGCCGGCGGCCGAGCCGGTGCGCGACCGAGAGACCGCGAACTTCTGCGACTGGTACCGCCCCGGGCCGCGCGGCTCCCGCGCGGCGGCCGGCGACGCGGCCGCACGCGCGCGGGCGGCCGCCGAGGCGCTGTTCAAGCCGAAGTCCTAGGGCCAGGCCGGGTCCATGCCGAGCGCGGCCGGCGCCACGCGCGTGCCGAGCGACGTGCAGATCGAGCCGTGTGCATGCCGCCGCGGCGACACCGCCGGACGCGACCCGGCGGCTCGGCCGGCGCGGCGGCGCCCGGGACGGTGATCCGGGTCCCGGGGCCAGGGCTCGGGCCCTCTCCCCGCAAAGCGCTTGACAGCCCGCACGGCGGCGGGTAGGGTCCGCGCACTTTTATGGGCCTCTCCGCCGACGACATCAAGAAGGTCGAGACCGCCCTCACGCACCTCAGCGGGGCGATCAAGGGACGGGGCCTCTACCCCTCGGGCCACCCGGCCGTCCTCGCGCCGGTCAGCAAGGCCCACCAGCTCCTCCAGGCCGTCCTCAAGGTGAAGGACCCCGTGCTCCTCGGCGTCATCGACGAGACCCTCGTCCTCGAGGGGAAGGCCTTCTACGACGCGGCGCAGCCGCTCGT
>DASVDK010000027.1:0-14678 GCA_036381125.1 Thermodesulfobacteriota bacterium | reverse complement strand
GGCTTTCCATTGGCAGCCGGTACGCAAGCGGTAGAGGATGCCGGCGAGGATCGTGCGGTCGGGGACCCGCGGCCGGCCGCCGTGGGGCTTCGGCGGCTCGGGCGGCAGCAGGGGGGCGACCCGGCGCCAGAGGCGGTCGGGGATCTCGGCAAACTTGGCGTCCATGACGCGCCCCCATCGTGCAGCCCCCATACCCCATCACGGTCACCGGTTTTGGGACCGGCTCTAAGCGAGCGTTGAAACGACTCCCGTATGCCCTGACTGATGCAGATGCACGGCTACCTCCACGGGGCCCATCCCTTCGAGTTCGGGATGAGTTCCGAGGCCCACCAGCGCGCCCACGAAAGGAGCCAGCCGGCCGTCAGAGCGGACATGACAATCTCCAGGCCCGCTGCATGTCTTGCGGGGGACGCGCGTTGGTGCTCGCGCTTGCCACGCCGGCCACGCTCCCGCACCTCGCGCTCGCGGCTCGGGCAGCCGGGGGCACGGGCACGGACCAGGCACGCATGCGCACGATGCGAGCCCTTGGCAGATCAAGCGGCGGGCGGCGGCGGCACGCGACAAGCTGATCGCGGACGGCAAGGTCGACGCCTCGTGGAAGGACGTCGCCGTCGGGACGGTCGAGCAGAAACCGTTCAAGGGCCGCCGCACAGAGTGGGTCGCCGCGTTCGAGCAAGCACGCGCGGCCGACAAGTCGAAGGAGACGCTCTATGTCTTCTTCACGTCGGAAGGGCGCTGCCTGGCGGCGAACTTCACAGGCAAGGAGCGGTACGGGTTGATCTCCGGGGCGTGGTACATAGCGCGCCTCGGAGATACCGAACCGCCCTCACGAACCGAGCGGTTCGACCTTGAGGTCGTCGAAGTAGGTGACCGAATCGGCCTTGGTCCAGACGCCGACCCGACCCGCATCTGGGAAGGTGCGGTCCTGCGCGTCGAGCACCTTCTCTCCGTCCCAGTAGACCTCGAAGCGGTCGCCCCTGGCCTCGGCACGCAACTCGTGCCAGACGTTGGCCCCGACCTTCCCATTCCAGCTCGCGATCTCCCGCCGGCGACCGTCCCTGACGTAGTACAGCCGGACGTTGTCCTCGAGCGCGTTGGCGCGCGTGACGTAGTAGTTGTTCGCGTCCCGATACCGGAAGACGAGGCCGCACGCCTGGTCGACCCGTCCCGAGACGGGCTTGCACCGGACGGAGAGGCGGAGATCGCGCAGCGTGGGCGCATGTGCGACGGCGACGGGAAACCGGCCGCTGGTTCGATCGGCGTCGAGTTGTGCGAGCACGTTGGGGTGGCTGGCCGCATCCGTCTCGGCCCGGATGACCCATCGGGGCTCGGTGCCGCCGTCGGTTTTCGCCAGGGTGAACCCGGCTGGCGGGGCGCCCGCGCGGTCGGCGTCGAAGTTCCAAACCGCGGTCGACCCGCCGCCCTGCGGCGTCCGTGCCGTGGCCGGTCCGGCGACGATTGCGAAGACGAGGACTACTGCTGCAGAGACTGGCCGCATCGCTTCTCTTCCCTTCGTTCGTGACTGAAGCCGCCTCCCGGCGGTTGAGCCGAGCGCCTTGACGCCGGGCCGAACGCCTTGCCGCGCGGTAGTACCCGGCCGCACCCTGGTCGTGCTACCCGGCTCCGTGTATCAGCGGCCACAGCACCAGTCCGGCCGCGCCCGCCGCCTGGACCAGGAGCGGCTCAGGCACCTTGAGCCGCCACAGCAGCGCCAAGCTACCGAGCGCGATCGCCGCGGTCGGAAGGTCGATGATCGCGCGACCGGCGAGGATGATCACCGCCCCGCTGATCGCGCCCGTCGTCGCCGCGGTGGCCCCCTGGACGAACGCCTTGAGTTGCGGGCTGTCGCGACGCCGCCGGAACCAGGGGGCCGAGACGACCGTGAACAGGCAGACCGGCGAGAAGATCCCGAGCGCGGCAACGACCGACCCGGTGAGACCGGCGACGAGGTAGCCGATGAAGGCGACCGTTATGACGACAGGCCCCGGCGCGATCATGGCGACCGCGACGGCATCGAGGAACTGGTGCTCGGTGAGCCACCCGTACTGCTGCACGACGCCCTGATGGAGGAAGGCGACGATGGCGGGCCGCTGCCGAAGACGAAGGCGCCGGCCTCGGCCAAGAAGAGCAGGATCTGGAGCAGGAGGCCCTCCGTCGGAACGGCGCCGGTCGGCGCGGCCGGCGCAAGGGTCAACGCGAGCGGGGCCGGCAATATCACGCGGAAGGTCGCCAACCGCTTGACCCAGGACGGCGTGGCCCGGGCGAGAAGGACGATGAGCCCGGCGAGGATGAAGAACTCGCCCAACTCTGCCTCTGCCCGGACCGTGATGACGGCGAGTGCCACGAAGATGCCCCAGAGCAACGGATCACGTCGATTGGTCGGCCGGGCGAGCCTGTACGCGGCGATCGCGACGATGCCAATGACGCCCGCGCCGATGCCGTAGAAGAGCGCCTGCATTCACCACAGGCCGCCGAACCGCACGTAAAGCCAGGACGGGGCGACCACCATGAGGAACGAGGGCAGGATGAACGCGAGCCCCATTCCGGGCAGAGGAACAGGATCGTCCTGACCGCGCTCATCGCGCCGCCCGGCAGTACGCGTAGAGCGCGTCGTAGACCGTCAGCTCACGCTCGAGCAGCTCGTGGTCGTCCTGGTAGACGAGGCGGAATCCCTCGGCGATCGCCTCGAGCCCCGCCGCCTCGGGCGCGAGATGTCGCGCGTCGGTGTCAGCGCCCCGGACGATCTGGGCCAGCCGTTCGAGGGCCGGCTCGGTGAGGGCATACTTCTCGATGATCGCGTCGAAGCTGCACCGGTCACCGTGGTGGCCGAGCTCGACACCCGGCACGTCGAACGGGATGGCCCCTTCCCGCGCCGCCACCGCCGTGACCTCGTCGGGCGGGACGTAGAGGAACTCCGCCTCGGGGTCGACGAAGCGGCGAATGAGCCAGGGACATGCCACGCGGTCGACCTTCGGCCGCATCCGGGTCACCCACTTCATGGGCGTGCCTCCTCACTCGCCCCGAGCCGTCGGGCGAGCGTCTTCGAGGGACTCGTAGAGCCGCTCGAAGAGGGTCATGCCCTCTTCGAGCAGCTGGTGATCGTCGGCGATCGTGCGCCGCAGCGCCGTGAGCACGAAGACGAGCCCCCGCGTCTCGGCATGCGCGAATTTCTCGTCCTTGAGGTCGGCCTCGTGCACCAGTTCCGCGAGGTAGCGGAGCCGCACGTCGGCCTCCAGGCCGAATGCCTTGACGAGCGTTTCGAAGGTGCAGTCCTCGCCGCGGTGGCCGAGCGCGGCGCCGTGGACATCGAAGGGGATCGCCCCGGCTGGCGGCTGCTCGTCGGAGCCGATGAAGCCGAACCGTGCGGCGGGGTCGATGAAGCGACGGATGAGCCACGCCGAGGCCAGCCGGTCGACGAAGGGGCGTTCGCGTGTCACCCACGTCTGCCCCTGGTAGTCCGTCCGGTTCAACCGTAACGCAGTCGCCTCCTCGCCGCCGCCGGCGACGCCGAGCGCGACGAGCCGCCGGCGGAGCCGGTCGAGCGCCCTCACCACGGCGGCGCGCCCCGGTGCGTCGAAGAAGTCGATCTCGGCGATGGCCTCGAAGCGCGCCGTCAGCTCGGCCAGCCGGGCGTTCGCCGGTTCCACGCGAGCCCCGGGACGGGCCGGCGGCGTCTTGTCGAGGTCGTCGAGTGCCTCGCGCACCTCGGCAGCCAGGGCTCCGTAGTCTTCGCGCCGCGCGTCCCGGAACAGGCGAATCAGCGCCTCGTCGGGGAGGTTCTCCACCTTGGCGACCTTGAGGAAGGTCGCCTCGCCCCCGACGCTCTGGATCTCCTGGGCGATCCACTGGAAGGACTCGTAGTGGTCCTTGCTGTAGGGCAGCACGTACACCGACTTGCGCAGGCCGAGCGCGCCCCACTTTCTGAGCATGCGCCAGACGCGCACCCGGTGCCGCGACGGGGTCGGCGGGAGCGAGGCGATCAGCAGGAGCCAGCGCGCGGTATTCGGCGGCACTCCGTCCTCCGGCGGCACCCCGGCTGCCTGGCCCCGACGACCTGACCGGCAACGCGCACGCGTTCTGTAACAATCAGATCGTCAGGATTTTTCGTTACAGTACCACGGAAGGGGCGTCACTGTGATGGCAAAGCGCGATGTCCACGCTCGCCGGCGTGGTCACGGCGGCGTTGGCCACCGCCGCGTGGAGCGCAGACGAGGGCCACTGGCAGACCATCGAGCAGGCTCTCGGCCGCAAGGGGGAGGTGACGGACGGCGTTTACAGGGTCACGTACTCCTCGCCGAGGAGGTCGGTCCGGTCGCCGCCCGGTTGGCGGGCGGGCCGACCCGGCCTGATCCTCGAGGCCCCCGGCGTCCGGCGCCGGGATCGACGGCGGCGATCCACTCGCCCATGTCGCGGCGGAAGGCGTCGAAGATGAAGCCGCACACCGGCACGCGCACGCCGACGTTGAGCAGCGGGAGCACCGCGTCGAGCACCGGGCCGCCGACGTTCTCGAAGTAGACGTCGATGCCGTCCGGACAGGCGGCGGCGAGGCGCTCGGCGAGTTGCGGATCGCGGCGGTCGAGACAGGCGTCGAAGCCGAGCGCCTCGACCGCGTAGCGGCACTTCTCGGCGCCGCCGGCGATGCCGACCACGCGCGCCCCCTTGAGCCTGGCGATCTGCCCGACCACCGCGCCGACCGCTCCGGTCGCCGCGGCCACGACCACGGTCTCGCCCGGTTCGGGCCGGCCGATGTCGGGCAGGCCGACGTAGGCGGTGAACGCGGGTATGCCGAGCCCGCCCGGCGCCAGGGACGGCCGCTCCATCTCGCCGAGCTTCACCGACGGCGCGTAGGCCGGCCCGGTTTCGTCCATCAGGTTGCGCATGTACGGATCGAGCGACAGGTACAGCGTGCGCAGCAGCACCTGCCCCTCGCCCGGCGTCGGCATCGCGGCTTCCTCGAGGCGAAAATCGCGCGGCGTCGGCAGACCGTGCGGGCGCGCGGCGAGGACGATGCGGCGGTTGACGGTGTCACGTTGCGGCATGCGCTTGGCTCCTGTGATGTCAGTGCGGGAGATTCGGCCGGACCGCCTTTGCGCGCGGGCGGGCAAGGGCGAGCGCGGGACGGGCAGAGCGCCGGACGACGCTGCGAGTAGACCGGTCGTCTAGAAGCAGGGTGCAAGGGAAGCGGGAACGGACGCGCTCGTTCCGCCTCAGGCGTCCTGGGTCAGGCCGAGTAGCCGCCGCGTGCTGGCCATCGCGGTGTCCAGGGGCGCGCGGTCGCGCCGAGCTTGACCGCGAGGCAACGGCTCTGCGTCTCGCCGCCGGTCTGCGAGTCGAGCCAGTCACGGAAGTAGCCCATCAACCGCTCGGCGGCCGTGCCCGGCCGGGCCAGCAGCGCGTCCATTCGCGCCAGGTAGTCGGCGAAGTAGGCCTCGAGCATCGCCTCGCCGAAGGCCTCCTTGGAACCGAAGTAGTGATAGAAGGAGCCCTTCGGCACCTGGGCCGCCGCGAGCACCTCGGCCAGGCCGACCGCGGTGAAGCCCTTGCGCAGGAGCAGCGGCTGCGCCACGTCGAGAATGTGCCTGCGGACGCCGGTCGCCCTGCTGGCGTTCATGGGGCCGCATCCCGGCACCGAGTAGACCGGTCGTCTAGGCCGTCCGCGATCGCAACGGTGCCGACGCCGCGACCTCCTCGATCGGAGTGCGTCTCACGCGACCACGGCGCGGCGCGGATCGCCCATGGGCGGCTTACGGCTCGGCGTCCTCCACCCTGACGTCGCCGTCGGTCAGCGCGAGGAACCGGCTACTCCCGAGCACGCTCGGGAGAACGTCCAGCGGATGCGGACACTCGGCCGGGAACGGCGTCAGGAAGTAGGCGATCCCCTGGAGGCTCGCCGGGTCATCGGAATCGAGCACGAGGATCAGGAGTCCGTCCCCCTTGACGACCCCGGACGTCCTCGATCGCGTGATGACGCCGGCGACGGTGGCAAGTCGGTCCTCGGGCCTGAAGGGGTCGCTCGCCACGCGCAGACAGCTCACGCGCATGCGCACGTCGAGGATCGGCACCTCTTCGGAATCGGCCGATTGCTTCTGCGACACCTCGAGGAAGACGTGCCCCTTGGGCTTCTCGCCCGTCGCTCCGCTCTGCGCCTGCGCGCGCAGGTCGAACATGGTGATGGGCGGAAGCCCGAGCGAACGTGTCCCGAGGCCGTGTGCATTCCCCCTCACCCGGTCCTTACTGGGCGCCGCCTCCACCGCGGCCGACATCGCGGCGACGAGCATCGAGCTGACGAGCGCCCCTGCCAGGAGTGGAATCGTTCGCATTCGCGCCTCCTGATTCCGGCGCCGGCTCGTCGGGGGCCGCCCCGAAGCGCTCCCGGCAACCGACGTTCGGGCGACACGCGTGGAGCCCCGCTCGGGCTTCGCCGGCAGGCGTCCGTCGAGCCGACACGTGAGGTGCAGAGCGGCCCGGCGCCGTTCGAGCTGGGCAGGGTGACGAGAAGAACCGGTCGGCCGTGATGCGAGGTGCCGTGGCAGAACGCGCAGGAGGCCGTGCAGGCTCGGACGACGGCGGCCGGGCGCCCGGCCCTTTGGTCCGGTTCGGCGTGTCTGCTGCACCCGGGACCGCCGAGGAGGTGCCCCATGCGTCTTCGCCCCGTATGGCTCGCCCTGCCCGCCGCGGCGATCCTCGGCCTGCACGACATCGGTGCCGCCGACGAATCGGTTGCGCTGGACGACCTGCCCGAGGCGGTGACCAGGGCCATCGAAGGCCGCTTTCCGAACGCGCGCCTCCTGTCGGCGGAGCGGGAGGACGACCACCAGCGCTACGAGGTGAAGGTCGACGCGGACGGCAGGCGGCACGAGGTCGAGGTAACCGCCGACGGCCGGATCGTCGACGTCGACGAGGGCGACTGAGCGGCGGCTCCCGGCGTCAGTGCTCGCGGCCGCGTCCTCCCCCCACCCGCCGCTGCGCCGCCAGGAGGACCAGGCCGGCCACGACGATGAACGCGCCGCCCACGATGGTCGTCGGGCTCGGGACCTCGTCGAACGCGACGTAGCCGACGACCGCCGCCCCCACCAGCTCGACGTAGACGAGCGGCGCAAGGGTCGACGCGTCGGCCAACCCGAACGCGGCGATCGACAGCACGTGGCCGAGCGCCGAGAACGCGCCACCTCGCGACGCCCGGCGGCGTCGGGAGCGCGACGCCGAGGACGCACTGAAAGGCGAGCGTCCGGACGGGATCGTGAGCATGGCGAGGGTCATCAGGACGATCCCGTATGCGGGGCGCCTCGCGCCGGCGGAGCCGCCCCTATCGGTATCCCGTGGCATCCGCCGGCTTGCCCGCGTCCTGCACCTCGACGGCGCAGCGCCACGCATCGGGGCGCGAGCCGTTCCACCGCGCCCGGTCGGGATCGGCGGCAAGCGCGGCGGCGGCACGTCCGACGAACCGCGGCGTGGCGCCGGCGACCAGCGCCACCTTATCCGTCGAGCGCCGCGGTCACGACCGGTACGCCGCCTCGATCGCGGCGACGTCGAGCTTCACCATCTTCAGCATCGCCTCGGCAACCCGGCGCGACCGGGCGGGGTCGCCGTCGCGCAGCATCTCGTCCAGAACGGCCGGGACGATCTGCCACCTCAGACCGAAGCGGTCGATCAGCCACCCGCAGGCCTGCGGCGTGCCGCCCCCCTCGAGGAGCGCGTTCCAGTACCGATCGAGCTCCGCCTGATCCTTGCACGGCACCACGAGCGAGACGGCGTCGTTGAACTCGTGATGGGGCCCGGCCGTGATGGCCTGGAAGCGCTGGCCGAGGAGCGTGAAGTCGACGACCTTCACGGAGCCGGCCGGTCCGCTCGGCGTGTCGACCGGCAGGGCCCAGACCCGGTCGACCCGCGAATCCGGGAAGATCGACGCGTAGAACGCCGCCGCCTCCTCGGCCTCCTTCGCGTACCACAGATGCGTGTAGATCCTCGACGTGGCCTTCGTCGCCGTCACGGTGCCTCCATTGCGGATCGCTCATATCGCCTGGGCCGATCGCACGATCGGCCCGAGTGGACGTGCCTCGGCTCCGCGAGCCCTGCGCGTTCACCGTCCGGACCGCGCGGGGCGCCTCTACCGTCACGTCGATCGGGTCCCTCCGGAATCGACATCGGGGCCCGCGCGGTGCAGCGCCGTGGGGGCGGCGCCTACCACCCGGCGCCGCTCACCGCAGGAGGACGACTCTGTGCACAGATCTGGCTGACGAGCACCGACTTCATGCTGCGCGGGTCGGCGCTGCACGGCCGCGTCTGCGCGGACACCTGCCGGCGCTGCGCCGAGTCGTGCCGCAGGATGGCCGGGAGGGCCCGGGCGGCCCGAGGGCCGTTACTCGACGGGCGGCGTGGGCGTCGAGGGGCCGTAGCTCCCGTACCGGCCGTCGATGTACGCCCGGATCTCCCTGAGCGGGGTCCCTTTGTCGAGGAGGCGCATCACGTCACGCGTGATGTCGATGCAGATCCCTCAGCCGAGGCTCATGTAGTCGAACACGACCGAGCCGTCGGGACGGATGTCCTCGACGTAGCAGTCGGCGTTGCCGCGATGGCCGTCCTGCTCGAAGCAGCCGCAGAAGCAGGGGAACTTGTTGAGCAGCTCGCGGTTGGCCACCGCGAACCGGTAGGCCTCGCGGACCCTGGCCGGGGCGCGGCGGATCCGCGCGTCGAGCACCGACTCCGGCGCGAGCGTGTAGGCGTGCGACGTCCGGGCGGGTTCCCAGGGCCAGAGGCCGGCGACGAGCCCGCCCCCGGCGACGAGCCCGGCGCCCGCGATGAGGAGCCGGCGCCGGCTGGCGCCCGACGTGCGCCCGCGGCCGCGCCGCGACTTTCCGATGCGAGTCACTCCCTGCCCTCCTCGTGTGACCGGCCGTCATGGTAACAGGGAGCGCCGCGTGGTTCCCGCCGTGCGGGCCGGCCGGAGCTTCGGCGGCCCCTCCGGGCTCGAGGCCGCCTCGAACCGGGGTCGAACGCCCGGGCATACCGCCGCTCGCCGGCGCCGGGCAGCCGTCGACACGGTCCCGCCGAGCCGGGTGGACAGCAAGGCCCTGACCTCGACCGGTCGGGGCAAGGAGCCGGTTGCCAGGGAGCCGCTCCCGGGTCCGGCTACGGTTCCAGAACCGACCCGGCAATGTCACAATGAGCCATGATCGGGATGCGTCGAACCGGGTCAGCGGCCGGAGCGATTCTCGGCGGGATCGGCGGCCTGATGCCGGCCGCCGCCGCCGCCCAGCCGAACTACGGTCCCTACGCCGACGGGCCCTGGGGCATGCCAGGCATGTGGGGCATGTGGGGCATCGGGATGGGCCTCGTGATGCTCCTCTTCTGGATCGTCGTGATCGCGGCGCTGATCTACGGGATCCGCTGGCTCGCGGCCCAGGGCCGCGCCCCGCACCGCGAGACGCCCCTCGACATCGCCAGGCGCCGGCACGCGTCGGGCGAGATCACGCGCGAGGAGTTCGAGACGCTCAAGCGCGACCTCTCCTAGGAGGGAGGCCGGCATGTCGTGGTCCCGGGGGCTGCGGTCCTGGGCACGCGGGCTCGAGCGGGACGTGCACGCCCTCTACCTGGCGGCGCGGGACCCCAGGGTTCCGTGGTACGCGAAGTCGGCAGCGCTCTGCGTGGCCGCCTACGCGCTGAGCCCGATCGACCTCGTCCCCGACTTCGTGCCGGTCCTCGGCTATCTGGACGACGTCCTCCTCGTCCCGCTCGGCATCTGGCTCGTGATCCGCCTCATCCCGCCCGAGATCCTCGCCGAGCACCGCGCCGTCGCGGCCGAGCGAGAGCGGCCGGTGAGCCGAGCCGGCGCCGCCCTCGTCATCGTGCTCTGGCTCCTTGCCGCGGCGGCCCTCGCCTGGCTCGCCTGGCCCGGCGGCGAGCCGTAGGAGCGCTCCGGCCGAGGAGCCGGCAAGGAGGTGCGCCGATGGGAGCGCATACGGTCCGAGGCGCCGGGGGCGTCGACCTTCGCGTCCACGAGTGGGGCAGGCCCACGGGCGCGCCGATCCTGTTCGTCCACGGCTGGTCGCAGAGCCACCTCTGCTGGACGAAGCAGTACACCGGCCCGCTCGCGGAGGAGTTCCGGCTCGTGGCGCCCGACCTTCGCGGTCACGGCGGCTCGGACGCGCCGCTCGAGGCCGCGCAGTACGTCGACGGCGACCGGTGGGCCGACGACCTCGCGGCGATCATCGACCGACTCGGCCTCGACCGGCCGATCCTCGTCGCCTGGTCGTACGGCGGCCTCGTCGTCTGCGACTACCTCCGGAAGCACGGGCAGCACGCGATCGCCGGCGTCGACTTCGTCGGCGGCGCGGTGGTCCTCGGCCCGGGCGCCTTCGGCTCGCTCATCGGCCCCGGCTTCCTCGACCACGCGCCCGGGGCCTGCGACGCGGACCTCGCGACGAGCATCGCGGCGATCCGGAGGTTCCTGCGGGCCTGCACCGCCGCGCCGATGTCGCAGGACGACTTCGAGGTCGCGCTCGCCTCCAACATGGTCGTGCAGCCGCAGGTACGGGCCTTCCTGCTGCAGCGAGCGGTGGACTTCGCGCCGGTCCTCGCGCGCCTCACGGTCCCCGTCCTGGTGTCCCACGGCCGCGCCGACACGCTGACGCTGCCGGCGATGGCCGACTACATCACGGCGCACTGCCGGTCGGCGCGCGCCTCCTGGTACGAGGGGGTCGGCCATGCGCCGTTCCTCGAGGCGCCGGAGCGCTTCGACCGGGAACTCGCGCAGTTCGCGGCCGAGGCGCGCGGATTCCCATCGGCCCCCCCGCTTTTCCCTTGACCTCGCGCCGTCGGATGGCTATCCACCACCTGGCACGCGCGCGGGGCCAGGCCGTGACGTGCCGCTCGAACCGATCGGGGAGGTCACGATGGCGGCACGCAACGGATCTCGCGGCGTCCGGGTGCGGCGGGGGCGGGCTCGGGCGCCGGCGCGCCCGGCCGTCCTCGTCATCGAGCCCGACCCGGACCTCTGCGCGCGGCTCGCGGCGCGCCTTCGGGAGCGCGGGTACGACACCCTGGTCGCCTACAGCGCGATCACCGGCCTGGCCGAGGCTCGCGGTCGGCGCCCGAGCCTGGTCCTGCTCGACCTCGACCTGCCCGACCTCGACGGCCTCGCCCTCCTGGCCCGCCTGAAGGCCGACGCCGGCACGAGCCGGCTCGGGGTCGTCGCCCTGTGCGACCCGGGCGACGCGGCGAGACGCGAGGCGGCCACGGCAGCCGGCGCCGACGCCTGCCTGCCGAGGGGCGCCGACGGCCCCGGCCTCGTCCGGACCCTTGCCGCGCTCGGCCACGGCCGAAGGGGGCGGCGCCACGCCTCGGGCCGCGAACGCCCCTGGGAGAGCGTCCTCGCCCAGGGGATCAGCCGGCTCGTCCACGCGAGCCTCGACGCGACCCGGGTCTGCCAGGCGGTCGTCGACGGCGCGGAGGAACTCCTGGGCCTCGCGTGTGCGAGCCTCTGGCTCCTCGACGGCGACGAGCTGGTGCTCCGCGTGCAGTCGCGGTCGCTCGATGGGGCTGCACGCGAGCGCACGCGAATCCGCCTCGGCGAAGGGCTCGTCGGCGAGGCGGCGCGCCGGGGCTCGGCGCTCGTCGTATCGGACGCGTCGCGGGACGACCGGGTCAAGAACCGCGCGACCTTCGCCGCGCTCGGCCTGCGGGCCTTCGTCGCGGTGCCGCTCCGCCGCGGCGGGCGGCTGCTCGGCGTGCTCACCGGCGCGAAGCGTTCGAGGCGGCGGATCACCGCGGGCGACGTCCAGGTGCTCGAGGCGCTCGCGGAGCACGCCGCCGCGATCCTCGACCAGGCGCGACTCCTCGCGGAGAGCGAGCGGCGGCGCCAGACGGCCGAGGCGCTCGCGGCCCTCGCCGCGGAGACCTCGGCGTTCCAGGCGACCGAGCCGATCCTCGGGCGGGTCCTCGAGCACGCCGAACGGCTGGTCGGCGCCGACCTCGTGTACCTCGCCCTGCGCGAGCCGACGGCCGACGAGGCGCCGATCGCGGCCGCGCGCGGGCACCGGCACCCGGACTTCACCCGGCTCGTGCTCGCCCCAGGTCTGGGGGTGAGCGGCCTGGTCATGGTCGAGGGCCGCCCGGTCCGCACCGCCGACTACCTGGCCGACTCGAGGATCTCGCACGACCTGGACGACCCGATACGCGTCGAGGGGATCGGCGCCGTCCTCGCGGTGCCCGTCACCGTCGGCGGCCGGGTGGCGGGCGTCCTCTGGGCAGGCCGACGGAGCCGCCGGCCCTTCGACGACGAGGACGAGTGCGTCCTCGGTCAGCTTGCCGCCCAGGCGGCCGTCGCGCTCGGCAACACCTGGCTCCACGCCGAGGCCCGGGCCGCCGAGCGCCGGTTCCACGACCTCGTCCACGGGCTCGACGCGATCGTCTGGGAGGCCGATGCGGAGACCTGGGAGTTCACCTTCGTGAGCCGGTACGCCGAGGCCCTCCTCGGCTACCCGATCGATCGGTGGCTCGGCGACGGCGAGTTCTGGGTCAACCTCATCCACCCCGACGACCGCGAGCGCGCGATCGAGGTCTGCCGGACCGGCATGGCGGAGGGGCGCGACAGCGACTTCGAGTATCGGGTCGTCGCCGCCGACGGTCGCGTGGTCTGGCTTCGGGACATGGTCCGCGTCGTCAAGGACGCCGACGGCCGGGTCCGGCAGCTCCGGGGCGTCATGGTCGACATCTCCGCCCAGAAGGAGGCGGTCGAGGCGCTGCGCCGCAGCGAGGAGCAGCTTCGCGGGGCGCAGAAGATGGAGGCGATCGGCCGCTTCGCCGGCGGCATCGCCCACGACTTCAACAACATCCTCACGGCGATCGCCGGCTACGCGGAGCTCCTCCTCCAGCGGCTCGACCCGCCCCTCAGGCGCGACGCGGCGGAGATCAAGAGCGCCACCGAACGGGCGGGGACCCTCATCCGGCAGATCCTGGCCTTCAGCCGCCGCCAGGTGCTGCAGCCCAAGGTCCTCGACCTCAACGGCGTCGTGACCGAGCTGAAGGCGATGCTCGCGCGGCTCATCGGCGAGGACATCGAGCTGGTCACCGTCCTCGCCCCCGACCTCGGCTGCGTCAGGGCCGACCCCGCGCAGCTCGAGCAGGTCATCGTCAACCTGGCCGTCAACGCGAGGGACGCGATGCCCCGGGGCGGCCGGCTCCTCATCGAGACCGTGAACGTCGAGCCGGGCGAGTCCGGCCTCGAGCGGTCCGAGGCGGGACACCGCGACGGGTACGTGCGGCTCGCGGTGACCGACACCGGCACGGGGATGGACGCCGAGACGAAGGCCCGGGTCTTCGAGCCCTTCTTCACCACCAAGTCCGTCGGCAAGGGCACCGGCCTCGGCCTGGCGACCGTCTACGGGATCGTGAAGCAGAGCGGCGGGTACATCGGCGTCGAGAGCGAACCGGGGCGGGGCACGACGTTCACGATCGACCTGCCGCGAGTCCGCGAGACGCCCGACGCGCGGCCGACGGCCGCGACCGACGCGCCGGCCCGCGGCTCGGAGACGATCCTGCTCGTCGAGGACGACGCGTCGGTCCGGACGCTGGCCCGCCGGACGCTCGAGAGCGCGGGCTACCGGGTGCTCGAGGCGCGCGACGGGGAGGAGGCGCTCGCCGTCGCCGGCGCCTCGGCGGAGCCGTTCGCCCTGATCCTGACGGACGTGATCATGCCGGGCCTGCGCGGCCCGGCCCTCGTCGAGCGGCTCACCGGCGTGCACCCCGACGTCAAGGTGCTCTTCATGTCCGGCTACACGGACACCGTCGTCCAGTCCGAGGGCCCGCTCGAGCGCGGGCGCAACCTCCTCGAGAAGCCGTTCACGCCGGCGGCGCTGCTCCGGAGCGTCCGGCACATGCTCGACGCGACCTAGCCGCCCCTCGGTCGCCCCCCGGCGCGGCCGCTCGCGGCCGGCGCGTCACTCGCTGCGGACCAGCGGCACGTCCATCAGGTGCTCCCCGATGAACCAGGCCTGCAACTCGTTCGTGCGGAGCACCTGGCTGACGAGGAGGTCGTTGGTCCCGTCGTCGCCGGCCTCGTCCGCCTTGCGGGCCCCCTCCCGAACCTCGCGGATCACGATCTCGTGCGCCTCGAGGAGCCGCGAGAGCTGGGTCGGCACGTCCTCGCGGCCTCGCGGCGGGCGCGGGATGCGGGTCGTCTCGGCCACGTCCGCCGCCATGGCGATGCTGATCCCCCCCAGGAGCTGGATGCGCTCGCCGATGGCGTCCACCAGCGCGACCTGCTCGTCGAAGTGCTTGTCGTAGAGGAGATGGAGCTGGTAGAAGGTCGGCCCGGCGACCTGCCAGTGGTGCTTCTTGTAGAGGTCCCGCAGCGTCATCGTGTCGGCGAGGACCTGGTTGAGCAGGCCGACGCTGGCCGCGATCGCGCGCTCGTCGAGGGCGATCGGCGCCCGCACGATCGTCCCGTAGGCCTGAACCTCCTTCGCGCGCTGCTGGGTCATCGGCTCCGCTCGATTCGTCTGTCGGTCCGCCATTCGCCTCGTCGCTTCTCTGGTCATCGTCTCTCCTCCGCCTGTCTCGCGCGTCCCGCGCAGGCCGGCGGACCGGGAGTCACGCGCCATGCCCAGACCCGGTGAAGCGCCTCAGTCCCCCGGCGTCCACCGGCCCCGCCGCCACGCGGTGACGAGCGCGAGCCCGAC
>DASVDK010000026.1:0-12018 GCA_036381125.1 Thermodesulfobacteriota bacterium | reverse complement strand
GTCGTTGTGCGCCCGGTACCCACCGGCCGCCTCGGTGACGCGGGCGGCCGCCTCGTACCCGGCGACGATCGCCTCGATGACGCGACCCCCGGGGGCGCGGGCCGCCTCGGCGGCCGCGAGAACCGCCGGGACGACGACCGCGCCCGAGTGACCGCACCCTCCGAAGTCGTCCAGCTCGCGGGCGTGCGCGCTGGTGCCGTTGGCCATGGCGGCATTGCTCGGGGAGAGCCGGACGTCCGAGCCGAAGACGCTCGACGTGCCGAGACCGTCCAGCTCGACCAGGGCGCCGGCGACGGCCAGGCCTTCCTCGGTCCGGCTGCCCGCGAGCATCGCCCCCATGGTGTCGAGCACGGCCAGCGTGGCCCTGTGCACGACCGCGGGGGGCAGGTCCTCGAGGCGAAGCGCCGACAGCCGCGCCGCCAGGACCTCCACCAGGGCCGGTGACATCGGCGGGTCCCTCGCAGGCCTGTCTACTTCTGGTAGACGTGCTCCCACCAGTCGTAGGGATCAGGCCCCTTCCACAGCCCGCCGAACTTCGTGCTCGCGAGGTCGACGGAGGGGTTCTCCGTCAGGACGATGACGGGGACGTCGCGCGCGAGGATCTCCTGGACCTTGTGGTAGTGCGGCGCACGGGTCCTGGGGGATGGGGACTTCGCGCCCTTCTCGAACAGGGCGTCCACCTCCGGGTTCGAGTAGCCGGACGGGTTCGTGAACGGGCGCCGGTCGATCGCGCTCGTGACGTACAACCGCTGCACCCCGACGGCCACGTCGCCCGAGGTCGTGTAGCGCTGCAGGGTGAGGTCGAAGTCCCACTGCTTGAAGACCTTGTCGAGCATCAGGGACCGCTCGAGCGACATGAGATCGACGGCGATGCCGACCGCCTTGAGGTTCTCCCGGATGATCTGGGCCTCCTCGTTGAAGTCCGCCTTGCCGCTCTCGTACGGCAGGGTCACCTCGAACCGGACCCCCTGCGCGTTGCGCCGGAGGCCGGCCTTGTCGAGGAGCGCGTTGGCTTTCGCCGGATCGTAGGGGTAGAGCCGGTTGAAGTCGACGGCGCGGTCGTACGCCCAGCCGAGGCGGGAGTCGATCGCGCTCTTCCCGGGCCCGCCGAGACCGAACTGCGCCTTCTCGACGATGAACGCGCGATCGATGGCGTGGAAGATCGCCCGCCGGACCTCGGCCCTGTCGAGGGGCGCCTTCCGGACGTTGAAGATCAGGACGTTGTTCGTCGGGACGTTCGTGTCCTGCTGGCCGACGATCCCCTCGTGGTCCTTGAGCCGGAGGTACTCCGCCTTGTCGACGAAGTAGTCCGGGATGTAGTCGACCTCGCCGGCCTCGAGCGCCAGCGCCGCGGCCTTCGGGTCGGTGATGATCTTCATCACGATCTCGTCGAGGTACGGCATCCCCTGGCCGCGCTGCCAGTAGGTCGGGTTCCGCTCGAGCCGAATGTGGTCGCCCCGCGCCCAGCTCTTGAACCGGAAGGGCCCCGTGCCGACCGGGTCGAGATTGCGCGGGTGGCTCAGGATGTCGCCGTTCGAGTAGACGTGCGCCGGGAGGATCGCGGCGCTCGAGCAGGTGAGGAGCGAGAGGAGCGGGCCGTAGGCCTCCTTCATCTCGAGCACGACGGTGTGGTCGTCGGGCGTGGTCACGGCCTTGACGGCCTGGAAGGGCCCCTTCGTGCGCGGCCCGAACTTCGCCGTCACGTTCTCGAACGTCCACTCGACGTCCTTGCTCGTGAACGGCTTCCCGTCGTGCCAGGTCACGCCCTTGCGGAGCGCGAACGTGTACGTGAGGCCGTCGGGCTGCACCGTCCACGACTCGGCCAGGACGGGCTGCGGCTCGAGATCGCGGTCGAGCCGCACCAGCCCCTCGAAGATCTTGCAGGCGGTGTACAGGTCGGGGGTGCCGGTGGTGATGGCGGGGTTCAAGGTCGGCGGGTCGGCGCCGATCACCATGATGAGCGTGCCGCCCGGCTTCGGCGCGGGCGCGGCCGTCGCCTCGTCGGGCCGTGCGGGGACCGCCGCCAGCGCGAGCGCGGCGACGAGAAGAAGGACGCGCCGCGCGGTACGCCGATAGAGCCTCTGGCTCGACATCTCGCATCCTCCCGGAACCGAGCCTCGGGCCGCGGCCGATCCTCCTCGAGGGCGGCCGTGGGCGCGACTCGTCCTCACATCGGGTGACGTGCCTTTCGGCCGCGCCGAGCCGCCGGGGCGCGGGCCCTCGCCGGATCCGCCTCCCCGCCTGCCGTCCTCGGCGCCGACTCGATCTCGCGCAGGAATTCGATGAGCCGCTCCTTCCGGTGGCCGATGTGCTCGTGGACCGCGGCCTCCGCGGCTGCGGCGTCTCCCGTGCGCAGCGCGGCGATGATGGCCCGGTGGTCCCTGACCCCCTGCCCGGGGTGCTTGCGATAGGCGCGGTGGCGGACGATGATCGAGTCGCTCTTCCAGAGCAGGGAGGCGAGGCGGACCAGGACCGGCACACCGGCCGCCTCGATCAGGAGCGCGTGGAACTCGAGGTTCGCGGACGAGGCGACCTCGCGCTCGTCGGCCGCGTGGGCGCGGCCCATCCGCTCGGTCGCCCACTGCATGCGCATGAGGGTGTCCGGCTCGATCCGGGAGGCCGCCATGCGGGCCGCATACCCCTCGAGGAGGGCGCGCAGGTCGCATTGCGCGAGGACCTCCTTGGCGTCGAGGCTCGTCACCTGCAGCCCTCGGCCGGGGTGGACCTCGAGGAAGCCGTCCAGCTGGAGGGCGTGGAACGCCTCGCGGATGGGGGTGCGGCTCACGCGGAGGCTGTCGGCCAGCTCGTCCTCGGTGAGCTCCTGCCCGAAGGCGAGCACACCGGTGAGGATGGCGGTCTTGATGGTCTCGTAGACCGCCTCCCGGATGGTCTGTCGGCGGTGCCTGGTCCAGTCGATCCGGAGCTGCTCGAGCGCCACGGAGCCCCCTCGACAGTCAGACAGATCATACCGGTAATATCTGTTGCCACGTTACGGCAACGGGCGGGCCGCCGTCAAGCGGCGAGTGGCCGGCGCGGCGCGGTCCCGGCTTACCCCCCGACGCCGAGGTAGGTCGCGGTCACCCCGCGGTCGGCGCGCAGCGCGGCGGGCGTGCCCTCGAAGACGATCGTGCCCTGGTCGATGACGTAGACGCGGTCGGCCAACTGCAGCGCCATCTCGGCGTTCTGCTCCACGAGGAGCATGCTCACCCGCTCCCGGCGCAGCTCGCGGATCGTCGCCATGACCGCCTCGACGACGATCGGCGCGAGCCCCTGCGACGGCTCGTCGAGGAGCAGGAGGTCGGGGCCGGTCACCAGCGCCCGGGCGATGGCGAGCATCTCCTGCTCGCCCCCGGACAGGAGGCGCCCCTTCCGGTCGAGCACCTCCCGGAGCTTCGGGAAGCGCTCGAGCACCGTCTCCACCTGCCAACGGGACCCGGGACGCCTGGCGATGTCGAGGTTCTCGCGCGCCGTCAGGTAGGAGAAGACGCCGCGGGTCTCCGGCACGAGGGCGATGCCGTCCTTCGAGATCCGGTGCGCGGGACGGCCGGCGATGTCGACGCCCCGGTAGAGGATCCGGCCACGGCGGGGCGGGGTGAGCCCGGTGACCGACCGGAGCGTGGTCGTCTTGCCGGCGCCGTTGCGGCCGAGGAGGGCGACGACCTCCCCCTCCCCCACGGACAGCGACAGCCCGTGGAGGATGTGTGCCTGGCCGTAGAAGGTGTCGATGCCCTGGACCTCGAGGATCATCCCGCCGCGATCCCCCCCAGATAGGCGCGCCGCACGTCCGCGTTCCCCTGGATCTCGGCCGGCGTCCCCTCGGCGATGACGGCGCCGAAGTGCATGACGGTGATCCGGTCCGAGATCGTCATGATCACGTCCATCTTGTGCTCGATGAGGACGATCGTGTACCGGCCCTTGAGCGCCCGGACGAGGGTGACCATCTTGCGCGTCTCGTCCGCCGAGAGCCCGGCCGCCGGCTCGTCGAGGAGGAGGAGGCGCGGCGAGGCGGCCAGCGCGATGGCCAGCTCGAGCTGCCGCTGCTCGCCGTGGGAGAGCGCCCGCGCCGGCATGCCGGCCTTCGCCTCGAGGCCCACCTCGCCGAGCGCCCGCAACGCCTGCTCGCGCAGGGCCGGATAGCGCGTCGTGGGTCGCCAGAGGAGCCCGCGCCACGACTCCGCCCGGGCGAAGGCGGCGAGCCAGACGTTGTCGAGGATCGACAGGGCCGGGAAGAGGCTCGTGCGCTGGAAGGAGCGGGCGATCCCGAGGTGCGCCACGCGATGGGCCGGCGTGCCGGTGATGTCCCGTCCGTCGAAGACGATCCGCCCCGACGTCGGCGGGAACTGCCCGGTCAGGAGGTTGAAGAGCGTCGTCTTTCCGGCGCCGTTCGGCCCGATGACCGAGTGGAGCGTACCGGCCCCGACCTCGAGCGAGACGCCGTTCACCGCGGTGAGGGCGCCGAAGCTCTTCACCAGCCGCTCGGCCCTGAGGACGCTCATCGCTTCACCGGGTGTCGGGCCTGGCGATCGCGCAGCCAGTGCGCCAGTCGGGCCGAGGCCTCCACGACGCCGCCTCGGAGGAAGAGCACCACCACCATGAAGGCCACGCCGAGGAGGAGCGGCCACCGGGCCCACATGACGCTGACCGACTCCGAGAGCCAGATGAAGATCACCGAGCCGATGACGGGGCCGTAGAGCGAGCCGGCGCCGCCGATGAGCGTGGCGAAGACGACGTTCCCGGAGAAGACGAACCCGATCGCCTCGAGCGGCACGATGCCGAAGAGCATCGAGTAGAGGACGCCGGCCAGGCCGGAGAAGGCGCCGGCGATCACGAACGCGAGGAGCTTCATCCTGGCGGTGTCGTAGCCGATCGCGCCGGCCCGGAGGTCGTTCTCCCGGATCGCCTGGAGGATCGTGCCGAGCGGCGAGCCGACGATGCGCCGCATGATCCAGAGCGAGGCCAGGAAGAGGGCGGCGACGAAGGCGTAGTAGGCCATCGGGGCGCCGAGGTCGAGCCCGAAGACCGAGGGCCGTGGCACCCCGGGCATGCCGTCCTCCCCGCCGGTCACCGTCGTCCACTGGTACGCGATGAAGTAGAACATCTGGTTCAGGGCGAACGTGAGCATGATGAAGTAGAGGCCCGAGCGCCGGACGCAGACCGCGCCGACCGCCAGCGCCGTCGCCGCGCCCACGACCACCCCGAGCACGAGCACGAGCGCCAGGTTCACGTCGTGGTGCTTGAGGAGGTAGCCGGCCACGTAGGCGGCGGTGCCGAAGAAGGTCGCCTGCCCGAAGGAGAGCAGCCCCGTGTACCCGAGGAGGAGGTTCAGCCCGAGGCCGAAGATGGCGAAGATCCAGATCTCGGTCGCGATCGCCTCGCGGACGACGAGCGGCAGCCCGACGACGGCGATCAGGACGGCGGCGAGGGGGAGGCGGCTCATCGGATGCCGAAGAGCCCCTGGGGCCGGGCGATGAGGACCACCGCCATGACGGCGAAGATGCCGGCCACCGACGCTTCGGGCCACACGAGGGCGACGAGGCTCTGGGTGAGCCCGATGAGGAGCCCCGCGCCGATGGCTCCGAGGAGGTTGCCGAGCCCGCCGAGGGCGACCACGACGAACGCGATCCCGAGCATGTCGACTCCCATGGTGGGCGACAGGCCGCGTATCGGCGCGGTCAGCGCGCCGGCGAGCCCCGCGAGGTAGGCGCCGATGGCGAAGGCCGCGGTGAAGAGACGGTTGATGTCGATGCCGAGGAGGGCAACCGTCTCGCGGTCCTCGATGCCGGCCCGCATGATCGCGCCGTAGCGGGTCTTCTCGAGGACGAGCCAGGCGCCGAGCACGAGGAGCCCCGCCATGATCATCGCGAAGAGCCGGTACTTCGGGTAGAAGGTGATCCCGAGGTCGATCGCCCCGCCCAGCCCGGGCGGCGGCAGCTGGCTCATCCCGACCGGTCCCCAGACGATGATGATCAGCTCGGGGATGACGAGCGCCAGGCCGAAGGTGAGGAGCAGCTGGTAGTCGTGGCCGGCGGCGTAGAGGCGGCGGATGCCGGCGACCTCGATCAGCACGCCGAGGAGCGCCACGCCGAGCGGCGCCAGGGCCAGTGCGATCCAGAAGTTGCCGATGAGGTGGATCGCCGCCACGGTCAGGTACGCGCCGAGCGCGAACATCGCCCCGTGCGCGAAGTTGGGGATGTTGAGGACGCCGGTGATCATCGAGAGCCCGAGCCCCATGAGGGCGTAGAGCATCCCCGTCACGATCCCGTTCAGGACCTGGCTGAGCAGGAGGCTTGTGTTCACGGGTCCCGTCGGCCCGGGCGGGCGGCCTCGCCCGCCCGGGCGGCGATGGAATCGCCTACAGCGATCCGATGTCCTTGCAGGTCGCGTACTCGGCAGGCAGCGGGGCCGAGCCGGTGGCGATGATGTCGGCGAAGTCCAGCTCGTGCTTCATGTCCCCCTGCTTCTTGCACCGCAGGAAGAAGTAGGGCCGAAGCGTCTGGTGGGTCTTCGGGTCGACCCGCATCGTCCCGGCGAGGCCGTCCACCTCGAGCCCCTCGAGGGCCTTGATGACGTCGGGCACCTCCGTGGACTTCGCCTTGTCCATCGCGGCGAGGATGAGGCGCGTCATGCTGTAGGCGGCCGAGGGGGCGTACCCGGGCGGGGTGCCGTGCTTCGCCTGGTAGCTCTTCACGAACGCGCGAGCCACCGGGGTGTCGGCCGTGTAGTAGAAGTTCGAGCCGACCCAGAGGTTCTCCCGGATCTCCGGCGCAAGCTGGATCAGCTCCTCCACGCCCGAGGACCAGGTCATGATGAGGGGCACTCTCGGCGTGAGCCCGAAGTTGTAGATCTGGCGCGCGGCGGTGACGGCGTCGGTGCCGAAGTTCACCATGGCGACCGCGTCGGGCCGATAGCCTGCCGCCTTGGTCACGTAGTTCGAGAACTCCCGCTCGCCGAGCGGGTGGCGGTCGGACCCCACGAACTCGATGCCGTGGGTCTTGCCGACCTCCTTGAGGTACTTCTCGAGCGACCAGCCGAAGGCGTAGTCGGCGATGAGCAGGTACCAGCGCTTCGCCTTCGGGTTCGCCTTCATGAAGGCGTCGACGACCGTCCTGGCGGCCGTGTACGGGCTCGCCGCCCACTGGAACGAGTACCGGTGGCAGCGGGAGCCGGAGATGTCCTCCGTGCCGCCGCTGAAGTAGTGGAGGACCTTCTTGCGCTTGGCCACCTCCGAGACGGCGAGCGCCACGCCGGAGGACCAGGGGCCGACGACGTACCGGGCCCCCTCGGTGTCCACCGCCTCCTCCGTGCGCCGGGTGGCGGCGCCGGCCTTGGTCTCCGAGTCGCGATTGATGTACCTGATGGCCCGGCCCTGCACCGTCATCCCGCGCTCTTCGAGGGCCAGCTTCATGCCGTTCTCGAAGACCGGGCCGACGTCGGCGTACGGGCCGGTGAGCGGCACGAGGCCGAGCATGACGACCTCCCTCGGCTGCGCTCGCAGGATGGCCGGGGCGCCGAGGCCGGCGGCCGTCGCGGCGGCGCCCGCCGCACCGAGCTTGAGGACGTCCCGTCGGGTGACGGGCGAGGCGGGGCTACCCTTCGGATCACGCATGTCGAACCTCCCGGCTGACGGTGGCGGGCTGCATCGGGAACGGGCGACGTCTGCGCTCGGAAACGAAGAATGGGTACGACGAACTATAATGCAGTTTTACGCCCCGAGCAACCCGTTGTCGCGAGGAGACGCGCATGCCGGAGCAGGACCGCCCGACCATCACGAGGTTGGCGCAGGAGATCGGATCGCTGGCGCTCACGCCGAGCGCGCTCGTGGAGCGCTGCCTCGCGCGGATCGGCGAGGTGGAGGCGCGCGTCCAGGCGTGGCGACTCGTCGACGCCGAGGGGGCACGAGCGGCCGCGGCGGCCCTCACGGAGGAGGCCCGGGCGGGGCGCATCCGCGGGCCGCTCCACGGGATCCCGGTCGGCGTCAAGGACGTCATCGACGTCGCCGGTCTGCCGACCCGCGCGGGCAGCCGGGCGTGCGACGGCGCCCCGCCGGCCGCGGCCGACGCACCCGTGGTGGCGCGCCTGCGCGCCGCCGGCGCCATCGTCCTCGGCAAGACCCACACGACGGAGTTCGCCTTCTTCGACCCGGCGCCGACCCGGAACCCGCACCGCCTCGGGCACACGCCCGGCGGCTCGAGCAGCGGGTCCGGCGCCGCCGTGGCAGCCGGCATGGTGCCGCTCGCCCTCGGCACGCAGACCAACGCCTCCGTGTGTCGTCCCGCCGCCTACTGCGGCGTCGCTGCGGTGAAGCCGACCTCGCGGAGCCTTCCGGCCGATGGCGTCGTCCCGCTCGCGGCCAGCTTCGACACGGTCGGGGTGTACGGCCGCACGCTCGGCGACGCCGCCGCCGGCTACGCGGCGCTGGCCGGCGCACCCCCGGCCGGACGCGCCGCCGGCGGCCCGCTGCGCATCGGCGTGGTCGTCGACCCGCTCTACGATCGGGCCACCGGAACGGTCCGGGGGGTCATGGACGCGGCGTGTGCCCGCCTCGCCGCGGCCGGCCACCGGCTCGAGCCGGCGCGCCCGCCGACGCGCTTCGAGGACCTCATCGACATCCACGACACGGTCATGGCGTACGAGACCGCGGCCGCCCACGCCGCGACGGTCCGCGCGGCCGGGGATCTGATAGGGCCGCGCCTGCGCGCCTTCGTCGAGCGCGGACTCGCGATCACGACCGACCGCTACGAGGCGGCCCGCCGCGCCATGGACGAGGCCGCCGCCGCCGCCTGGCGGACCTTCGGCGGCCACGACCTCCTCCTCGCCCCGCCGGTGGCCGCCCCGGCGCCGGCCGGTCTCGGCTCGACCGGGGATCCGACCTTCGTCACGCCCTGGACGCTCCTCGGCGGGCCGCTCGCGGTGATCCCCGTGGGCACCGACGCAACCGGGTTGCCGGTGGCCGTCATGCTCGCGGCACCCCCCGGCGCCGAGGCGGCGCTGCTCTCCGGAGGCGCCGCGGTCGCGGCCCTGCTCGAGTCGGCGCCCGACCCCGCGATCGAGAGCTGATCCGTCGGCCGCACGACGCCCGTTCCGGGCCTCCCCGGTCCGGGCCGACTAGCCCGTCACCGTCGCGAGGAGCCCCTCGTCGACCTCGACCGGCGCCGCGAGGAGGTACTGCGCGTACGTCTTGCCCTGGGCGTCGAGGAGCAGCGAGGCGGTGCCGCCGCCCCCGAGGCTTTCGTGGAGGAGGAAGTTGAGGGCGAGGAGGTTCGGCACCTCGTGCCGCTCGACGTCGCCGCGGCAGACCTCCCCGAAGCGGGCCTTCACGAAGGCCGGGGTCAGACGGTCGCGCATCCAGGCGAAGACCGCCGGCGAGCGGGCGATCACCCCCACGTTCGCGGTGTCGCCCTTGTCCCCCGAACGCGCGAGGCAGAGCCGACCGAGCGGCACGGTCAGGGTCCGTCCGGACGGCCGCCATGCCGCCTCGGGCGCCGGCTCGGCCCGGAAGGGCCGGCCCGGCGTGCGCGGCGGGTGCGCGGCCTCGACCTCGCGATCGCCGACGAGGGCGCGCATCCGGACCTGGTTGCGCGCGACGAGGGCGGGCCAGTAGCCGACCACCTCGGAGGCGCGCGGCCGGCCCTGGTCGGCCAGGTAGGTGATGCCCGGCACCGCGCCGAGGACGCGCGGCACGAGCTGCGGCGAGAAATGCCGCTCGATCTTCCGCTCGTCGCGGTCCCGCACGGCCACCTGCAGCAGGACCTCGCCCGGCGGCTCGCCCGCGAGCGGCGGGTGGCAGGCGTCCCAGCCGACGTACTGGGTGACGGCCTCCTCGTACAGCCCCTCCCCCCCCGCCGCCGCCCAGAAGATCTCGGCCGTCTTGCGCGCCTTGGCCAGCGCGTCGGGGCCCGAGATCATGAGGCGCCCGAAGGCGCGGTAGCCCCGAGCGTAGCCGATCGAGACCTTCAGCCGCTCGGGCGCCGGGCCGCCCCGCACGCCGCTCACCCGCACCCGGTCCGGGCCGTCCGGGGCGAGGCGCGCGGAGTCGAAGTGGGCGACGCAGTCGGGCGAGACGTACGCCGGCGCGCCCATCTCGTAGAGGAGCTGCTCGCTCACGGTGCGCACCGACACCAGGCCGCCGGTCCCGGGATGCTTCGTCACGACGAAGGTCCCGTCGGCGTACGCCTCGACGAGCGGGTAGCCGAGGTCGGCGAAGGTCGGGACCGTCTGCCAGTCGGTGAAGTTGCCCCCGGTGCACTGCGTCCCGCACTCGATGAGGTGGCCGGCGATGATCCCCGCCGCGAGCCGGTCCCAGTCGTCCGCCGCCCAGCCGAACTCGTGGATCATCGGCGCGAGCGTCACCGCCGTGTCGGTGACACGCCCGGCCACGACGACGTTCGCCCCCAGCTCGAGGGCGGCGACGATCGGCGCGGCGCCGAGGTAGACGTTGGCCGAGAGCACGCGCGGCCGCACCTCCGCGAGCGGCCGACCGGTCTCCACGTGGGCGAGCGGCTCGCCGGCGGCGATGAGCCGGTCGAGGTCGCCCGCGATGTCGTCGCCCAGCACCACGCCGACCCGCACGCGGTCGGCGAGCCCGAGATCGCGCGCGAGCGCCTCCACCGCGTCGCGGCAGGCCAGCGGGTTGACGCCGCCGGCGTTCGTGATGATCCGGACGCCGCGCTCGACGCAGGGGGCGAGCACCTCGCGGAGCTGGACGAGGAAGTCCCGGGCGTAACCGGCCCTCGGGTCGCGCTGCCGCTGCTTCTGGAGGATGGCCATGGTGACTTCCGCAAGGTAGTCCATGACCAGGTAGTCGATCGGTCCCCCGCGCACCTGGCGTGCGGCGGCCGTCGGATCGTCTCCCCAGAACCCCCCGCTGTTGGCGATGACGATGCGGTCGCGCCCGGCCATTCGCCCCTCCTCGAGGTCGTCCGCCGGATTGTAGGGCTCTCGCCGGGCGGCCGCGAGCGGTGGTGGCCCGAAGGCCGGCACCTTGCTACCGTCGAGGCCGATGGCACGGGCGCCGGGCAACACGAGCGCGGCCTCCCCGCGGCGCGCGACGGCTCTCCGCTGGCACCTCGTCGCGATCGTGCTGGCGGCCGTGCTGCCGCTCGTCGTCTTCGCGGCCACCATGGTGGGGCTCTTCGGCCGGCAGGAGCGCGCCTTGCTCGAGCGGGGGCTCCGGGACACGACGCGAGCGCTCACCCTGGCGCTCGACCGCGAGCTGGCAACCACCATCAAGTCGCTCGAGGCGATCGCCGCCTCCCCCCTCTTCGACCGGGGCGACCTCGTCGGCCTCTACGAGTACGTCCAGCGCGTCCGCCCCACCCAGCCGTGGTGGCGCGTCATCTTCGTGACCCGGCCCGACGGCGTGCGCCTCTTCGGCCCGGACCCGCCCGGGCAGCGGCCGCTGCACGTCTCGATCGGCGACCGGCCGTACTTCCGCCAGGCGGTGCGCCGGCGGCGCCCGGCGTTCTCCGGCTACCTCGTGGAGCCGGGCACCGGGCGCGGGGCCATGGCGGTCGTGGTCCCGGTCATGCGGGCCGGCACGCTCCGCTTCGTGGTGGGCACCGATCTCGACCTCGGCGCCCTGAATGCCTTCCTCGCCCAGCAGGGGCTGCCGCCCGCCTGGACCGGCCTCGTCCTCGACCGGCAGGGGGTGACGCTCGCGACGACGGGCGCGGCCGATCGCTTCGTCGGGGAGCCGCCCGGACCGCTGATTCGCCGCGCCGTGGAGAGCGAGGGCTGGATCCGCGGCAACGACGGGGCCGGCCGCCCGACGTACCTCGCCTACAGCCGGTCGGCCTTTGCCGACTGGACGGTCGCCATCGCCGTCCCGGCCTCGCTCGTGGACACCCCGGCGGAACGGTCGCTCCTGGCGGTCGTGGCGGCCGGGATCGTCCTCGGCGGGGCCGGCGTGGGCCTGGCGCTCCTCCTCGCTCGCCGGGTGGCGGCGCCGATCGCCGCCCTCGCGACGACCGCGGAGTCGGTGGGCCGCGGCGAGGCGCCCGCGGCGATGCCGCCTTCTCC
>DASVDK010000025.1:0-2614 GCA_036381125.1 Thermodesulfobacteriota bacterium | reverse complement strand
GCCCGTCCAGGCAGACCTGCCGCGCCACCTCGATCACGTCCTCGGTGAGGTCCTCGAAGCGCGTGCCGACGACGATGTCGGCGAGTTCGCGTGTGACGTTCACTCCGTCTCCTTGGCCGCGTCGGCCGCCGCACGGCGCCGGCCGCCGATCCGCCGGGCCGCGACCGGCCAGAGCAGGGACAGCACGAGCAGCGTGAAGAACGCCAGGGCGATCGGCCGCTCGAGCAGGAAGGCCGGATCGCCGCCGCTCATCTGATACGTCCGGAGCATCTCCCCCTCGACCATGTGGCCGAGGAGGAGCCCGACGACGGTGGCGGCGACCGGGTAGTCGTATCGACGCATCACCCAGCCGAGCACGGCGAAGACGAAGAACGTCGCCGGCCCGGCCATGTTGCCGGTGAGCGCGTAGCTGCCGAGCACCGACATGGCCATCACCAGCGGGACGAGCACCTTCGCCGGGACCTTGACGATCGTGCTGGCGGCGAAGATGAACGCCAGCCCGACGACCATGAGGATCAGCACCTGGGCGAGGTTGGCGAAGATGATCGCGTAGACCAGGTCCTTGTTGTCGGCCATGAAGCGCGGGCCGCCGGTGATGTTGTGCATGGCGAAGGCGCCGAGCATGATCGCCGTGGCGCCGCCGCCGGGGATGCCGAGCGCCAGGAGCGTCGCCATCGAGCCGCCTTCCGAGCTCGAGTTGGCCGACTCGGCCGCGACCACGCCGCGGGGGTTCCCCTTGCCGTAGCTCTCCGGGTCGTCGGCGGTGCGGCGCGCCTCTGAGTAGGCGAGGAGGTTCGAGACCGACGAGCCGACCCCCGGCACCGCGCCGATGACGACGCCGATCAGCGAGCCGCGAAGGAGCGTGCCCGGGTAGCGGAACGTCTCGCGGACGCCGCGCAGGATGCCGCGGAGGCTCACCCGCCGCGCCGCGGCGTCCTCCACGATGAAGTCCGACCGCACCAGGTTGAACAGCTCCGAGGCGGCGAAGAGGCCGACCAGCGCCGGCCCGTCCGGGATGCCGTCGAGGAGGATGTCGAACCCCATCGTGCCCCGAATGTCGCCGCGCGCGCTGAAGCCGACCGTGCCGAGGAGGAGGCCGAGCACGCCGGCCAGGAGGCCCCGGGCGTAGTGGCGCCCCCGCAGGGCCGCGATGAGGGTCAGCCCCCACAGCGCGACGAGGAACATCTCGGGCGGGCCGAGCTCGAGGACCGCCCGCGCGATCGGCTCGACGAGGAGCAGGAGGATGACGTAGCTCAGCGCCTCGGCGAAGCTCGACGCCGCCAGCCCGAGGCCGAGCGCCTCGTTGTGCCGGCCGGCCCTCGCCATCGGGTAGCCGTCGAAGGTCGTCGCGACGGCGCCCGGCATGCCGGGGACGTTGATCAGGATGGCCGGGATGGCGCAGCCGAAGCCGCCGCCCGTGAAGATGGCCGTCATGAAGATCAGCGCCGACAGGAAGTCCATGTACAGCGTGAGCGGCAGGAAGACGGCCATGGCGACGGAGGTCGTCAGCCCCGGCATCGCGCCGAAGACGAGCCCGATGAGCAGGCCCGGGACCACGACGAGCCACGGCTGCCACGAGGCGAACAGCATCTGGATCGCGGACGAGGCCGCGGCGAAGTCGATCACGGCCGTCAGATCACCAGCGTGGGGACGGGGATGGAGAGCATGACCTTGAAGCCGTAGACCGTGAGCGCCGTGAAGACGAGCGGCAGCAGGATGACCAGGCTCGGGCGACGCTCGCCGAGGAGGAGCAGGCTGCCGCCGACGAACAGGAACGTCGCCGCGTCGAAGCCGATGTCGGTCATCAGGAGGACGTAGAGCCCGAGCAGGGCGATCAGCCCGAGGATGCGAAGTCCGTCGCCGAGGCGACGGCCGCTCCCCGCCTGCGCCGGTTGCGGCGCCGGCGTCACCGGCCCGGCCGCCCGCTCGATGGACACCACGGTCGGCAGGATGGCGAGCACGAGGAGGAGCGCGACCGCGACGGCGGGCTGGATCAGGAGGAGGTTCTGGACGCTCGTCGAGGCGGCCCGCGTGTCGGCGAGGTACCAGAGGCAGTAGCCGCCGACGCTGCAGACGAACAGGAGATGGCCGGGGTCGACCCGAATGCGGTAACGGCCCGCGTGAAACGTCATCGGCTCTTCGCCAGGTCCCCGGAAGCGGTGCGGGAGCGCTCCCGGGAGGGTGCCACGTCCGCGTGGTACGCCCCTTCCACCTCCGGAAGCACCGCGATCATACACGGGTACCTTACCGGCGGCAATCCCGAAGACCGTCGGCGGCTTGTCGACAAGCGGGTGAACGTGCCGTCGTCCCGCGCGCGGCCCTCCGCGGCCGACGCGAGCAAGACGACCGCCGGTCGGGTACGCTCAGGCACCGCGGCGGCTCGGCGCCGCGCGGCATCAATCGGTCCACCGATCGGGAGGGGCTCGTCATGTTGCCTGCACGCGCACGGTCCATCGCCTCGGTCATGCTCCTCGCGGCGGCCGCCGCCGGCTGCACCGGCACCCCGACACGGATGGGGATCCCCTGGTGGTCCCAGGGGCCCGGCCACGCCGAAGAGGCGGCGGCCGCCGGCAGCGAGCCGAGCACGGACGGCGCGCCGGCCGCCGCGGCCGAG
>DASVDK010000024.1:0-11055 GCA_036381125.1 Thermodesulfobacteriota bacterium | reverse complement strand
CGCGGCCGCGCTGGCCCAGCTCTCCCCCTCGCCCGAGGAGGCGCGCTTCCTAGAGGCGCTCCTCGAGCCGGCTCCCGTCTCGGCGCAGCTCGCCCGCCACCCGCACGGCGCCGACGCGGCGGCGCCGTTCCTCGGGGCGCTGCTCGCGCTCGGCATCGTCGCGCCGGCGTCCGCCTCCCGGCCGCCCGCGCCCGAGCCGGCGAAGGCCCCGGCGCGTCCGGCCGCGCCGAGGAAACCGGCCCCCCCTGCTCCCTCCCCGGCCGAGCGCGCGGCGGCCGAGGCGGCCGCACGGCGCCTCCTCGAGGCCGAGTCGGCCTTCGAGGCGGGCCGCTCGGCGGTCGAACGGGGCGACCTCGCCGCCGCCGCCGAGGCGATGTCCCGGGCGATCGCGATCTGTCCCGAGGAAGGCGAGTACCGCGCCTGGGCCGCGTGGATCCGGGCGCTCGGCGCCCGCAAGGCGTTCGACGAGGCGCTCGACGGGGTCCTGCGCGAACTCGAGCAGGCGGTGGCGCTCACGCCGTCGGCCGAGACGATTCAGACGCTGATCGAAGGGGTGACGCGCCTGCGGACCCAGGCGCGGGAGGAGGCCTCCTGATGCGGAGCCGGGGAGCCCCTCGCCCCCCGGCGACCCGCGGCGCCGCTACCGCCGGCGCGCCTCGAGCATGCGGACGATCTCGGCATCCTCCGGGAAGGTGCCGGTCTTCAGCTTCGAGTAGACGAGGTCGCCGTCGACCGTGACCTCGAAGGCGCCGCCGCTCGACTTCACGAGCGACGCGTCGATGCCGAGTTCGTCCTTGATCCTGGCCTGCAGCCTGCTGGCCTCGGGGTAGTAGTCTCACTCGGTGCAGTAGGCGATCGAGACCTTCATGGCTCCTCCTCGAAGCCCGAGTCTAGCGCGCCGCGTCCGCGGAACGGTGGCCCGGCTCACGACGTGCCGCCGGGCGAGCGTCAGGCCGCGCTCGCCAGGTAGGCCCTGAGCCCGCCGGCAACCAGCACGCCCCGCTCGCGCGGCGTGAAGGCCAGGCGCACCGGGAAGCGGGTGCCGCGCGTCTCGTTCGCCACCATGACGGTCTCGCGCCCCTCTCGCAGCGCCTCGGCCAGCCCGTCGATCCGAAGGCGGTCACCCTGCGCCACCGCGTCGTACCCCGCCTCGTCGCCGAAGACGAGCGGCGCGACTGCGAAGTTGATCAGGTTCGACCGGTGGATCCGCGCGAAGCTCTTCGCGATCACCGCACGGATGCCGAGGTGGAGCGTCTGCAGCGCGGCCGACTCGCGGCTCGACCCCTGGCCGTAGTTGGCCCCGCTCACCACGATGCCGCCGCCGGCCGCCCTGGCGCGAGCGGGGAACGTCGGGTCGAAGGACCGGAACGTGTACTCCGACAGTGCCGGGATGTTGCTGCGCAGGGGCATGAGGCGCGCGCCCGAGGGGGAGATGTCGTCGGTGTTGATGTCGTCCGGGAGCTTGAGGAGGACCTCTCCGGTCAGGGTGTCCTCCACCGGACGGGTGACCGGGAGCGGCTTGATGCTGTCGCCTCGGACGAGCGGCACGCCCTGCCCGTCGGCCGGCGGCGGCGTGATGTGCGAGTCGTCGACGATGAAGGCCGCGGGGACCGCGATCCGGGGCGGCTCGCCGAGCCGCCGGGGGTCGCGGATGACCCCTTCGAGCGCGCTCGCCACCGCGGTCTCCGGCGAGGCGAGGTAGACGGAGACCTCGTGAGAGCCGCACCGCCCCGCGAAGTTCCGGTTGAACGTCCGCAGCGACACCGAGCCGGACGCCGGCACCTGCCCCATGCCCGGGCAGGGACCGCAGCCGCTCTCGAGGATCCGCGCACCGGCGTCGAGGAGGTCGGCGAGCCCGCCGTTGCGGGCGAGCATCTGGAGCACCTGCCGCGAGCCGGGGGCGAGCGCCACGTCGATCGAGGGGGCAATGCGGCGGCCCTTCAGCACGCTCACGACGGTCATCAGGTCGCGGTACGACGAGTTGGTGCAGGAGCCGACCGCGACCTGCTGGATCGGCGTCCCCTCCACCTCCGACACCGGCACGACCGCGTCGGGCGACGGCGGCTTCGCCACGAGCGGCACGAGCCCCCCGAGGTCGATCACGATCTCCTGGTCGTAGCGCGCCCCCGGGTCGGCTTCGAGCGGGCGGTAGTCGGCGGCCCGGCCCTGCGCCGCGAGGAACTCCCGCGTCCGCTCGTCGCTCGGGAAGATGGCGGTCGTCGCGCCGAGCTCCACCGCCATGTTGGCGATCGTGCCGCGCTCGGGCACCGAGAGGGTCGCCACGCCGGGACCGCCGTACTCGAGGATCGCGCCGACGCCGCCCTTCACGGTGAGCCGCCTGAGGACCTCGAGGACCACGTCCTTGGCCGACACCCAGGGCGCGAGTCGCCCCTCGAGCGTGATGCGGATGGTCCGCGGCACCGGCAGGACGTAGCGGCCCGTCGCGAGGGCGACGGCCGTGTCGAGGCTCCCCACGCCGATCGAGAGCATCCCCATGCCGCCCCCCATCGGCGTGTGGCTGTCACCGCCCACGAGGACGTCGCCCGGCACCGCGAAGCGTTCGAGGTGGACCTGGTGGCAGATCCCGTTGCCGGCGCGCGAGTAGCGCAGGCCGAAGCGCGCCGAGACCGACTCGAGGTAGCGGTGGTCGTTGTTGCTCTCCGTGCCGATCTGGACGAGCTGATGGTCGACGTAGCAGACGGCGACCCGCGGGCGGACGCGGTCGACGTTCATCGACTCGAGGTGGAGCCCGACCGCGACGCCGGTGCCGTCGTGGATCAGGCTCTGGTCGACCGAGATCGTCACCTCGTCGCCCGGCTCGAGCGGGCGGTCGGCTCCGTGCGTGGCGAGGATCTTCTGGACGAGGGTCCTGGGGGTCATCGAGCAGCTCCACGGAAGAGGGCCATGAGGTCGGAGAGGTCGGCAAGCGTCTCGAGGCGCAACACGAGGTCGACGGCCCGCTGCGCAGCCTCGCGGCCGAGCGCCGGCTCGACGAGGCGCCGGAACTTCTCGAGGACCTCGGCCTCGGTCACCGGCATGGCGGCCTCCCCCTTGGCCTGCTCGGTGCGCACCTCCACCACGCGGCCGTCGACCAGCCGGAGCGTCAGGCGCGTCGGGTCCTTCTTCGGCCAGTCGCGGTCGATCTCCGGGTCGACGGCGACGTCGACCTTCGCGGCGACCCCGAGGACGGCCGGGTCCTCGAACCAGCGCGGCGTGAACTCCTCCACGAGGGCGCGGCCGGTGACGAGCATGACCGCCACCGAGTAGGGGAGGCTGAACTGCGCCTCGACCGAGTGCCGCGGGCGCCGCCTCGCCGCGAGCGGCTCGGCGTACTCCTCGATCAGCTTGCGGCTCGTGTGCACCGTGACGCCGGCGATCGCCTCCGGCGCCGGCCGGCAGCGCTCGTACGCGAGGCTCGCCGCCGTGACCGCCGAGTGGAGGACGCCCGCGCAGCCGAACGGCTTGAACTGGATGTGCGGCAGCTCCCAGTCGATCCCCCACCGGGCGAGCACCGGCCCGAGGTCGTAGTTCCCCTCGAGCGCGTAGGCGTTGAAGAAGCCGTGCTTCCCCTCGAAGACCGTGAGCGGCCCGGTGAACCCGCGGGCGGCGAGTCGCGCCGCGAGGACCCCTCGCTCCGCCGCGGCGCCGACCTGGAGCCGCTTGCTGAAGGCGCCGTTGGCCTTGAACTCGGTCGACCCGGCCGCGAGCGAGCCGGCCAGCCCGAAGGCGTGGGCGAGCCGGCCGGCGTCGAGGCCGTCGAGCGCGGCGGTCACCGTGGCGGCCGAGAACGGCCCCAGCACCGAGGTCTCGTGGAAGCCCCGCTCGAAGTTGAAGAAGCCGGGGTACGGGATCGCGCGGGAGAGGCGGCTGCCCACCTCGTAGCCGAGGACGATGGCCCGGAGCACGTCGCGGCCGGCCGCGCGCCGCCACTCGCCCATGGCGAGCGCCGGCGGGATGGAGCAGACGCCGGGGTGGTTGAGCGATCGGCTGTGGCTGTGGTGGTCCTCGAGCTCGAGCGAGTGGCCCATGGCGGCGTTGAGGAGGGTCGCGTGCGCGACCGAGGCGCGCCGCCCGGAGCCGATCACCGTCGCCTGCGGCTCCCCCACCCCCATCTCCTGCACGTGCGCCCAGAGCGCCTGCGTCGACGCCTCGGGCCAGGCGGCCAGGACGACGCCGAGCTGGTCCAGGGTGCAGAGCTTCGCCTTCGCGACGACCTCCGCGGGGATGTCCGCCCACCGCGTCCCGACGGCGGCTGCGGCGAGACGCTCGGCCAGGGTGCTCATCGCTACGCCGCCTCGCCCGCCTGCTCCTTCAGCTCCCGGAAGCGCCGCCAGAGCGGCAAGAGCAGCGTGACGAACGCGAAGAAGAGGAGGACCGCGCTGATCGGGCGCTCGACGAACGTCAGGTAGTCGCCGCCCGACAGCACCAGCGCCCGGCGGAAGTTCACCTCCACCATGAAGCCGAGCACGAGCCCGAGGACCGCCGCGAGGACGTTGAAGTGGTAGCGCCGCATGAGGTACCCGAGGAGCCCCATCCCGAGGACGAGCCAGACGTTGAAGATGTCGCTCGTCACCGAGTAGGCGCCGACCAGGACGAGGCCGAGGATCCCGCTGAGCAGGAGCGGCTTGGGCACGTTCACGAGCCGGACGCACGGCTTGAGGACGAGGTAGCCGATGACGAGCATGAGGACGTTCGAGATGAGCAGGCTCGCGAAGAGCCCGTAGACCACCTCCGGACGCTTCTCGAAGAGCGTCGGCCCCGGCAGGAGCTCGTGGAGCATCATCGCGCCGAGGAAGATCGCCGCCGAGTTCGAGCCCGGGATGCCGAAGGTGAGGAGCGGGATCAGGGCGGTCCCGGTGACGACGTTGTTTGCCGTCTCCGGCGCCGCGACCCCCTCGATGGAGCCCTGTCCGAACTCCTCGGGGTGCTTCGACCAGCGCCGGGCCTCGTTGTAGGCGATGAAGGACGCGACCGAGCCGCCGCCGCCCGGCAGGAGCCCTTCGAGGGTGCCGACGATCGTGCCGATGACCATCGCCGGGGTGAGGCGCCGGAGTTCCGACCAGGTCGGCAGCGCCGTGCGCGCCTTGCCCCTGAACTTCTCCCACGCCGTGGTCTCCGTGACCTGCTGGAAGATCTCGGAGACGGCGAAGAGCCCGATGATGGCGACGATCGGCTCGATGCCGCCGATGAGGTTGATGTTGCCGAGCGTGAAGCGGGGGGTGCCCGAGAACGGGTCGGTCCCGACCGTCGCGAACATGAGCCCGATGAGGCCGGAGATGAGCCCCTTGAGCTGCTCCTTGCCGGCGAGGCTCGAGATGAGGCAGAGGCCGAAGAAGCCGAGCGCGAAGTACTCCGCCGCCTGGAAGGCGAGCGCCACCCGCGACAGCGGGATCGCCAGGAAGATGAGGATGAAGACGCTCGCCACGCCGCCGAAGAAGCCGGTCACGAGCGAGACGCCGAGCGCCCTGGCCCCCTCGCCCCGCCGCTGCAGCTCGTAGCCGTCGATGATCGTGATGGCCGCGCCGGGCGTGCCGGGGGTGCGGATGAGGATCGCGGTGATCGACCCGCCGTACATGGCGCCGATGTAGACCCCGGCGAGCATCATGAGCGCCGCCGAGGACGGCATGCCGAAGGTGAACGGCAGCAGGAGCGCCATGGCGATCGAGCCCGAGATGCCGGGCAGCGCGCCGCCGATGATGCCCCAGGTGACGCCGGCCGTCATCGCCAGGAGCGAGTACGGCTTCAGCGCCTCGGCGAATCCGATGGCGAAGAACTCGAGCACGAGGCCTCCGGCTCCTAGGCGTCCAGGAGGCCCGGCGGCAGCCGGACCCCGAGGAGCCAGGCGAAGACGACCCACAGCGCCACGCTCACCCCGACGGCCGTGCCGACGAGGGGGACCCACCGGCGGTAGCCGAGCACCCAGATGAACGCTCCGAGGAGCACCGGGGTGACGAGGAGGAACCCCACGCGCGGCAGCAGGATCAGGTAGACGACGGTGAGCCCGAGCGCGATCCAGAGGTTGGCGAGCCGCTCGGCCTCGCCCCGCACCGGCTCGGCGCGGCGCGCGGCCGGCCCGAACGACCGGACGACGAGCCACGCGCTCGCCAGGCCGAGCGCCACGGCGAGGAGCTTCGGGAAGTACTGCGGCCCGAGGAGGTCACTCGCGAGACCGACCTCGATCTCGCCGGCCAGACGGTAGTAGCCGACCGCGAGCGCCACCAGGAGGAGACCGGTCAGGCGATCGACGAGGGCCATGGATGGCGTGCTCCTGTGCTCGGGTGTGCGTGCCGGGTCGAGAACGCGTTGGCAGAGGAGCGGCGGGGCCGGCCGTCCGCCGGTCCCGCCGCCGGATCGGGTCAGCTCTTCTTGACCCCGATCTCCTGCAGGTACTCGGTGAGCTGCCGGTTCATGTCGTCGAGGAACTTCTGGTAGTCCTCCGAGTTCATGAACGTGGGGATCAGCTTCACCTGCTCGATGTACCGCTTGTACTCCGGCGACTCGAGCGCCTTCTTGACGGCGTTCTCGATCGTCCGAACCGCCTGGTCCGGCATCCCCTTCGGGCCGAGCAGGCCGCGGAACTTCACGACCACGATGTCGAAGCCCTGCTGCTTGGCCGTCGGGTAGTCGGCGCCGGGCAGCGGCTGGTCGGTGAAGGACGCGAGGACGCGCACCTGCTTGCCCTCGACCTGCGAGACCAGCTCGCCCGGCTCGCCGATGCCGAGGTCGACCGCGCCGCCGAGGACCGCGACGAGCAGGTCGCCGCCCCCTTCGAACGTGACCGGGGTGACCTTGATCTTCGCGGTCTTCGCCATGTTGTGGACGAGCATGTGCTCGACCGAGCCGGGCGTGGCCGCCCCCCACTTCTTCTTGCCGGGGTTGCGGCGCGCGTCCTCGACCGCGTCCTTGAGGGACTTGTAGGGGCTGTCGGCCTTGACGTACAGGACCATCGGGTCGAGGAAGACGTTGGCGACCGGCTTGAGGTCCTTGTACGAGTGCTGCGTGGTGGTGAGGAGCGGCGTCTGGAGCATGGTCGGCGTGGAGCCGTACAGCGTGTAGCCGTCCGGCTTCGACGTCGCGACGTAGGAGACGGCCTTGGCCGACGCGCCGCCCCTGACGTTCTCGACCACGATGGGCTGCCCGAGGATCGGCTCGAGGTGCTTGCCGAGCTGGCGCAGGAAGATGTCGCCGCCGGCGCCCGGGCTCGAGTGCGTGACCAGCACGATCGGCTTCGAGGGGTACTTCTCCTGCGCCGAGGCCAGGGGGGTGACGGCAAGCGCCGCCCCGATGACCGCGGCGAGGACCGCCTTCGTCATTCGCTGCATACCACCTTCCTCCTGTTCCGCGTCCGCCGCCGCCTATCGCGCCCAGAGGGACGCGAGGGAGGCGACATCCGGCAGCGACTCGAGCCGGGCCATCCGGTCGATGGTCGCATCCGCGGCCGCCGCCGGAACGGCGAGGACCGCGTTGGCCCGGAACTTGGCTTCGATCTCCTCCCGAGGGATCGGGTCCTCGAGCCCCCCACGGGGGTGTGCCTGGTTCTCCTCGAGGACGCGGCCGTCCCGAAGGATCACCCGTACGTGACCGGAAAAGTGCTTCGGATATTCGAGGGTGTTGTCGACGACGTACCGGACCCGGCCCGCCACCCCGAGCACCTCGGGGTCGCGGATGGCCGGCTCCTCGAACTCGGCGATGCCCGCCCTGCCGCGCACGAGGATGGTGGCGATGCTGTACGGCAGGCTGAACTTCGCGGCGTACGGGGTCACCGGGCGGTGCTTGTCGGCCAGCGGTTCCCAGAGCCGGGGCACCGGCCCCTCGTGGGTCCGGCAGACGACCTCGGCGATGTCCGCGGGGCGCGGCGCGTGACGCTGCCGGATGCGCAGGGCGCAGTCCATGTAGGGGTGCGAGATCGAGCCGCACGGGTAGCTCTTGAAGACGAACCTCGGCAGGAGCCAGTCGCGTCCGATCCCCTCGATCCGCGACAGGTCGACCCCCTCCTTCCCCGCGAAGACGGCGAAGAAGCCGCGCGCGCCGTCGATGGCCGTCCGCGGCGCCCTGAACCCCTCCCGGGCGAGGAGCGTCGCCACGATCCCCCCGTGCGCGCCCCAGCCGGGGTGGAACTGCTTGGTCCAGGAGCCGTCCGCGAGGTACTCGATGATCCCGCTGGCCTGGCTGGCCGCGATGCCGAAGGCGTGGACGAGCTGCTCCGACGTGAGGCCGTAGAGGCGCCCGGCGACGGCCGTCGCCCCGAAGGCGGAGGTGACCGACGTCGGGTGGAACCCGCGCGCGTGGAAGCGGCCGGGCGCCACGACGCCGAGCGTCCCCATGACCTCGATGCCGGCGATCGCCGCCTCGAGGACGGCGCGCCCCGACGCGCCGACCGCCTCGCCGACCGCGAGCGCCGTCGTCGCGGCGCAGCAGCCGGCGTGGATGATCCCCTCCTCGAGGGTGTCGTCGTAGTCGAGGCCGTGAGCCGTGGTGCCGTTGGCGAGCACGGCGTTCGCGGCCGACACCTTGAAGGGCGCGCCGATGACCTGGCTCTCGGGCTTGCCCCCGAGCCGGCGGGCCAGCGCGATGGCCATCGGCCCGGAGTCGCGCGTCGAGGCCGCGAGCGCGATGCCGACCGTGTCGAGCATGACCAGGCGCGCCTTGTCGGCGACCTCCGGGGGCACCCGGTCGAGGCTGAGTCCGGCGGCGAACGCGGCCAGTCGCTCGGACGCGGTCGGCATGCGGCCCCCGTCCTACCGGCTCCGCGACGCCGCGGAGCGGCGGGCGGGCCTGCGCGCGGCGGCCTTTCGAGCCGGCGCCCTCTTCGGGGCGGCCCTCTTCGCGGCGGCCTTCTTCGGGGCGGCCTTCTTCGCGGTCTTCCGTGCCGCAGCCGTCTTCGCGCCGGCCTTCCGGGCCGCGGACCGCGCCGGTCTGGCCGCCCGCGCGGCGGCCCTGCCGGCCAGCCCGCCCAGGAAGGCCGAGATCCGGCCGACCGTCTCGATGTGGCGCACCGCCTCGACGGCCCGCTCCGTCTGCTCCTTCGCCACGGCGAGGCGCGCGCAGTCGCGGAACTTCTCGGCGAGCTGGTCGAAGGAGAGCAGGTCCGGCGGCGTGCCGTGCGCGCGGTCGGCCCGCCCCTCGATGACGCGGCCGTCCGTGAGGCGCACCTTGACGACCGAGCGGGCCAGGTCGAAGCCGAGCCGCTCCATCTCCGGATCCACGTAGAGGGTGGTGCGCTTCATGATCTCGACGACCCTCGGGTCGCGCACCTTCTCCGTGGTGAACTGCGCGATGCCGGCCTTGCGCTCCACGACGGCGATGGCCATGCAGAAGGGGATGGAGAACTTCCCCTCCAGCTCCGTGGTCGGCATCGGGTAGATGAGGGCGTTGGGGATGTTCGAGTTGGTGCCGACGTCGATCTTCTCGACCTGGTCCGGCTTGATGTCGTGCGTCTTCACCAGCTCGAGGATCACGTCCTGGGCCGGGTGCGAGAGCGAGCCCGACGGGTACGGCTTGATCGCGATGCCCGGCTCGATGAAGAAGTACGGCCTGCCGAACCGCCCCTCGACCTTGGAGGCCTCGTACGGGTTGCCCTGGCCGAAGGCGTGGAAGAAGCCGCGGCGCGCCTCGAGGATCACGTCCGTGGAGGTGAAGCCGCGCTTCGTGAGGAGGACCGCGAGCAGGCCGTTGCCGGCGGCCCGGCCGGCGTGGAACGGCTTGGTCATCGTCCCGAAGTTCTCGCGAAGCCCGGCCGCCATGCTCGCCGCGAGCCCGAGCGCGTGGACCAGCTCGTCCTCGGTGCAGTCGAGGAGCTTGCCGGCCGCCATGGCGGCGCCGAGGTGCCCCACGGTGCCGGTGGAGTGGAAGCCGTTCTGGTAGTGCTTGGGGCTCATGGCGTCGGAGAGCCGGCACTCGATCTCGACCCCGAGGATGTACGCCTCGAGCAGCTCCTTGCCCCCCTTGCCCGCCACCTCGGCGGCCGCCCAGGCGGCGTTGAGGACCGGCGTCGTCGGGTGCGTGAGGAGGCCGTACACGGCATCCTTCGACGTCGACAACTGGGTGTCGTCGTAGTCCATGGCGTGCGCCGCCATGCCGTTGAGGAACGCCGCGGTCTCCGCCGGCATCCGCACCGGCTGGCCGATCACCCACGCCTGGCCCCTGGGCGCCTGCGCCTGGTAGTGCTTGAGCGCGATCTTGCAGCAGGGCTCCGTGGAGCCCGCGAGGGCGACGCCGAGCCCATCGAGGATGTAGGACTTGGCGAGCGTCTGGACCTCGGCCGGGATGTCGGCGAGGCGAGTGGTGTGGACGAACCGGGCGACTTCTCTCGTCAGACTCATCGTGGCCTCACGTTGGGGTTGGTGACGTCGAGGGCGAGGCGTCGGGCGTCGCCCGCCAGCCGCTCGAGGCGCGGCAGCAGGTCCTGGCTCGCCTGCTCGATGTGCGCGTGGGCGAGCGCCTCGGCTCGGCGGGCGTCGCGTTGCCGCATGGCGTCGAGGATCGCGCGGTGGTCGGCGAGCGACACCTCGACCCGCCCCGGCCGCGACAGCGACAGCGTCCGCAGCCAGTGGATCTTGCGCTCGAGGCCCTGGTAGATGGCGGCGAGGGTTGCGTTGCCGGAGCCGCGCACGATGATCTCGTGGAACTGCCGGGTCGAGTCGACGTACGCCGTCATGTTGCCTGCCGCGACCTCCCGTTCCATCCGGGCGACGCACGCCGCCAGACCGTCGAGTTCGACCTCGGCCATGCGCCGCGTGGCCAGCCCCGTGGCTCGCCCCTCGAGCACGCTCTTCACGTCGTACACGTCTACCACTTCCTGCGGCGTCAGGCGCTTCACGAACGCGCCCCGCCGCGGCTCCATGGCGACGAGACCTTCCTGCTGCAGCAGGCGGAGTGCCTCGCGCACCGGCGAGCGGCTGATCCGGTAGCGCGCGGCGATCTCCGATTCGTTGACGCGGCTCCCCGGCTCGAGCGCGCCCGCGATGATCGCGTCGCGGAGCGCCTCGGCGATCCTGTCGGCCATCGGGGGGGCCGGCCGGAGATCGACGGGCTGGAGATCGAGCGATCGCATAC
>DASVDK010000023.1:0-8047 GCA_036381125.1 Thermodesulfobacteriota bacterium | reverse complement strand
TTCGAGATCTGAGGGCGGCCGCAGCAGACCTCCGTCTCGAGCCGAACGCGGTACCCGGCGCGCTCCAGCAGCTCGATCGCCGCCCGGCCGATGGCCGGCTCGGTGAAGCTCGTGAAGGAGTCGGCGAGGAAGACGACCTCGCCCCTGGCGCCGCCCCCGGCCGGCGCCGGCCGCGACGCGAACCAGCGCGGCAGCGTCTCGCGCTCGAAGCGCGGAAGGGGCCTTCGGCGGTCGATCCCCACCACCTTCTCGAGGAGCCAGCGCGCCGGCCCGAAGCGGGAGGGGAGGTTCGAGAGGGGCGCCAGGGCCGAGCCGAGGCGGTTCAGCGACCGCACCCGCCCGAAGAGGCGCGCCCGGAGCGGCACGCCGTGCACCGCGTAGTAGTGGGCCAGGAACTCGCTCTTGAGCGTCGCCATGTCGACCGAGAGCGGGCACTCGCTCTTGCACGCCTTGCACTCGAGGCAGAGGTCGAGGATCTCGTGGAGCCGTGCGTCGCCGAGCGCCTGCCGCGGATCCGGGTCCGACAGCGCCTTCACCAGCGCGTTGGCCCGGCCGCGGGTCGAGTGGTCCTCGACGCGCGTCGCCATGTAGGAGGGGCACATCGTCCCCTCGAAGCCCTTGCGGCAGAGCCCGATCCGCATGCAGCGCGCCGCCGCACCGCGCATCCCCTCCTCGAAGTGGAAGTGCGTCTCGATGGGGCCGGCGGGCGGCATGGCCGGGTCGCGCAGGTGCTCGTCCATGGCCGGCGCGTCGACGATCTTGCCCGGGTTCATGCGGCCCTCGGGGTCGAAGAGCCGCTTCACCTGCCGCATCGCCTCGTACAGCTCGTCGCCGAAGAGGCGGCGGTTCCACTCGCTGCGGGCGAGCCCGTCGCCGTGCTCGCTGCTCATCGCGCCGCCGTACTCGGCGACCAGGTCGCGGATCGCCTCGGCCACCGTCCGCATCTTCTGGACCTCGCCCGGACGGGTCAGGTCCATGAAGGGGCGGATGTGGAGGCAGCCGACGGAGGCGTGGCCGTAGAAGCCGGCCTTGAGCCCGTGGCGATCGAGGATCTGCCTGAACCGCTCCGTGTAGGCCGGCAGGTGGCGCGGGTCGACCGCGGTGTCCTCGATGAAGGCGATGGGGCGGTTCGTGCCGCGGCCGGCCGCCATGAGGAAGCCGAGCCCGGACTTGCGGACCTTGAGGACCGCCTGCTGCGCCGGGCGGGTCGTGGCGCGGAAGAAGCTGTAGCCGTGCCCGTGGCGGGCCCACGTCGACTGGAGCCGATCGAGGGCGTCGAGCGCCTCGGCCTCGGTCTCCCCGTAGCACTCGACGAACATGAGGGCGCCCGGGTCCCCCTCGATGAAGCTGCCGATCTTGCCGAACTCGCGCGATTGCCGGGCGAGGTCGAGGATCGTCTTGTCGATCAGCTCGACCGCCGCCGGCTTGACCGCCAGCGCGTCGCCGGTCGCCGCGATCGCCTCGGCCACCGTCCTGAACTGGCCGACCCCCATGACGACGAACTTCGGCTTCGGGACGAGCCGCACCACCGCCTCGGTGATGGCGACGAGCGTCCCCTCGGCCCCCACGACGAACTTCGCGAGGTCGAGCCCCCCGTCGGTCGGAATCCGGTCGAGCCGGTAGCCGCCGGCCCGCCGCCAGAACTCGGGGAAGCGGCTGTCGATGGCGCGCCGGTGGGCCGCGGCGAGCGCCGGCAGCTCCCGGTAGAGCCGGGCCTCGAGCGAGTCCCCCGTCGCGCGGCGCACGACCTCGTCGGGGCCGACCGGCTCGAAGCGCGCCCGGCTCGTGTCGGAGAGGACGACGTCGAGGGAGACGACGTGGTCGATCGTCATCCCGTAGATGACCGAGTGGCTCCCGGCGGAGTTGTTGCCGATCATCCCGCCGATGGTGGCCCGGTTGCTCGTGGAGGTGTCCGGCCCGAAGGCGAGCCCCACCTTCGCTGCCGCCCGGTTGAGGTCGTCCTGCACGAGTCCCGGCTGCACCCGCGCGAGCATCCGCTCCGGGTCGATGTCGAGGACGCCGGCCATGTGCCGCGAGCAGTCGAGGACGACCGCGCGGCCGACGGCCTGGCCGGCCAGGCTCGTGCCGCCGCCGCGGGGCAGCACCGGGACGCCGTGCCGGCGCGCGACCGCGACGGCCGCCTGGACGTCGTCCCCGTCCCTCGGGAAGACGACCCCGAGCGGCTCGATGGCGTACATCGAGGCGTCGGTCGAGAAGAGGAAGCGCGTGTAGGCGTCGAAGCGGACCTCGCCCCTGACCTCTCGGCGCAGGTCCGCCTCGAGGGCGCGGGTATCGTCGGTGATCGGATGCGCGGCAGCCATGATGTGGACGATTCTACCAGTCGAAGAGGCTCGGGACGACCAGGCTGATCCAGGGCACGTAGGTCACCAGGAGGGTGACCAGAACGATCACGAGCGTGAAGGGCCAGGACGCCTTGAAGACCTCCCAGAACGGCAGGCGGGCGATGGCGGCCGTCGTGAAGAGGACGGTCGCGACCGGCGGCGTCTGCTGCCCCACGCCGAGGTTGATCGTGACGATGACGCCGAAGTGGACCGGGTCGATCCCGACCTGCCGGACGAGCGGCATGACGATCGGCACGATGAGGATGATCGCCGCCGCCGAGTGCAGGAACATCCCGGCCACGAGGAAGAAGACGTTGAGGAACAGGAGGATCAGGTACCGGTTCGTCGTCGCCTCGAGCATCATCTGCGCGAACTTCTGCGGGATCTGCTCGCTGGTGAGGTACCAGCCGAGGACGGCCGACGCGGCGACGATCATCATGACCTGGGCGGTCTGCGCGGAGGAGTCCTTGAGGATCCGGACGAGGTCCCGTCCCGGCAGCTCTCGGTAGATGAACGCGCCGATCGCGAGCGCGGCGACGACGGCCAGCGCCGCGGCCTCGGTGGCCGTCGCCACGCCGAGCAGGATGCCGGCCCAGATGATGACCGGGATCAGGAGCGCGAAGCCCGCCCGGAGCGTCGAGCGGCCGACCTCGGCCAGTGAGAAGCGCTGCTCCACCGGGAGGTTCAGCTTCCGCGCGTAGTAGTAGACCAGGGCCATCATCGCCGCGCAGGCGATGAAGCCCGGCAGGAAGCCGGCCAGGAAGAGCTTCGCCACGGAGGTCTCGGCCATCCAGGCGTAGATGATCATGGGGATGGACGGGGGGATCAGGATGGCGGCCGAGGCGGCGTTCGACACGATGGCGGCCGACAGCGCCCGCGGGTAGCCGCGCTTCTCCATCGCCGGGATGACGACGTTGCCGATGGCGGCGGCGTCGGCCACCGACGAGCCGGAGATCTCGCTCTGGATCATCGTGGCCACGACCGTGACCATGCCGAGGCCGCCGCGAACGAACCCCACGAGGCTCTGCGCCATGTTCACCAGGCGCAGCGAGATGCCCGAGGTGTCCATGAGGCCGCCGGCCAGGATGAAGAGCGGGATCGCGAGCAGCGGGAACGACGAGGCGCCGCCGAACATGCTGAGCGGCAGGATCGAGAGCGAGGCGGTCCCCTTGATCGCGATGAACAGGCCGGCCGTGAGGACGAGCGCGTAGGCGATCGGGACGTTGATCAGCGTGAGGAGCACGATGACGGCGAGGACGAGGAACTCCATCGTCGCCCCTATTCGGTCGCGCCGGCGGACGCGTGAGGGCCGCCGCCCGGGGCCTCCGGCGAGCCGCGCAGAAGCCCGGCCAGCCGGTGGAGGCTCACGAGCGCCATGAGGAGGCCGCAGGCCGGGATGACGGCGTAGACCCACCCCATGTGCAGCCAGAGGAGCGACGCCGCGGTCTCGTCCCCCATGCTCTCGACGAGGTTCCACCCGTACACGACGAGGACGAGCTGGAACGCCAGGATGCAGAGCTCCGCCGCGGCCTCGAGCGCCCGGCGGACGCCCGGCGTCCGCCGCTCGACGAACAGCTCGAAGCTGATGTGACGGCGGCGCCGCGCCACCGCGACCGAGCCGACGAACGTCAGCCAGACCAGGAGGAACGACGCGCCCTCGTCGTACCAGACGAGCGAGTCGTCGAGCACGTACCGGTAGAAGACCGCGGCCGTGACGACGGCCACCATGGCGACGAGGAGCCCCACCGCGAGCCACTCGGCCGCCGCCACCAGGAGGTCGAGCGCGCGGGTCCCCCGACCCGCGCGCCGCGCCGGCATCAGCGGAGCCCCTGGATGGTGTCGATGAGCGCCCCGCCGCCCGGCACCTCGGCGGCGAACCGCTCGTACACGCTCGACGACGCCCGGATGAAGGCGTCCTTGTCCGCCTCGTTGACCGCGATGCCCTTCATCTGGCCGATCAGCTCCGAGTCGAGCCGCTCGCCCTCGCTCCGGGCGAAGTCGCCGACCTCGCGCGCGATCCGCGCGAGCGCCTGCTGGACGTCCGGCGCGAGCCGCTTCCAGGCGGTCTCGCCGATGGTGAGGTAGGCGGGGCTGTACACGTGGCCGGTCATGGAGAGGTACTTCTGCACCTCGTGGAACTTGGCGCCCCAGATCTGCGCGAGCGGGTTCTCCTGCGCGTCCATGACGCCCGACTGGAGCGCCGAGTAGACCTCGTTGAGCGGCATCGGGGAGGGGTTGGCGCCGTACGCCTGGAACATCCGCACGCGCCAGACGCCGGACGGGACGCGCAGCTTGATCCCCTTGAGATCCTCCGGCCTGACGATCGGCCGCACGTTGTTCGTGATGTGCCGGAAGCCGTTCTCCCAGATGCCGAGGACGCGCAGGCCCTTGGCCGGCAGGCCGGAGAAGAGCATCTGCTCGATCACGGGGCTCTCGGCGACCTTCTTCATGTGCGCGCGGCTCACGATGATGTACGGCATCTCGAAGACGCCGAACTTCGCGTCGACCGTGCTCATGATGGTGGAGGGCAGGAACATCTCCGGCGCGCCGACGCGCACCCCCTTGAGCATCTGCTCGTCGCTGCCGAGCTGCGACGAGTGGAAGACGCGGACCTCGACCTTCCCCTTGAGCTGCTGGTTCACCCGCTTCGCGAACTCGTTGGCGGTGATGTCGAACAGCGAGTTCGGGAACCCGACGTGCCCGAGCCGCAGGACGACCGGCTCGGCGGCGGCCGCCGAGCCGGGGCCGAGCCCGGAGACGCCGAGGGCGGCGCTTGCGGCGACTGCGACGAGGAGCTGGCGACGGGAGATCAGGCGCATGGCGGCACTCCTTCTCCTGCGCGGCGGCGGCCGCGCTATCGCCTCGCGTCGTGGTGCGCGAGGAACCGTTCCTGAGCGGCCCGGACGCCGGCGCCCAGCGGCACGTCGATGCCGAGCGCCTCGAGCCCCATCTCGACGCCGCCCAGGGTGCCGAGCACCTCGAGTTCGCCGAGGTGCCCGAGATGGCCGATCCGGAAGACCTTCCCCCTGATCTTCGACAGCCCCATGCCGAGCGACAGGTTGTGCCGCTCGAGGACCACGGCGAGCAGCCGGTCCGCGTCGTGGCCGGGCGGCATCTTCACGGCCGTGAGGGTGTTCGAGTACTCGGCCGGGTCCTGGCAGAGGATCTCGAGCCCCCACGCCCTGACCGCCGCCCGCACGCCGTCGGCCAGGCGGGCGTGCCGCGCGAAGACCTGCTCGAGCCCCTCTTCGAAGAGCATGTCGAGCGCCTCGCGCAGACCGTAGAGCATGTTCGTGGCCGGCGTGTAGGGGAAGAAGCCCTTCTGGTTCTGCTCGATCACCGGCCGCCAGTCGTAGAAGCTGCGTCGCGTCCGGTTCGACCGGGAGGCCTCGAGCGCCCTGGGGCCGACGGCGACCAGGCCGATGCCCGGCGGGAGCATGAGACCCTTCTGTGAGCCGGTGACGGCGACGTCGACGCCCCACTCGTCCATGCGGAAGTCGATGGAGGCGAGCGAGCTGACGGTGTCGACGAGGAGGAGCGCCGGGTGCCGGGCGCGGTCGATGGCGCTCCGCACGGCGGCGATGTTGCTCGTGACGCCGGTGGAGGTCTCGTTGTGGACCGCGAGGACCGCCCTGTACGTGTGCCCCGTGTCGGCCGCGAGCGTCTCGTAGACGGCGGAGGCCGGGATGCCCTGCCCCCACTCGAGCGGCACCGTCTCCACCTCGAGCCCGTGCGCCCGCGCCATCTCGGCCCAGAGCATGGCGAAGTGCCCGGTCTCGAACGTGAGCACGCGATCGCCCGGCGAGAGCGTGTTCACCAGCGCCGCCTCCCAGGCCCCGGTCCCCGAGCCGGGGAAGAGGACGACCTGCCCCTTCTCGGTCTTGAAGACCTTCTTGAGGTCGGCGAGCAGCCCGAGCGCGAGGCGCGCGAACGCCGGCCCGCGGTGGTCGATGACCGGCGCCGCCATGGCGCGCAGGATGCGGTCGGGGGTGTTGGTGGGGCCGGGGATCTGCAGGAAGTGGCGGCCGGCGGCCGGCCGCGCCTGGCTCTGCGTCATCTTCAGTCTGTCTCCCTGGAAAGATGCTCGGCCACGACGCGCATCTTGCGCTGCACGTGCGCCACGACGAGCGCCTCGGCGCGGCCGGCGTCCCCGGCGGCGAGCGCCCCGAGGATGGCCCGGTGCTCGTCGAGGCCGGCCCGGCCCTGCCCGCGGATCTCGAGCGTCGCCGCGCGGTAGCGCATCACCTGCTCGTGGAGCCCGCGCACGAGCCCCTCGAGGCGCCGGCTCCCCGCGATCCGATAGATCGCCTCGTGAAACTCGGTGTTGAGCCGGAGGAGCGCCGCGGCGTCCCCGGCGGCAACGGCCTCCGCGCTGGCGTCGAGGAGCGCCGACAGCCGCGCCGCCTCCTCTGCGGTCATGCGGGCGGCCGCGAGCCTCGCGGCGTAGCCCTCGAGGGCCGCGCGGAGGCCGTAGATCTCCTCCACCTCCTCGCGCGAGAGGCCGGCCACGCGCAGCCCCGTCCCCCCGGGCACCCGCTCGACCAGGCCCTCCAGCTCCAGCTTGTGCAGCGCCTCGCGGATGGGGGTGCGGCTGATGCACAGGGCGGCCGCGAGATCGGCCTCGACGAGCTTCGTCCCGGCCGGGTAGACCGAGTCGAGGATGGCTCGCCTGAGCCGCAGGTAGACCTCTTCTCGGAGGGGGCGGGGAACCGCGATCTCGAGGCGGGGCAGCGGTTGCGTCATGGTGACCTCGACTCGGGATACGGGATACCGTCGCCAGCCTACGGCGCGACCGCCGGAAAGTCAACAGAATAAAACGGCATTCTCGTCGCGTCAGCCGGCAAGGCCGCGATAGACGAGCTGGAGGGCGGTGGCGGCGAGCAGCAGCCGGACCGCCCGCATGAAGCGCACCTGGTCGAGCCGCCGCTGCGAGGCCTGCCCGACGGCGAAGCCGAGCGCGCAGGGGACGGAGACAGCCAGCGCGTAGAGGAGCCGCGGCCCGGTCACGGCGCCGAAGACGGCGAGGGCGCCGAGCTGGATCGTCTGCAGCAGCGCGAAGATGCAGGAGATGGCCTGGATGAAGTGCCGCCGCTCGACGCCGACGCCGAGCAGGTAGATGGCGATGACGGGGAAGAAGATCGTGGTCGCCCCGCCGATGACGCCGGCGACCGCGCCGAGGAGCGGCGCGGCCCAGCGCTCCCGCGCAGGGGTGATCGCCACGGAGACCTTGAAGACGCCCAGGGCGAGCCATCCGAGGGTGACCAGGCCGAGGACGAAGCGGACCACGTCGGGGTCGAGCCGCCTGACGAGGAGCGCGCCGATCGTGGTAGAGGCGACGGCCACGAGGAGGAAGGGGAGGTGGCGCCGCAGGATGCCGACGAGGCGGTCGCCCCCCGAGATCTGGAGGAGGTTCATGGCGAGGCCGGGCACCGAGACGGCGATGATCGTCGTCTGCGGATCGACGAACGAGGCGACGACGGGGGCCGCGATGACCGGGAAGCCGGCGCCGATCGCACCCTTGACGAAGGCCGCGAAGGCCAGGCCGAGAGCGCCGAGGGCCGCGGCGGCAGGCGAGGTGGCGAGTGCGGCGAGCAGAGGGCGTGCCTCCCTGGAAGCGAGCGCTTCTGGTACTATACGCGCCGCCCGAAGCAGTGTACATCGGCAGGCCGGAGCGGCGGCGTGAGCGGCCGCGAACCGTCGATGGA
>DASVDK010000022.1:0-12329 GCA_036381125.1 Thermodesulfobacteriota bacterium | reverse complement strand
GCCTCGCTCACGTCCCGCACCCCCACGATCTCGAGACCGGCCGCCTCGACGAGGCGGCGGGCGTTGCCGCGCGGGAGGACGGCCCGCGTGAAGCCGAGCTTGGCGCCCTCGCGCAGGCGGAGTTCGGCCTGGGCGACAGCTCGGACCTCGCCCGAGAGCCCGACCTCCCCGAAGACGAGCGTCTCGGGATCGAGCGGGCGGTCGCGCACGGACGAGGCGAGCGCGGCGATGAGGGCCAGGTCGATCGCGGGCTCGGAGAGCTTCACCCCGCCGGCCACCTTGACGAAGACGTCCTGCGCGACGAGCGTCACGTCGGCCGCCTTCTCGAGGACCGCCACGAGCAGCGCCACCCGGTTCGGATCGACGCCGATGGTCGTCCGACGCGGCGTGCCGTAGGTCGCGTGGCCCACGAGGGCCTGGACCTCGACGAGGACGGGCCGGCTCCCCTCGAGGCTCGCCACGACCGCCGAGCCGGCGGCGTCGGCGGGGCGCTCCGAGAGGAAGAGCTCCGACGGGTTCGCCACCTCGTCGAGGCCGCGATCCTTCATCTCGAAGACGCCGATCTCGTTGGTGGAGCCGAACCGGTTCTTGACCGCGCGCAGGATGCGGTAGGGGTGGCCGCGATCGCCCTCGAAGTAGAGGACGGTGTCGACCATGTGCTCGACGACGCGCGGCCCGGCGATGGCCCCTTCCTTGGTGACGTGGCCCACGAGGAACACCGCCGGGCCGCCCGCCTTGGCGAGGCGCACCAGGCGGGCGGCCGTCTCCCGAACCTGCCCGACGGAGCCCGGCGCGCTGTCGAGCGCGTCGGTGGCGAGCGTCTGGATGGAGTCGATGACGAGGGCCGCCGGCGCCAGACGCTCGACCTCGAGCTGCACCGCCTCGAGACGCGTCTCGGCGTAGACGAGGAGCGACCCGGCCTCGACGCCGAGCCGCCGGCCGCGCAGCCGGGTCTGGCGCGCCGACTCCTCGCCCGACACGTACAGCACGGCGGCCCCCTGCCCGCAGAGCCGGCCGGCCACCTGCATGAGGAGGGTGGACTTGCCGATGCCGGGGTCGCCGCCGACGAGCGTGGCGGAGCCGGGGACGATGCCGCCGCCCATCACCCGGTCGAACTCCGACAGGCCGGTCACGAGGCGAGCCGCCTCGTCGTCCTCGACGTCGGTGATCGGCGTGGGCCGGGCGGCCGACCGATCGCCTGGCGGGGCGTGCGTACCGGGCCTGCCGCCCTGGCGGGCCGATCGCGCCTCCAGCTCCTCGACGAGGGTGTGCCATTCCCCGCAGCCGGCGCACCGCCCGGCCCAGCGCGGCTCGGCGCGGCCGCAGGCCTGACAGCGGTAGACCGTGCGCGTTCGCATGGTTGGGCGATTCTACCGCGGTTGACAAGGCACGCGGCCACGAGTAGACTCCGCCGCCTCATGCGCCGGACCGAGAATTCGGGTGGCTCCACCACCGATCCGCTCCTCGAGGGCTTCCTCGGCGAGCTGGCGCGCGCCTACAAGGCGACGCTCTTCTACCCGCCCGCGCACCCGGCGCTGCGCATCGCGAACGAGAAGGTGCGCGAGGCGCACGAGCGGTTCCAGGTCGGCCGCGACGCCGGCTCCACCGAGCCGGTCGAGCTGGGCGTCGGCCGCCGCGGCTTCACCGAGAACGGCAGGCTCGTCGGCGGGCAGGTGCCCGGCGTGGCCGACCTCGCCCACGAGTGCGTCGTGCGGCGCGTGAGCCGCCTCTACCTGCGCCGCGAGGCCACGGCCGACGAACTCGGCCACCTGCTCCACCTCCTCACCGTCGATCCGGAGGACCTCGCCCGCGACGGCGGCTTCGAGGCCTGTCTCGCCGAGGCCGGTGTCCGGGCGATCTGGGCCAACCAGGCCGACCTCGACGCGATCCTCGCGAAGCTCGAGCAGGCGTCGGCCGAGCGCGCCGAGCCGCGCACGACCTGGACGCCGCCGGAGGCCGAGGCCGCCGAGGCCGGCGACGCCGCCGGGGACGCGGGCGCCTCCCAACAGCCGGAGCCGGCTCCCGAACCGGAGCGGATGACGGCCGAGCAGCAGCTCCTCGCGCTGCTCGCCAGGCTCGACCGCGAGACCGACAGCGTCGCCTACCAGGACACCGTCGAGAAGCTCCGGTGGACGGCCCTCGAGCTGCGCAACACGGCCCCGTTCGACACGCTGCTGCCGGCCATCGCGGTGCTCGGCCAGCACGCGGGCGGCAGCACCGGCCGGCGCGGCGCCGTGCACCAGCAGATGGCCGACGCGCTCCTCGCCGAGCTGATCGACGAGCCGCTCCTCACCTGGCTCGTCGAGCGGGTCGGCTCGCGCGAGGCGCGCGGCGAGCGCGAGGTACTGGGCCGGGCGCTCACCCGCCTCGGCGCGCGCGCGCTCGGCGCGCTCCTCGACGCGCTCAGCACCGGCGAGGACCGGGGGGCCCGACGAGCGCTCTCGCAGGTCATCACGCTCTTCGGTGAGAGCGCCGTGCCGGAGCTGGAGCTGAGGCTCCAGGATCCCCGGTGGTTCGTCGTGCGGAACATGGTGACGCTCCTCGGGGAGCTCAGGAGCCGCGGCTCGGTGCCGGCGCTCACGGCGCTGCTCGCGCACGAGGACACCCGCGTGCGGCGCGCGGCCGTGCAGGCGCTCTCGAAGATCGGCGGGCCGCGGGCGCGGGGCGAGGTCGTGGGCTGCCTGACGAGCGACGATCCGGAGATCCAGGTCCACGCGATCCTCGCCGTCGGGGCCTGGCGCGAGGCGGCCGCGCTGCCGACGCTCGAGGCGATCGCGCGCGGCAAGCCGCTCGGCGCCAACCGGCGTGCCGCCAACCCAGAGGTGCGGCGCCACGCCATCGAAGCACTCGGGCTGGTCGGCGGGGCGCAGGCGGTCGAGGCGCTCGGCAAGCTGCTCGAGCCGCCCGGCCTGCTCAGGCGAGTCTTCGGCCGCGCGGAGCCGCCGGTCGTCCGCATCGCCGCGGCCGAGGCGCTGGCCGCGGTCGGCAGCCCCGAGGCCCGCCGCCTCCTGCGGGCCGCGGCCGAGGATCGGGGCGCCGTCGGCGAACGCTGTCGAGAACTCGCGGCGACGCTGGGCTAGGTCATCGGCGGAGGAGCTTCTGAAGCGAGGGCCGGATTCACTCCGGCCCGAGCGAGTGAGGCTCCGGGGAGGTCGTCAGGAGGGGGGCGGAGGCCGAGCGAGGCGAGGCCGGAGTCCCCCTCTTGACTCTAAAGGTTGCCGAGCGCCCAGCAGGCGCGGGCCCGGATCCTGGGCGAGGGGTGGTCGAGGAACGGGAGGATGGCGGCTTCCGCACGCGGATCGGCGATGGCGCCGAGCGCGCCGAGCACGGCGTCGAGCAGGTGCTCGTCCGTGGTGTCGAGGCAGGCTACCAGCGGATCGGTCAGCCGGCGGTCGCGGAAGCGCCCGAGCGCCTCGGCGGCCACCGCACGCACCGGCAGGCTCGGGTCGTCGAGCGCCTCGACGAGCGGCCCGACGGTGCGCGGGTGCGCGAGGTCGCCGAGGACCCGTGCGGCCGACGCGCGCACCTCGTCCGACTCCGCGTGCAGCGCCCGCACGAGCGGGTCGAGCGCCCGTTCGTCGTTGAGGCTCTTCAGGCCGAAGACGATCTTGAGCTGCATCTGGGGGTCGCTCGAGTCGAACGTCGCGACCAGGCGGTCGAGCGTCGCCCGGGCCTCGATCCGCTCGAGCGCCGAGGCGGCAGCCGCCCGGACATCGGCGTCGGGGTCCTTCATCCGGGAGACGAGCGCCCGGTGGCCGGGGGAAGCCGGCCGGGTTCCGGCATTGGGAGGCGCGCCCATGGTCGGTCCCTCCGAGAGGCGGGACTCTACTCTCGCGGCGCCGCGGCTGTCAACAGCCTCGTGTCCCCGCTTGACTCGGTGAGCTGACCGCCCTACTTTGAGGGATTTCGGAGACTCGACCATGGGACGAACACTGGGGCTCGATGTCGGGACGAAGACGATCGGCGTGGCCGTGAGCGACGAGCTGGGCTGGACCGCCCAGGGGCTCTCGACCCTCTCCCGCCGCGGCATGGCGGCGGACCTCGACGCGCTTCGCCGCCTCGTCGCCGAGTGGGAGGTCGAGCGCATCGTGATCGGCCTGCCGAAGAACATGAACGGGACGCTCGGCCCGCAGGCCGTCTCGGTGCTCGAGTTCGCCGAGGCGGTCAAGGCCGCCCTCGGGCTCCCGGTGGTCACCTGGGACGAGCGGCTCTCCACCGTCGCGGCCAACCGGGCGCTCCTCGAGGGCGACGTCTCGCGGCGCAAGCGCAAGGCGGTCGTGGACACCGTTGCCGCGGCGCTCATCCTGCAGGGCTACCTTGACCGCCAGGCATCCATCCGGGCCTCGCGGCAGCGGCCGGCCGACGAGCCGGACTAGCCAGGCGGAGCGCCAGGCGGCTCGGACGACGCCGGGGCGCCCGCGTCATGGTCCCCGGGCCGCAGCAGCCGCGGCCCCGATGAGAGGTCACCGCCGTATGCGCCGCGCCGCCCTGCTCGCCGTCCTCCTCGTCCTCGTCGTCGCGACGGGTGCCGCCGCCTACGGGTATCTCGCGCTGTCGTCCCCCGCCGGCCCGGCCGGCGCCACGCGCGTGGTCGAAGTCCCGCCCGGGCGGCCGTTCGCCGCGGTCGCCCGCGACCTCGAGGCGGCCGGCGTCGTCCGCGACGGCCGGCTCCTCGCCTGGTACGCCCGCCTGACCGGGGCGGCCGGCCGCCTCAAGGCGGGCGAGTACGAGTTCCCGTCGGACGCCTCCGCGCGCGACGTGCTGGGTCGCCTCGTCCGCGGCGAGGTGCGCCAGCACCAGGTGACGATCCCCGAGGGCTGGACGGTGCGCGAGATCGCGTCGCTGCTCGCGGCCGAGCGGCTCACCGAGGCCGAGGCGTTCGTCGCGCGCGCCGAGGATCCGGCCTTCGCCAGGAGCCTCGGCGTTCCGGCCGATCGCCTCGAAGGCTACCTGTTCCCTGATACGTACCGGTTCGTCCGCGGCCTCTCGCCGGACCAGATCCTGCGCACCATGGTCGCCCAGTACCGGGCGAACGTCTCGGCCGAGCTGCTTGCCGAGGCGAAGGCGCAGGGCTTCTCCGAACACGAGCTGGTGACGCTCGCCTCGATCGTGGAGAAGGAGACGGGGCAGCCTCACGAGCGACCTCTCGTCGCCGCGGTCTTCCGCAACCGGCTCAAGCGGCGGATGCCGCTCCAGAGCGACCCCACCGTGATCTACGGCATCCAGGACTTCGACGGGAACATCCGGAAGTCAGACCTCCTGACCTGGACGCCCTACAACACCTACCGGATCCGCGGGCTGCCGCCCGGTCCGATCGCGAACCCCGGCCGGGCGGCCCTCGAAGCCACGGTCCGGCCGGCTCCGGTGCCGTATCTCTACTTCGTCTCCCGGAACGACGGGACCCACATCTTCGCCACGACGCTCGCCGAGCACGAGCGAAACGTCGACCGCTACCAGCGGCGCCGCGCCGCGGAACGACGGAGCCCGTCTCGACGCAGCCGCGCGCTGCGCTAGCCCGCGTCCCCGAAAAAAAGACCCGACCGCGTGGCAGTTTTCACTTGCAGCGCAGGGGGGGGTCTGTTTATATGCATGCGAAACCCGGCCCGGAGAGCCTCGCGGAGTGTCTTGCGAGCGCCTCCGGGCTCATTGCCGTAGGGAGCCGAACGCGGTCGCGGCGCAGGCAGGCGCGGCGACGCTTAAGGGCCCCACGCCAAGGAGCCTCTGGCTCTGCCCGGCGCAGGTCGGGTGGAGGCTGGCGGATAGGAGGGCAGATGGATTGAACGCACTCGGGACCCACCTCCTGCTCGAACTCCGTGACTGCAACACCGAGTCGATCAAGGACCTCGAGTACGTCAAGTCCGCGATGGTCGCCGCCGCCCGTGACGCCAAGGCGACGATCGTCGATGTCTCCTTCCACGAGTTCAATCCGTTCGGGATCTCCGGCATGGTGATCATCGCCGAGTCCCATCTCTCCATTCACACCTGGCCCGAGTACGGCTACGCGGCGGTGGACATCTTCACGTGCGGCGATCTCCTGCAGCCCGAGATGGCCGCCGAGTCGCTCATCCGCGCCTTCGAGAGCCAGAACCCCAGCCTGGTCGAGATGAAGCGCGGCATCATCAACGCCGAGCGCAACGAGAAGCTCCCGCACAAGCCGGCGCCAGCTCCCGTGACCGCAGGGGTGGGTCTCTATGAGTCCGCGGACCTCGAAGTGGTTCTTTGAGTATCTGAGCGCCGACGAGCTGCACGGCCACTCGATCGTCGAGACGATCTACCACGCCAGAACGAAGTTCCAGGAGGTGGACATCGTCCTGACCGGCTCGTACGGCAAGGCGCTCATCCTGGACGGCAAGCTGCAGTCCAGCGAGACGGACGAGTTCATCTACCACGAGGCGATCATCCATCCCGCCTTCGTCGCCCACCCGACAGGGCCCGAGCGGATCATGGTCGTGGGCGGCGGCGAGGGGGCGACCCTCCGGGAGGCGCTCCGGCACCGCACCGTCAAGCGCGCGCTCATGGTGGACATCGACGAGGAGGTCGTCTTCGCCTGCCGGCGGCACCTGCCGAGCTACGCCGCCGGGGCCTTCGAGGACCCGCGAACGGAGCTGCGGTTCGAGGACGCGCGCAAGCACCTCGAGCAGACCAGCGAGACGTTCGACGCCATCGTCATCGATCTTCCGGACCCGATCGAGCAGGGCCCGGCTTACCTCCTCTACACGACGGAGTTCTACCAGCTCGTCCGCGACCGGCTCACCGAGCACGGGGTGATCGCCCTCCAGGCCGGCACGGCGGCCCCCCACATGCTCTTCAACCTCGCCTCGGTCGTCGCCACGTTGCGGACGGCGTTCCCGGTCGTGCGCCCCTTCATCGCCCAGGTGTCGAGCTTCGGCCTCCCCTGGACCTTCGCCCTCGCCACGAAGGGGCCCGACCCGCGCGCCCTTTCGATCCAGGAGGTCGACACCCGCGTCAAGAAGCGGATCGACGGCCCGATGCGCTGGTTCGACGGCGAGACCAACGCCGGCCTCTTCCACCTGCCTCGCTACCTGCGCGAGGCGCTCAGCACGCAGGGGCGCGTCATCCGGGACAACGAGCCGCTGCTCTTCACGTAGGACGCGGCGAGGAGAACCGGCCGGGCGGGCCGCCCGGCGGGCGATCGGCGTCTCGGAGGCCGCGACGCCGACGATGACCGGCGGAATCGAGGCAGGGACGGCGATGCCGCAGGCACGTTGCGGCATCCGCGACGGACGCCGAAACACGAAGGGGCCGGCTCCCGGCGGGAGCCGGCCCCTCGTGAGCGCCGTGGGCGCCGGGTGCGAGCCTACTCGTCGTCGTCGTCGCTCACCGAGAGATCGCGGTACGTCGACTCCTCGTCGAAGCGCTTGCGGGAGCCGATCTCCTTCTCGAGCCGCGACTTGCACTCCACGCAGAGCTGCGTGAAGGGCATCGCCTTGAGCCGCCCGATGCCGATCCGCTCGCCGCACTCCTCGCAGTAGCCGTACGAGCCGTCCTCGATCCGGCGCAGCGCCTCGTTGATCTCGTTGAGCTTCTCGCGGTCCCGGTCGCCGAGGAGGAGGGACAACTCGCGCTCGCGCTCCGACGACGCCAGGTCGTAGATGTCCCCGGTGGCGGGCGCCTTGAGGTAGTCGCTCTCCTCCTTGACGTTGTCCCGGATCTCGCCGAGGAGCGTCTTGCGCATCCTGAGGAGGATGTCCCGCATCTCGGTCATCGGGTCGCGGGCGCCGGGCTTGGTCGCCATCCGGACTCCTTCCGCTGGTAAAAAGACCCGCTATAGTACCTGCTTACGCGGGGTTGTCAACAATTCCGGCGACGAGGTCGTATCCGTGAGCGGCCTCGACCCGGGCGTCGACGATGGCCCCGGCGGGCGCCTGCCCAGCGTTCAGGTAAGTCATCCCGTCGATCTCCGGCGCCTGCTGGCTCGTCCGCCCGCGCAGGAGGAGATCGGTCTCCGCGCTCACCCCCTCGACCAGTACACGTTGAACCGTCCCGACGCGCGCGCGGTTCCTGGCGGCCGCCACCTTCGCCTGGGCCCGCATGATCGCCGAGCGACGCTGGCGCTTGATCCGCTCGGGGACCTGTCCTTCGAGCGTGTCGGCGTGGGTCCCCTCCTCCTTCGAGAAGCGGAACACGCCGAGGTGGTCGAAGTGCCCCTCCTCGACGAAGCGCAGGAGCGCCTCGAAGTCGCGGTCGGTCTCCCCGGGGAAGCCGACGATGACGCTCGTGCGCAGGGCGAGGTTCGGCACGCGGGCGCGCAGCCGTTCGACCAGCCGGCGGATCTGCCCCCCGTCCCCCTTGCGGCGCATGGCCCGGAGCACCGGGTCGGCGACATGCTGGATCGGCACGTCGAGATAGGCGCAGAGCTTCGGCTCCCCGGCGAGGAGGTCGATCAGCTCGTCGGTCACCTCGCTCGGGTAGGCGTACATGAGCCTGATCCACTCGAGGCCCGGGATCGCGGCGAGCCGCCGCGCGAGCGCCGGCAGCGCCGTGCCGTCGCGCCGGTCGTGGCCGTAGGCGGTCGTGTCCTGGGAGACGACGATCAGCTCCCTGGTGCCGCCGGCGGCGAGCCGCGCCGCCTCGGCGACGACGTCGTCCATCGGGCGCGAGACGAGCCGGCCCCGCAGGCTCGGGATGATGCAGAAGGCGCAGGTGTGGTTGCAGCCCTCGGAGATCTTCAGGTAGGCCGTCGCCTTGCCGACGGTCGTGGGCCGCGTGTCGCCGGCGCCGGGGAGGTAGCCGGCCGGCCCGATGGTGAAGGCGCGCTGCGCCTCGCGCGGCAGCTCGAGCAGGTCCGGCAGCTTCGCGTAGTCGCCGGTGCCGATGAAGAGGTCGACCTCCGGCATCTCGCGCTTCAGCTCGGGCGCGTAGCGCTGCGACAGGCAGCCGGTGACGACCAGCGTCGACGCCCGCCCCTTCCCCGGCCGCTTGTACTCGGCCAGCTCGAGGATGGTCTCGACCGACTCCTCCTTCGCCTCGCGGATGAAGGCGCAGGTGTTGACGACGAGGACGTCGGCCTCGGCCGGGTCCGACACCGGCCGGTACTCCGCCCGGTCGAGGGCTCCGAGCATGACCTCGGTGTCCACGAAGTTCTTGGGGCAGCCGAGGGAGACGTAGTAGACGGATTTCGCCAAGCTAGTCCCGATAGTTCGTGAACTGCAGGTCGAGGCCGAAGTCCTTCGACTTGATGGCCTGGATGGCCGCCTGCAGCTCGTCCTTGCTCTTGCCGGAGACCCGCACCTGCTCGTCCTGGATGGCCCCCTGGACCTTGAGCTTCGTCTCCTTGAGGTGCTTCACGATCTCCTTGCCCTTCTCGGTCGGGATCCCCGAGAGGAAGGTCACCTCCTGGCGGACGGTGCCTCCCGCGGCCGGCTCGACCTTGCCGAGCTGCATCGCCTTGATGGAGACGCCCCGCTTCGCGAGCTTCGACTGGACGATGTCGACCACCGCCTTTCGCTTGAACTCGTCGTCGGCGATGATCGTGAAGGCGCCCTTGTCGCCGCGGCGGATCTCCGACTTCGACCCCTTGAAGTCGTACCGGGTCTGGATCTCCTTGATCGCCTGGTTGAGGGCGTTGTCGACCTCCTGGAGGTTCACCTGCGAGACGACGTCGAACGACGGCATGGTCCTCTACCCCTATTGGAGCCGCGGCGGCGTGACGACCTGCACGCCGGGCGGCACGGTGAAGGCGAAGCGCGACTCCGGGACGCCGGTGTTGGTCCGGATGTCCTCGAACGCGAGCCGGGTCCGGTTGCCGAAGGGATCCACGATGAGCGCGGCCGTGACGAGCGCCCGCTCCGGGTCGACGGCCAGGTAGAGGTTCTGGAGCGCCGCGATCGCCTCCTTCGGCGTCAACTCGAGCACGACGTCCCCCGGACGGCCGAGCGCGAGGTCGGCCGGCGGGCGGCCCACCTCGAAGTCGCGGGTCAGCTCGCCGAGCCCCATGAGGAAGGCGAGCGGCGTCCGCTCGAGCGCCCCCCCGATCTCGCTCTTGATGACGCTCCTGTCCTCCGGGTTGTAGATCCAGAGCGTCTTGCCGTCGCTCACGATCACCTGGCCGGGCTTGCCCGACCGGCCCTCGTAGTCCCACCGCATCTTGCCCGGCTTGCGAATCGTCACGCGCCCCTCGGCGCGCTGGCTGCGCCCGAGCGCCGCCGAGGTGGACTCCTGCGTGAAGCGGGCCGTCAGGTCGCGCGTCTGGTCGTACGTCTGCTGCACGCGCAGCGCCGTCTCGTGGAGGCCCGGCACGAGCGTCGCGGCCGAGCCGGGCGTCCCGGCCGCCTCGCTCCCGCCGGCCGGACCGGGCGCCCCGGTCGGCTGGGCCGCGCCGGCCGCCTGCGCCGTGGCGACCGCCGCGATCAGCACGGCGACGAGCCTCCCCTTCATACCCGGTCCGGCCCCGTGCGGCCGATCCGGCCGACGAGGACCTCACGCGGCTTGCTGCCGTCGCCGGGTCCGACGATCCCCTCGCGCTCCATCCGCTCGATCATCCGGGCCGCCCGGTTGTAGCCGATGCGCAGCCGCCGCTGGATGAGCGAGGTCGAGGCCATCCGCGCCTCCGAGACCACCTGGATCGCCTCGTCGTACTTCGGATCGACCTCCTCGTCGTCGAGCAGCCCGGGCTCGTCGTCGTCGGCCCCCTCGAGGATCGACTCGTCGTACTCGGGCTCGGCCTGCGCCTTCAGGAAGTCGACGATCCGCTTGATCTCGACCTCGCTCACGTACGCGCCGTGAATCCGCTGCAGCTTCGACGACCCGGGCGGCAGGAGCAGCATGTCGCCCTGCCCCAGGAGGTGCTCGGCGCCGTTCGTGTCGAGGATCGTGCGGCTGTCCACCTTGCTCGCCACCTGGAAGGCGATGCGCGCCGGGAAGTTCGCCTTGATGAGGCCGGTGATGACGTCCACCGACGGCCGCTGCGTCGCGAGGAGCAGGTGGATGCCGGCGGCGCGCGCCTTCTGCGCGAGCCTGGCGATCGACTCCTCGATCTCGCGGCCGATCACCATCATCAGGTCGGCCAGCTCGTCGACGACGATCATGATGTAGGGGAGCGGCCGCGGCGGCTCCTCGTCGGCCTTCGGCTGGACCTTCCCCTCGTTCACGTTCCGGTTGTACTGGTCGATGTTGCGGACGCCGGCGTCGGCAAGCAGCCGGTAGCGCCGCTCCATCTCCATGACGCCCCAGCGGAGCGCGGCGGCCGCCTTCTTGGGCTCGGTGACGACCGGCAGCAGGAGGTGCGGGATGCCGTCGTAGACGTTCAGCTCGAGCATCTTCGGATCGACCATGAGGAGGCGCACCTGCTCGGGCGTGGCCTTGAGCAGGACGCTCACGATCATGGCGTTGACCGACACGCTCTTGCCCGAGCCGGTGGCGCCGGCCACGAGGAGGTGCGGCATCCGGGCCAGGTCGATGGCGACCGGCACGCCGGCCGTGTCCTTGCCGAGGCCGAAGGTGAGCGGCGAGGCGCTCGCGACGAACGGCTCGGCCGTGAGGATCTCGCGCAGCGCGACGTGCTCGCGTACGGCGTTGGGCACCTCGATGCCGACCGCCGCCTTGTGCGGCAGCGGGGCGACGATGCGCACCGAGAGCGCCCGCAGCGCCATGGCGAGGTCGTCGGCGAGGTTGACGATGCGGTTCACCTTGACGCCCGGCGCCGGCTCGTACTCGTACATGGTGATGACCGGCCCCGGGTGCACCTCGGTCACCCGGCCCTCGACGCCGAACTCGCGGAGCTTGTTCTCGAGGAGGCGGGCGTTGGCGAGCAGCTCGTCCCGGGTGATCGCCGCCCTGGGGTTCGGCGCGGGCGCGTCGAGGAAGGCCACCGTCGGCAACCGGAAGCCCGCCTTCTTCGCCTGGTCCTGGCTGTCGATGAGCAGCAGAGGGGGCGTCTCCTCGTCGCCGCTCCGCCGCCCCTTGCGCGTCGCCTTGCCGGCCACGGTCGCCTCGGCGCGCTCGACCACCCGGATGGCGGGCTGTCCGGCCGGCGTCACGTCCGTGGCGTCGTCCTCCGGGCCGCGCGCCTCGGGCACGACGGCGTCGCCCGCGGCCCGCTTCCGGCGGCGCGCCGGGAGCACCTCGATCGACTCGGCCGGCACCGGGATGGGCGCCTTGCCGTGGCGGGAGACGGCGATGGCGGTCGTGGCCGCGGCGGCCGCGGCGGTCTCCCTGGCCGCCTCGCGCGCCGCGCGCCGGGCGGCCAGCCCGCCCGCGATCCGGCCCGGAACGGCCGCGACCGCACGCCACGCGGCCCGAAGCGCGCCGAGGAGGCGGCGCGCCGTCGGCGAGGCGGGCCGGTCGGCCGCGAACATGGCGGAGACCAG
>DASVDK010000021.1:0-8079 GCA_036381125.1 Thermodesulfobacteriota bacterium | reverse complement strand
CGATCAGTAGGGCCGGTACGCCGGTCGAGGCGGGAACGCGGGGGCGGCGATGCCGCGCCCCGTCACCCCTGGTGCCGTCCGGTGCCTGGAGCATCCGTTGCAGCGACCGGCTCGCGCTCCGGAGCGGCCAGCGCGCGCTCGAGTCCTCGACGGGCCTCGACGAGGTGCTCCGCCATGGCGGCGCGGGCGGCGGCGGCGTCGCGGGCGGCGATGGCGGCGGCGACCCGCCGGTGGCCGCGAGACGCCGCGTCGAGGCCCATGCGGAGGGTCGCCGCCCGCTCGGCGCGCAGCAGGTCGCCGAGCGGGGCGAGGATGAGCGCCACGACGCCGTTGTGGGCCGCCCGCATGACCGCCTCGTGGAAGGCCAGGTCCGCCCCCACGGGGTCGGAGGCCGCCTCGAGCGCCTCCGCCGCACGGGCGATGGCGTCGACCTCCTCGGCAGTGGCCCGCTCGGCGGCGGCCGCGGCCACGGCCGGCTCGAGCATCATCCGCACGTCCCAGATGTCGCGCAGGACGCCGGCATCGCTGCGGATGCGCGCGGCGAGCGCGTCGCCGAGGTTCGGATCGGGCGCGTCGCGCACCACGACCCCGACGCCGCGGCGCACCTCCACCAGGCCGCGCGCGGCGAGGATGCGGGTCGCCTCGCGCACGACCGGCCGGCTCACGCCGAAACGCTCGATGAGCCGCGGCTCGGCCGGCAGGAAGGCGCCGGCCGGGAGACGTCCCGTCCGGATCTCTTCGGCGAGGATCCCGGCCACCTCCTCGGGCAGCGGTCTGCGCGACACCATCGCTCCTTGACAGGCCTCCCGGCGGGCCCTACGCTTGAGACATCTGACGTCTGATGTCGCACTATACCTCGACAACGGTGGGAGGGGAGCCGTGGCGCGCATGACCTTCTACTGGAAGCCGGGCTGAACCGGCTGCCGCAACGCGAAGGAGTTCCTTTCGCAGGCCAGGGCCGACATCGAGGTGCGGGACCTCTTCAAGGCGCCGCTCACGCTCGAGGAGATCAAGGACCTTTCCGCGCGCGTCGTCGACGGGGACCTCCTGTCGCGCCGTACGGCGGAGATCAAGACGCACGGCATCGACCCGGACGCGCCGGTCACGGCGAGGACGATGGCGCTCATGGCGAAGGAGCCGCGGCTCGTGCGCCGCCCCATCCTCGACACCGGCCGCGAGGTGATCGTCGGCTTCGATCGGGCCCGCTACGCGGCGCTCTTCGAGAAGAAGAAGGGGTAACGTCATGGACGTGCGGCGCATCGCCGGCCGGCTCGGCGCCATCGTGGGGCCGGACGCCGTCATCGTCGACCCGGACGAGCTTGCGGCCTACGAGTGCGACGGCCTCACCGGCTTCAAACACCCGCCAGACCTCGTCGTGCTGCCGAGGACCGGCGAGGAGGTCGAGGCGGTCGTGCGCCTCTGCAAGGAGGAGGGGATCGTCTTCATCCCCCGCGGCGCCGGCACCGGGCTCTCCGGCGGCTGCCTGCCGGTCGAGGGGGGCATCATGATCGGCCTCTCGCGCATGATGTCCATCGTGGAGATCGACATCCCCAACCAGCGCGCCGTCGTCCAGCCGGGCGTCGTGAACCTCTGGCTCTCGGAGGCGCTCGCCCCGTACGGCTACTACTACGCGCCCGACCCCGCCTCGCAGAAGGCCTGCACGATCGGGGGCAACGTCGCCGAGAACTCGGGCGGCCCCCACTGCCTCAAGTACGGGGTCACGACGAACCACGTCCTGGGCCTCGACGTGGTCCTGCCGGACGGCGAGCGCCTCCACCTTGGCGGCCGGGCGAGCGACGCGCTCGGCTACGACCTGGTCGGCGCGTTCGTGGGGTCCGAGGGGACCTTCGGCGTGGTGGTCGAGGTGGAGGTCCGCATCCTGAAGAAGCCCCAGGCGGTGAAGACGGTGCTGGCCGTGTTCGACGAGATGGACGACGGCTCGCGCGCCGTCTCGGGGATCATCGCCGCCGGCATCATCCCGGCCGCCATCGAGATGATGGACAACCTCTCCATCCAGGCGGTGGAGGCGGCGGTGAACGCCGGTTACCCGACCGACGCCGGCGCGGTGCTCCTCGTCGAGCTCGACGGGCTCGCCGCCGGACTCGACGCGCAGATGGCAGTCGTCGAGCGGGTCCTGCGCGACTGCCGCGTCCGCGAGATCCGGGTCGCGCGGGACGAGGCGGAGCGGGCCCTCCTCTGGAAGGGGCGCAAGAACGCCTTCGGCGCGATGGGGCGCATCAGCCCCGACTACTACGTGCAGGACGCCGTGATCCCGCGGACCCGGCTCCTGCCGATCCTGCGCGTCGTCGAGGAGGCGGCCGCGCGACAGGGGCTCAAGGTGGCCAACGTCTTCCACGCCGGCGACGGCAACCTCCACCCGCTCGTCCTCTACGACAACAGCCAGCCGGGCCAGCTCGAGCGGGCCGTTGCCGCCGGGGCCGACATGATGCGCGCCTGCATCGAGGCGGGGGGCAGCATCACCGGCGAGCACGGCGTCGGCATCGAGAAGATGGACTTCATGCCGCTCATGTTCGACGAGGCCGATCTCGACGCCATGCGCAAGCTGAGGGCGGTCTTCAACCCGGACGGCCGCATGAACCCGGGGAAGATCTTCCCCACCTCGCGCGCCTGCGGCGAGGTGGCCTCGTCCCACCGCGCGCCGCACCCGATCGAGGCGGCCGGCCTGGCCCAGCGGTTCTGAGGAGCGATCCCATGTCCACGGCAGCGGCTCGACCCGAGACGCAGGCGCCCGATCCGGCGCGCCTCGAGGCACGCGTGGCCGAGGTCCTCGGCCGCGACGCGGTGGCGCCGCGGGCCGATCGGCCCCGGTACGCCGTCGACGGCGTCCTGCCGGCCGTGGTGGCACGGCCGGGGACGATCGAGGAGCTGTCGGCCCTCCTGCGGGTCGCGACCGAGCTCGGGGCCGTCGTGGCCCCCTGGGGCGGCGGCACGAAGCAGTCGCTCGGCGCGACGCCCGCGCGGGTCGACCTCGTGGCGAGCGTCGAGCGGATGAACCGGGTGGTGGAGCACGAGCCGGCCGACCTCACGGCGACGTTCGAGGCCGGCATCCGCCTGGCCGACGCGAACGCCCACCTCGGGCGGGCGGGCCAGTGGCTCGCCCTCGACCCGCCGCACGCCGACCGCGCCACGCTCGGCGGCGTCCTCGCCGCCAACGCGAGCGGGCCCTCGCGGCTCCGGTACGGCACGGCGCGCGACCTCGTCATCGGCATCCGCGTGGTGCACGCCGACGGGACGATCACCAAGGGCGGGGCGAAGGTCGTCAAGAACGTCACCGGGTACGACATGAACAAGCTCTACATCGGCTCGCTCGGGACGCTCGCGGTGATCGCCGGGGTGACGGTCAAGCTCCACCCGAGGCCCGCCGAGGAGCGGACCTGGGTGGTCGAGATGCCGAGCCTCGACGTGGCCGGCAGCCTGGTCGCCAGGGTGCTCGACTCCCATCTCCTGCCGACCGCGATGGAGATCGTCTCGGGAGGGGCGGTCCGCGCGCTGCCGGACTTCTCGGCGTTGCCCGACGGCCGGGTGCTCGTGGCCATCGCCTTCGGCGGGATCGCCGACGAGGTCGCCTCGCAGGTCGTCGCCGTCCGCGACACGGCCGCGGGGCTCGGCGTGCGGCACGACCGGCTGCTCGACGGCGAGCGGCAGGCCGCCTTCTGGGAGGCGGTGCGCAACGCGCCGGCGCGCCTGGCCGCCGACGGCCGGAGCTGGGCGATCGCGAGGGCCGCGCTCGTCGTCACGGCGGTGCCGCCCTTCCTCGCGGCCGCCGAGTCGATGCGGGCGGCGCACGGCCTGGCCGACGTGGTCGCGACGGCCGAGGCGGGGAGCGGCTCGGCCCGCGTGGCGCTCTGCGGCGAGCCGGCGGCGCTCGCCGCGGCGCTCGGCGACCTGCGCGAGGTGGCGCGCTCGGGCGGCAGGAACGCCGGTCACCTCGTGGTCGAATCGGCGCCGGCGGCCGTGAAGGCGGCCGTCGACGTCTGGGGCCCCGTGGGGCCGCCGCTCAGGCTCATGCAGGCGCTCAAGGCGCAGTTCGATCCCGACGGGCGGTTGAACCCGGGGCGCTTCGTGGGAGGGATCTAGTGGCCATCGCCGAGACGACGCGGCCGGCCGGGCCGGGCTTCGACGAGATCGACCCGCCCTCGCGGGAGAAGATCCTCGACTGCGTCCACTGCGGCCTCTGCCTGCCGACCTGCCCGACCTACGTCGAGCTGGGCACGGAGATGGACTCGCCGCGCGGCCGCGTCTACCTGATCCGGCAGGTCCAGGAGGGCAAGCTCGGCATCACCGACAGCTTCGTGGACCACATGTACAAGTGCCTCGTCTGCCGCGCCTGCGAGACCGCCTGCCCCTCGGGCGTGCAGTTCGGCTCGCTCATGGAGCGGGCGCGCGGCCAGATCGAGCGTCACTACCGGCGGCCGCTCGCCTCGCGGCTCGCACGCTGGGTCGGCTACGGCCTCGTGCTCCCCAACCCGCGGGTCCTGCGCGCGCTCGTCACGCTGATCGGCCTCTACCAGCGCAGCGGCCTGCAGGCGTTCGCCCGCAGGACCGGGCTCGTGAAGGCGTTCGGCGCGACGAACGCCCGGCGCGAGGCCCTCCTGCCCGAGGTGCCACCGCCGGCCGACCGTCGGCCGCTGCCGGAGTTCACGGCCGCGAAGGGGGAGCGGCGCGGGAGGGTGGCGCTCCTGGCCGGCTGCGTCATGCGGGAGGTCTTCCAGGCAACCAATCGCGCCACGATCCGGGTCCTCTCCGAGAACGGGTGGGACGTGGTCGTCCCGCGCGAGCAGGGGTGCTGCGGCGCCCTCCACGTCCACGAGGGCGAGCTCGAGCGGGGCAAGGCGCTCGCCCGGCGCGACGTGGCGGCCTTCGAGGCGGCCGACGTCGACTACGTGGTCACGAACGTCTCGGGCTGCGGCTCCGTCATGAAGGAGTGGGGGGAGCTGCTCGAGCACGACCCCGAGTGGGCGGAGCGGGCGAAGCGAGTGGCGGCCCGGGTGCGCGACGTCTCGGAGGTGCTCGCGGCCGGCGGCCCGCTCAGGGGCCGGCTCGGCCGGCTCGACCTCGTCGTCGCCTACCACGAGGCCTGCCACCTCGCGCACGCCCAGAAGGTCCGGCAGGAGCCGCGCGAGGTCCTCCGACAGATCCCGGGCGTGACCCTCGCCGAGATCCGCGAGAGCGACTGGTGCTGCGGCTCGGCCGGCGTCTACAACGTCGTCCACCCCGACCTCTCCATGCGCATCCTCGACCGGAAGATGTCGCGGATCGGCGAGGTGAAGGCCGACGTGCTGGCCACCGGCAACCCCGGCTGCCTCATCCAGATCGCCAAGGGGATGGCCCGGGCCGGGCTCCGGATGCCGGTCGTGCACCCGGTGGAGCTCCTGGCGCGCGCCTACGAGGCGGGCGACGGCGCGGCGGCCGAGCCGGCACGCTTCGACGCCTAGTCGCCGACCGACAGGTGCCTCGCTGGACAGCCAGGCGCTTTTTTGCGAACCTGTGACCCGCATTACAGAACCGTGCCCGGTCGGTGGCGTATAGCACAGCGCGCCTGACCCCAACCTCTCCGAGGAGCTCGACCCGATGCGCCGCCCGACCGTCCTGGCCGCCGTGCTGCTCGTCACCTGCATGCCGGCGACCGCCTGGACCGGGGACGGGCCGGTGCGCGTGGTCACGCAGGCCGTGGAGGCGATGGCGCCCGAGGCGGTGGCGGTCCCGGGCGGCTTCCGGTTCGCCGTCGACGACGTGGCCGTCTCCGTCCTGACCGACGAGGAGGCCGGCCTGCTGCGCGTGGTCGCCTGGGATAGCGACCTCGGCGATCCGGACGTCCGGCTCGTCGCCTCGGCCCTCTCCCCGGACATGATCCCCGACCTCGGCGCCCGCCTGGTCTCCGTGCGGGGGCTCATGTGCGCCGCCGTGCTCGCCCCGCTACGGGGGCTCACCGACGCCCGCTTCCGCGGGACTGTCGACGGGGTGGTCCGGATGGCGCGCGAGGCGGCGGCGGCCCAGGCGCCGGCCGTCGGGGCGCCTCTCGTCGACCGGGCGCCGACCGGACTCGCGATCCCGGTCAAGTTGCCGGTCCACGCCGGGCCCGCTTCGCGCTAGAATTGGCCATATGGCCGAGCACACCGCACCGACCGACTGGCAGAACCCCTGGGTCTGGACCGTCGCCGCGCTCCTGATCGGCGGGCTCCTCTTCGCGAACTTCGCCCGCACGAGCGCCACGGACACGAAGGCCACCGGTTGGGAGCTCAACTACGGCCGAACCGGTGCCGGCAACGGCGTGCCCAGCAGCACGGCCGTGCCGGACGCACTCAAGGGTAAGTACCGCTAGTCGCCGGCTTTCCGGCGCGCGCCCACTCTCGACGCGGCGCCCGGCGGCCGCGCGGGGGCTCGCCCGCGTGCGAGCGCCAGTACCCCGCGCCTGGGCCGATCCGTATCGATCGGACCGAGCCCCTAGCGTGTTAGCAAGGTGAACTGTATGACAGAATTCCAGCGCCCCGGCGGCCCGGAGCCCGAGGCTCCCGCCGATCAGGCGGCCGACCGTCCGTCCTCGCCCGAGGGCGAGTCGACCCCGGCGCCCTCTCCCGACGCACCCCCGGCCGCCGCGCCGACCGCGACCCTCGCCGAGAGCGGCGACGGGCTGGGCGACGACCTCGACGCCTGGGGCAACCCCGACGGCGTCATCCCCCGCTTCCTCCTCGACACCGACGCGGTCAAGATCCTGCGGCGCCTTCGGCGGCACGGCTTCGAGGCCTACCTCGTCGGCGGCGGCGTGCGCGACCTCCTCCTCGGCCGCACGCCGAAGGACTTCGACATCGCGACCTCGGCGCGGCCCGAGGAAGTGAAGCGGCTCTTTCGCAACTGCCGGATCATCGGGCGCCGCTTCCGCCTGGCGCACGTCTTCTTCCGCGAGAAGATCGTCGAGGTCTCGACCTTCCGCGCCATGATCGACCCGGTCGAGAACGGCGCCGGCGACGACCTCCTCATCCGCAACGACAACGTCTTCGGCACGGCCGAGCAGGACGCCGTCCGCCGCGACTTCACGATCAACGGCCTCTTCTACGACGTCGAGCGGGGCGAGGTCATCGACTACGTCGGCGGCCGCGAGGACCTCGAGCGGCGCGTCATCCGCACCATCGGCGACCCGGACATCCGGTTCCGCGAGGACCCCATCCGGATGCTCAGGGCGATCAAGTTCGCCGCCCGCCTCGGCTTCCAGCTCGATCCGGTCACCGAGTCGGCCATCCGCCGCCACCGCGCCGACATCCTCCGGAGCGCGCCGCCGCGCATCATGGAGGAGGTCCTCAGGCTCCTCGGCGGCGGCGCGGCGCGCGCCTCGCTGCGCCTGCTCGCCGAGACGGGCGCCCTCGGCGTCCTCCTCCCCGAGCTGCAGAACCTCTGGGTGCTCCAGCAGGAGGGCAACCCCATCGCGGCCTACCTCTGGGGCAACATCGAGGCGCACCTCACCGCCCTCGACGCCTTCGACAAGGGGCGGCGCAGCGTCTCGAACGCGGTGCTCGTCGGCACCCTCGCCATGCCGCTCCTCCTCGACCGGCCCGAGGGGCTCCCCGCCTGGTCGCCCCCCGCCGATCTCCTGGTCGCGGGCGAGGACGGCGACGAGGACGAGCCCGACTCGCGCGGCCGGCGCGGCGGCCGCGGCCGTCCGGTCCGTCACCGCGCCCGCCACGGCGTGGCGGCCGACATCGACGGCATCGCGAGCGCGCTGGCGCTCAGGCTGGCGCTCTCGCGGCGCGACACGGAGGCGCTGCGGGGCGCGCTCTTCATCCTCTGGCGCATGGTCGGACAGCCCGACACGCGCCGCGCCTCGGTGCTGGCGCGGCGGCCGGCCTTCCCCGACGCCCTCACGCTCCTGCGCATCCGCGACCTCGCCTGTCGCGGCGAGCTGATCGACGACCTGGCCGAGTGGGAGCGGGCCGCCGCGGCGGCCGGGCAGATGGCGGCCGCCGGCGAGGTCGAGCCGCGCCGCCGCCGGCGCCGCCGCGGCGGCGGCGACGAGGCGCGCCGCGGGCGCGGGGCGGTGCAGCCCACGCCGCCGCGCGACCCCGA
>DASVDK010000020.1:0-8143 GCA_036381125.1 Thermodesulfobacteriota bacterium | reverse complement strand
GCCCCGCGACCGGGCCGGCGGCGTGAGCCGGCCGGCCCTCGCGCGCCGCCCGACTCAGAAGAGCCGGAACCCGGGCGACACGAGCCTCGGCGCGTAGGTCACGAAGAAGGGCCCGTAGGCGATGGCGATGAGCACGACGGTCGCCGCCACCCACCAGCCGAGCCGGTCGAGCCCCCGCTCCCAGCCGTGCGCCGCCGGCGCCGTGATCGTCTCGGACACCGGCATGTCCCGCGGCCCGGCGCCCGGACGCCCGCCGATGATCGTCAGGCCGATCACGATGAAGAAGAGCATGATGCCGATGAACATGATCGTGCCGCCGACGGCGGTGAGCGCGCCGGCCAGCTCCCAGTCGGGGCTCGAGTACACGGCCTGGGCGCGGAAGGTCCGACGCGGCAGCCCGGCGATGCCGCCCGAGATCATCCCCCTGGCGAAGACGAACACCCCGATCGCGTAGATCCAGGACGAGGCGAGCGCCAGGCCCCGGCTGTACAGCCCGCGGCCGGTCAGGTAGGGGATGAGCCAGAAGGCGACCCCCATGAACGTGAGCGCGACGGCGGTGCCGATCGTCATGTGGAAGTGGCCGGGGACCCAGGTGGTGTTGTGGATGACCTGGTTCATCGTGAAGCTGGCGTTCACCAGGCCGGTGACGCCGCCGAAGACGAAGGCGATCATCGCGAGGAGCTGCGCCGTGACCGACGGATCGCCCCACGGGAGCCTGCGGATCCACCCGAAGAGCCCCCGCCCGCCGCGCGCGCGGCCGCCGATCTCGAGCGCGGCCATGACGGAGAAGGCCGTCGCGAGGCTCGGCAGGAAGAGGCCGAACGTGAGGACGCCGTGGAGGGCCTTCATGCCGAGCGGCACGCCGGGATCGGTGTACTGGTGGTGGAAGCCGGTCGGGATGGACAGGAGCAGGAAGAGGAGGAAGACGACCCGCGTATAGGAGTCGCTGATCAGCTTGCCGTTCACCTGCCGCGGGATCATCGCGTACCAGGACACGTAGGCGGGCAGGAGCCACGCGTAGACGATGGCGTGCCCCGTGAACCAGAAGAGGGTGCGCGTGTAGAGCGGGTCGACGCGGGGCATGAGGCCGAGCGACCAGGGGAGGAGGAAGCCGAGGAACGACGTCGCGATCGGCAGCGACGCGAGGAACCACATCACGTAGCTGACGATGGCGATGAAGGCGAGCAGCGGCACGCGCGCCCCGGGGTTGGCCCTCCGCCAGCGGCGGTAGGGGACGAGCTGGTTGACGAGCGCGAGCCAGGTGCTCACCACGACCAGCACGAGCCCCAGGTAGAAGGTCCAGTGCGCCTGCAGCGGGGCGTACGCCGTGAAGAGGACGCTCGCCTGGTTCGACACGACCGCGTAGATGACGAGGAGGTTGCCGACGAGGAGCGTCCAGAAGACGGCCCTGACGAGGCCCGGTACGAGCGGCTCCGAGAGGGCTCGCGCGGTCACGAGCGGCAGGAAGCCGTTCGAGAAGGCGAACGTGAAGATGAGGACGTTGGCCACGCCGTGGACCGTGAGGCCCTGGTAGTAGCCGCGCAGGCCGGGGAAGTAGCCGAGGATGTCGATCCTCGCGTACGAGAGCGCCTGGGCGAGCCCGTGGAAGACGCCCGCCACGAGCGCCGCGTAGCCGATGTAGATGGTCCAGCGGATGTAGCGCTTCTGGTCGGCCGGGAACTCGTAGCCGTGCGGATCGAGGACGATCGGTGCGCTCATTCGACGATCACCTTCCCGGCCATCGTGTGATGGCCGATCCCGCAGTACTCGTGGCAGATGATGATGTGCTCGCCCGGCTCGGGGAACCGGATGGTGTTGCGCGAGACCTGACCCGGGATGAGCATGAGGTTGAGCCGCGTCCGCTCGATGAACAGGCCGTGGATCACGTCGGCCGACGTGGCCGTGAAGGTGACCTCCGAGCCGGCCGGGACGCGGATCTCGCCGGGCAGGAAGGACCAGATCTGGCCGAGCATCACGACCTCGTAGCGCCCCGGCCCGATCTCGCGCACGCCGGGCTGGTCGAAGGGGGGCGTGTTGCGGATCTGGTTGGGGTCGACCTCGGCCACGCGGCCCGGGAGGTGGATCCCCATCCCGAGCGACGCGTACACCAGGGCGCCGGCGCAGGCGATCAGCACCAGGGCGCCCACCCAGACGAACGCCTTCTCGTAGGTGTGGACCTTCATCGGCTCACCGCTCGAGGAGCAGGAGGTACATGGTGATCCAGCCGCCCGCGATGAACATGAGGATGATCATCACGAGCACCAGCGTGCCGCTCGTGTCGGGCTCCTCCTCGGGCGTGAGCTCGGTCTCGCGCGGGGAGTCGGAGCCGGTCGCCGGAGCGGTGTAACGGGGAGTGTCACGCACGGGCACCTCCGGAATGTCGCGCCGCGTCGGCCTCGCGCGCCGCCTGCCAGCGTCGGATCTGTCGGGCCATGACGACGAGGAGGCCGATGTAGAGCGCCAGCACCGGGAAGGCCAGGGCGATGCGCCAGGCGGATGCCTGCATCGCGAGGCCTTCGTTCAGCGTACTCCAGAGGAAGTACGCCATCGGCGTGCCGACGAGCTGGAAGATCAGGAGGCCGACGAGGATTCGCGACACGCGTCACCTCTCGTGCAGGGGATGGCCGATTATGCCGACGATGGCGCCGGAGGTCAAAACGCCAAAAAAAAGCCCCGCCCCCAGGGGGGGCGGGGCGCCGTGAACTGTACGGCTCGACGCTAGAGGCGGACGACGTTGGTGGCCTGGAGACCCTTCGGCCCCCTGGTCACCTCGAACTCCACGCGATCACCCTCGGCGAGGCTCTTGAAGCCGTCGGCCTGGATGGCGGAGAAGTGGACGAAGAGGTCCTCCCCCTGCTCGCGCTTGATGAAGCCGTACCCCTTCGCGTCGTTGAACCACTTGACGGTACCCTGCTCGGCCATGCCGAACGCTCTCCTGTTCTTTCTGCTGGTGGGTCGCGCACGAGGCGCGTCTGTTGATGCCAGGTAGCCGGCACGCCCGATCGAGCGCCAGCCGGCTCGCGTTCCGTTGCACGACGCAGAAACGCCGCGGTCCCACCCACCGGGATCCCGCGGCGCCTTCGGAGAACCGAGAGCGTGTCTGCCTGGAGATCCTGCACGTACGAAACGCTTGCCCAAGTGTAGCGCGCCGTGCCGGCGGCGTCCATCGGGCCCACCCGCCGCACCGTCCGCGGGCGTCGGATCGGCCGTCCTCGCGCGGGGCACGGCAGGCGACCGCCGGCCTGGCGCGGACGGCCGCTCCCGCGGGGGCGTTTCGACCGTTCGGGGAAGGCGGACGCCCCGCGTCGCGCGCTTCTTGCAGTCGGGGGGCGCATGGGCGGGACGGCGGGAAAGGCGCAGGTCGCGGTCCTGAACGCGAGCGACGACATCCTCGAGCTGCTCCGGCGGATGCTGGAGCACGAGGGGCTCACCACCGTCACCGCGCACGTCGACGACGTGAAGCGAGGCCGCCTCGACCTGATCGAGTTCCTCGAGGCGCACGACCCCGACGTGATCCTCTACGACATCGCGCCGCCCTACGAGGACAACTGGGCGTTCTTCAGGCTCGTGCGCGCGACCGACGCCGCCAGGGGGCGGACCTTCATCATCACGACCACGAACAAGCAGGCGCTCGAGCAGCTCGTCGGCCCGGTCGGCGCGCACGAGATCGTGGGGAAGCCGTTCGACGTCGACGCGGTGCTCGAGTCGGTGCGGCAGGCGCTCGCCCGGCGCGAGACGTTCAAGGCGTAGCGTCGCTCGCGCGGCGCGGCAGGACCACGACGAACGTCGCGCCGCGCCCGAGGCCCTCGCTCTCGACGCCGATCCGCCCGCCGTGCAGCTCGACGAGGGCCCTGGCGATGGTGAGGCCGAGGCCGGCGCCCGGTCCCCGCTCCCGCCGGGTCGGAGGGCCGACCTGGAAGAAGGGCTCGAACACCCGGGACAGGTGCTCGGCCGCGATCCCGACGCCCGTGTCGCGCACCCGGATCTCCACCTCCTCGTCTCCCGCCGGTCTTGCCTCGACGGTCACCTCACCCCCCTCGCCGGTGAACTTGAGGGCGTTGCCGACGAGGTTGGTGAGGACCTGCTCGAGCTTCAGGCGGTCGGCCTCCACCGTCAGCCCGGCCGGGGCGGCCGCGGCGAGCGCGACCCGCCGCTCGCGGGCGGTCGGGACGAACTGCTGCACCACCTCGTCGAGGAGCCGCTCGAGCGAGAGCGGCTCGCGCTCGAGCGAGGCCCGGCCGCTCTGCAGGCGCGAGGCGTCGAGCAGATCGTCGATCAGCCGGACCATGTGCTCCACGTTCCGCTCGGCGATGGCCACGAGCTCCTCGGGGCGCTCGGCGCTGCGGCCGGCGAGCGCCCGCCCGAGGAAGCGTATGGTCCCGCGGATGGCCGTGAGGGGGGTGCGCAGCTCGTGGCTCGCCCGCGCGATGAACTGGTCCTTCAGCGTCTCGAGGAGCTGCGCCTCCGTCACGTCCCGCAGCACGGTGACTGCGCCGAGGGTCCGGCCGTCCGGCGACGTGACCGGCGCCGCGGAGACGACGACGTGCCGAAGCTCGCCCGCCGGCGTCACGATCGAGAAGCGGGTCGCGAGCGTCCGCTCGCCGTAGTGCAGGGCGCGCCTGAGCGGGATGTCCTCCACCGGCATCGGCTTGCCGTCGACCAGGTGCGGCGTGACCGGCGGCCGGACCGGCGCCTCGATGCCGAACCCGGGTCGATAGAAGTCGCCGAGGAGGCGGCGTGCCCGCTCGTTGGCGATGACGACCACGGCATCGGCGTCCACGACCAGCGCGGCGTCGGGCAGCGCGTCGAAGGTGACCTCGAGCCGCTGTCGCTCGGTCTGGGCGCGAGCGAGCGCCTCGTCGAGGCGCTGGTTGGCCGCCGCGAGCTGGGCGAGGTTCTCCTCCATCTGCGCGTGGCTCGCCCGCAGCTCCTCGTTGGCGGCACGGAGCGCCTCGCCCATGGTGTTGAAGTCCCGCGCGAGGCTTTCGAGCTCGCCCGGGCCGCGGACCGGGACGCGGTGGCCGAGGTCGCCCCGTGCGAGCGCCGCCACCCCGGCCGAGAGGGCGGCGATCGGAGCCGAGAGCCAGAGGCCGAGCGCCAGCGCCAGGGCCAGACCGACCGCGAGGATGAGCCCGATCTCGACGAGCGCGGCCCGCCGCTCGGCGCGCGCGCTTGCGAACGCCGACTCGACCGGCTGGAACACGCCGACCGCCCAGCCGAGCGACGGCACCGGCACCATCGCGCCGACGCTCGGCTGCCGCACGACCGGGTCGAGGATGTCGGCCGCCGCGGCCGTCTCCCCCCGCAGGGCCCTCCGGACGACCGGGAGGGTCGAGAAGTCCCGCGCCTCGAAGGAGAGGTCCGGCCGCAGGCCGTGGACGACGACGCGCCCCTTGCTGTCGACGACCACCGCATAGGCGCCGCGCGTGAGGTTCAGCCGGAGCCGCTCCTCGAGGCGGTCGGCCGGCAGCCCGATGATGAGCGCACCGAGGAACCGCCCGTCCCGGTCGCGGCCCGCGGCGGCCACCGGCGTCGCCGGCCGCGCGGCGACGCCGAGGAGGAGGTCGCTCACGACCAGGTTGGCGCCGTCGCGCAGCGCCTGGAAGTAGCGACGGCCGGACAGGTCGGTGCCGATCTCGTTCAGTTGGGCGGAGGCGATGATCCGGCCGCGGGCGTCGGTGACGGCCGCCGCCTCGATGTCCGGGTGGAGGCTCGGCAGCATGGCGAGGAAGCGCTGCCGCTCGTCGGGCGCGATGTCGAGGCCGAAGGCCACGGCCGCCGCCTGCACGGCGATGACCTGGTACCGCTCGATGAAGAGCGCCGTTGCCCGCGCCAGCGCCGACGCGGTGTCGCTCTGCGTCTGGACGGCGACGCGCTCGGCGTCGTGGAAGGCGCGCTCGACCGCGGCGTACTGGCGGATCACCGTGGTGACGACCACCAGGAGGAAGGCGCCGAGCACGAGGGTCCGCCAGCGCCGCCACCACGGGATGCGGTCGATCGTCGGCAGATGCTCGGCCGGATCGAGGCCGGGCGTTACGGGATTGCTCCCTCCGAGGGCGCCGGGAGTATCGGGCGAGGCGTGCACGTCAGGCGTCAAGCTTACACATGCCCTCACGAAACGGGCAATCGGAAGTATCGAGCGTCCTCGCGGCGCAAGCGCTCGGATGGTGGAGCGGGTGAGGGGCAGGCGAGTGGGAGACCGCCGGCACGCCGCAGCGCGTGGCGACCGGCGGCCGGCACGATCAGGCGTCGAGACCGACGCCGGGCCGGTACCGCGTCGCGACGTACTCCTCGAGGATGGCGAGGAACTCGGCGACGATCGCGTCGCCCCGCAGCGTCGTGTGCAGGCGGCCGTCCACGAAGACCGGCGCCTTGGGCTCCTCGAAGGTGCCGGGGAGGGAGATGCCGATGTCCGCGTGCTTCGACTCGCCGGGGCCGTTCACGACACAGCCCATCACGGCCACCTTGAGCCCCTCGACGCCTGGACGCTCGGCCCTCCAGACCGGCATCCGCTCCCGCAGGTAGTGGCCGATCTGCTCGGCCATCTCCTGGAAGAAGGTGCTCGTGGTGCGGCCGCAGCCCGGGCAGGCGGTCACCTGCGGCATGAACTGGCGCAGGCCGAGCGATTGCAGGACGTGCTGCGCGACCTCGACCTCCTCGGTGCGGTCGCCGCCCGGCCGGGGCGTCAGCGAGACGCGGATCGTGTCGCCGATCCCCTCCTGCAGCAGGATCGAGAGGGCGGCCGCCGAGGCCACGATGCCCCTGGTCCCCATGCCGGCCTCGGTGAGACCGACGTGGAGCGCGTAGTCGCAGCGGGCGGCGAGCGCCCGGTAGACGTCGACCACGTCCTGCACGTTCGAGACCTTGGCCGACAGGACGATGCCGTCGTGCGGGACGCCGTACTCCTCGGCGAGCGCGGCCGACTCGAGCGCCGAGACCACCATCGCCTCCAGCGTCACGTCGCGCGCGTCGCGGGGCGCGGCGCTCCGGGCGTTCTCGTCCATCAGCCGGGTGAGGAGCGCCTGGTCGAGCGAGCCCCAGTTGACGCCGATCCGTACCGGCTTGCCGTTGGCGACGGCCGCCTCGACGATCGCGCGGAAGTTGTCGTCGTGGTGCCGGCCGACGCCGACGTTGCCCGGGTTGATCCGGTACTTGTCGAGCGCCGCCGCGCAGTCGGGGTGCCGCCGCAACAGGAGGTGGCCGTTGAAGTGGAAGTCGCCGACGAGGGGGACGCGGACGCCCTGGTCGTCGAGCCGCCGCCGGATCTCGGGCACCGCCCTCGCGGCCGCGTCGTTGTTGACCGTGACCCGCACGATCTCCGACCCGGCGCGGGCGAGGGCGGCCACCTGGGCGGCCGTGGCGGCCGGGTCGGCGGTGTCGGTGTTGGTCATGGACTGCACCACGACCGGATGGTCGCCGCCCACCCAGACCTCGCCCACCCGCACCGCCGTGGACCGTCTCCGTGTGATCGCCGCCATGGGCGGAAGTGTAGCAACTGCCCCCCGGCGCCGCGCTCGGCTACCATGACGGCGTGACGAGCACCCTCCGGGGCGACGACCCCGCCGCCGTGCGCCGCGCCGCGGCCCTGCTCCGGGCCGGGCGGCTCGTGGCCTTCCCGACCGAGACGGTGTACGGGCTCGGCGCCGATGCGACCAACGGCGCAGCGGTCGCCGCGGTCTTCGCCGCCAAGGGCCGGCCGCGCTTCAATCCGTTGATCATCCACGTTGCGGAGACCGAGGCGGCGGAACGGCTGGTGCGCTTCGACAACCGGGCGCGCTGGCTCGCCGAGGCGTTCTGGCCCGGCGCGCTGACGCTGGTGCTGCCGCGTGCCGAAGCCTGCCCTGTCGCGCTGCTTGCCGGCGCCGGGCTCGACACCCTGGCAGTTCGCGTCCCGGCACAGCCGACCGCGCAGGCGCTGCTGCGGGCGGCAGACACGCCGGTCGCCGCGCCCAGCGCCAACCGCTCGGGCGAAGTCAGCCCGACGACCGCTGCCCATGTCGCAGCCTCGCTCGGGGACGAGGTCGCGCTCATCCTCGATGACGGCCCCTGCCGTATCGGCCTGGAGTCGACGGTGCTGGATCTCTCAGGATCCGCCCCCGCCATCCTGCGCCCGGGAGCGGTCACCGAAGAGGAACTCGCGGCG
>DASVDK010000019.1:0-8898 GCA_036381125.1 Thermodesulfobacteriota bacterium | reverse complement strand
GACCGGGTCGCGGAAGCCGAGCGCGAAGTCCCCGGCCTTGATGGCCCGGAGGATCGCGTCCTTCTCGCGCCTCGCGTTCACCTCGACCCAGGCGCGGCCGATCTCCTCGGGGCCGTGCGCGTCGTCCGTGGCGACCTTGGGGAGCGGCAGGTCGGGGACGTCGTACTCGGGGAGGTAGCGCGCGTGGTGCGTCGTCTCCACCGCGTGGATCTCGAGGCGAGGCGCGATCTGCGCCACCGCGTCGCGCACGTCCGCGACGGTGAGGCCGAAGACGTTGGGGTGGTTGAAGACGTAGAGCTTCTCCGTGTCGCCGTTGACGAGGCCGATGTGCTGGCCCCCCAGGTAGGGATAGGACAGCTCGAGCCCGGGGAAGACGATCATCCCCGGGACCTCGCGCGGGATGGCCGACCAGTAGGTCGGGTGGAGCCCCGGCTCGTGGTCGGTGACGGCGAGGAAGTCGTACCCCAGCTCCCGGTAGCGGCGCACGACCTCCTCCATCGGGAGGCGCCCGTCGGAGAAGGTCGTGTGGGTGTGGAGGTTGCCCTTGAGGTGCGGCATGTCTCCCCTGCGCTACGGGCGCCGGAACTGCTTGCTGAGCGTCAGCTCCTGGTTCTGGTAGGAGGACGCGAGCGCGGCACCATACGCGACGTCGGGGGGCTCCGTCAACCGCTCGAAGACGAGCTTGCAGAAGAGCTGCCCGTCCTCGAGCTGGAAGGGGACCTCGTGCGCCCGCACCTCGAGCACCGCCCGCGTGCCCGGGTTGTCGGGCTCGTCGGGCCGGTAGCCGAAGCCCGGATCGAAGAAGCCGGCGTAGTGCGTGCGCAGCTCGCCGTTGGTCACGTCGTACGCCACCATCTCGGCCGCGAGGTCGGGCGGGACCTGGACCTTCTCCTTGGACGCGAGGATGAGGAACTCCTCCGGCTCGAGGATGAGCCCGCTCCTCCCCTCCCGGCTGCCGATCGGCTCCCAGAAGTCGAGCGGGTCGTAGTGGCCGACCTTCGAGAGGTCGATGACCGCGGAGTTCTTCTTGGCCTTGTACCCGATGAGGCCGCCGCTGGTCCGGCCGACGAGGTCGACGCCGAGGTAGAGCCCGTTCTCGATCACCGCCTCGCGGCGCCCCCCCTTGGGGCCGAGCAGCAGGCGGCGCTCGGCGTTGAGCGCCAGGATCTCGTCGTCGTCCAGGTGCGGGTCGCCCTCCATGAGGCGCAGCTGGTTCAGCGACATGCCGGCCTTCACGCGGATCGTGAACGACGAGGGCACGACCTCGAGGTAGAGCGGCCCCGCGTAGCCGGCCGAGATCTCGTCGAACCGCCAGTGGCGGTCGGTGACGACCCGGGTGAACACGTCGAGGCGGCCGGTCGTGGACTTGGGATTGGCCTTGCCTCGCACGCCGCGCGGCAGCCGCAGCCGCTCCTCGAGAGGGATGATGTAGACGTGCCCCCGCTCGAGGATGCCGCCGTCGTCGCGGTCGAGCGGCAGGTCGTACATGGCGAGCGACTGGAGGCGCTCGGCCACGGTGGAGCTGCCCGGCAGGAAGCTCGACCGGACGCGGATGGCGCGGCGGCCGAGCCTGAGGTCGAGCGACGCCGGCTGCAGTTGCCGCGGCTCGATCGGCGTGTCGGCGACGATCAGGCCCTCCGCGAGCGCCGCGGCGAGGCGCTGCCGCGGCCAGAGCGCGCCGCGCGACCGGAGGCGCACGGGAAGGGACGGAGCCGACGCGCCGATGCCCACGGACGCCGGCCGATCAGCCGCGCGGCGTCTGGCCGGCCGGCTCGCCCACGCCCTGGCCGGTCGCCTGACCACCCTCGGCGCTCGCCTGGCCCTGCGAGGCCGACCACTCGCGGCTGAGGCGCTGCGACTCCCGGCGCGCCGCCTCCTTGCCCGCCTCGATCGCCTCGCCGATGCGCGCCCTGGCCTCGTCGAAGAGTGCGAGGCCGCGGTCGAGGTTGGCCTTGATGACCCCCTCGGCCCCCTCCATCGACTGACGGAGCGCCTTGCGCGTCTCGCTGCCGGGCCGCGGCGCGAGCAGCAGCGCGAGGCCGGCGCCGATGGCCGTACCGGCCAGGAACGCCACCCACGCGCCCGAGCCGTTGTCCGTCGCCCGCCTGCGCTCGTCCGTGTAGATGTCCGCCATGGCTTTCACCCTCCCTGCGCCTCGCGCGCGAAGTGTGTAAGTGCTCGACTTCTCTATCTCTTTCGGGTGCGTTTGTCAAGCGGCCGGCAGCCCGAGCGCGGCTCGCGTGGTAAGATGCGGTGTTATTTCGGCGGCCGTCGCGGCCGGGAATGTGGAGACCATGACACTCGAGTCCATCGACGCTGTCCAGCAGGCGCTGGCGGCCGGCGCGTACGTGTCCGATCGGGCCCTCGCCACCTCGATCTTCCTGGCGGTGAAGCTCGAGAAGCCCCTCTTCCTCGAGGGGGAGTCGGGGGTCGGCAAGACCGAGGTCGCCAAGGTGCTGGCGCAGACGCTCGAGGCCGACCTGATCCGCCTGCAGTGCTACGAGGGGCTGGACGCCAACAGTGCCCTCTACGAGTGGAACTACCCCAAGCAGCTCCTCGCGATGCGCCTCGAGGCGGCCGACGGTCACGGGCGCGAGCACGCGCCGGTCAAGCAGATCTTCACCCGCGAGTTCCTCATCGAGCGGCCGCTCCTCAGGGCGATCGACAACCACGGCCGGCCGACGGTGCTCCTCATCGACGAGGTCGACCGCTGCGATCAGGAGTTCGAGGCGTTCCTCCTCGAGGTCCTGTCCGACTTCCAGATCACCATCCCCGAGCTGGGGACGATCCGCGCGGCGCGGCGGCCGGTGGTGGTGCTCACCTCCAACCGGACGCGCGAGCTGAACGACGCGCTCAAGCGGCGCTGCCTCTACCACTGGATCGCCTACCCGACCTTCGAGAAGGAACTCGCGATCCTCAAGACCAAGGTCCCCGGGCTGCCCGAGAGCCTCGGCCGCCAGATCTGCGGCTTCATGGAGCAGGCGCGCACGAAGGACTTCTTCAAGAAGCCGGGCATCGCCGAGAGCCTCGACTGGGCCTCGGCGCTCCTCGCGCTCGGCCGGCGGTCGCTCGACGAGAGCACGGTGACCGACACCCTGGGGGTCATCTTCAAGTACCGCGAGGACGTCGAGCGGATCCAGGACGCCTCCATGCGCGGCCTCTTCGACGCCGCGCGGCGGGCCGCCCAGGCGGGGTCGTAAGCGGCCGCATGTCGGAGTCGACCCGCTCGCTCACCGCGACCCGCCGGCGCCCCGACGCCCCCCTTGCCGACGGCGCGCTCGGGCCGCTGCCCGAGCCGGGGGCCGCCTTCAAGGCGGCCACCTTCGGCGAGGCCCTCGTCGGCTTCGCCCGCGCCCTCGAGACCGCCGGCTGCGTGGTGGAGCCCCCGCGCGTCCACGACCTCGCGCGTGCGGTCGAGCACGTCTCGCCCATGTCCCGCGCCGACTTCTACCACGCCGCTCGCGCCACGCTGATCTCGCGCAAGGAGGACCTCGACCGCTTCGACCCGGTCTTCGATCTCTACTGGTCCACGGTCAGGCTGCCGGTCGAGGAGAGCGACCGGCCCGAGGGGGCGCCCGACGTGGAGCCCGACGTCCTCGGCGCGCCGGCCGCCGGCACGCCGCGCGTCGCCTCGGCGCAGGCCGGCCCGAAGGAGGCCGAGCAGGACGACGCCGGGATCCCGGGCTTCTCGCCCGACGAGGCGCTCGCGCAGAAGGACTTCCTCAAGATCGACGAGACCGAGATGCTCGAGGTGCGCCGGCTGCTCCAGCGGCTCGCCGAGCGGCTCGCGACGCGCCTGTCGCGCCGCCGGCGCCCGAAGCCGCACGGCCGCTACGTCGACCTGCGCCGCACGATGCGCCGGACGTTGCAGCACGGGGGCGAGCCGGCGTCGCTCGCCTACCGCGCGCGGCGGGTGCGCAAGAACGAGCTCGTCCTCATCTGCGACGTGTCGGGCTCGATGGACCGCTACAGCCGCTTCCTCATCGAGTTCGTCTACGGGCTCCAGGCCATCATCAAGGGGGTCGAGACGTTCGTCTTCTCGACGCGCCTGACGCGCATCACGCCGCAGCTCAGGCGCCGCACCGTGGACGAGGCGCTCGCGGAGCTGTCGCGCACCGTGGCCGACTGGTCGGGCGGCACCAACATCGGCCGCTGCCTCCAGACCTTCAACGACCGCTACGCGCCGACGGTCCTCTCCCCCCGGACCGTCGTGCTCCTCCTCTCGGACGGGTGGGACAAGACCGAGCCGGCCGTGCTGCAGCGCGAGATGCGGCGCATCCAGCAGCGGTCCGCGGCGGTCATCTGGCTGAACCCCCTCCAGGGGAACCCGGCGTACGAGTCCTACTGCCGCGCCCTCAAGGACGGGCTGCCGTTCCTCCACGCCTTCCTGCCGGCCCGCAACCTCCAGTCGCTCGCCCAGCTCTCGCGAGAGCTGGTCCCCCTCTGTCAGAACCTCTGACCCGGTCCCGCCTACGACCGCAGCCCCCGGACGGCCCATGATCGGGGGCCGAAGACTCGGGCCTCGGGGCCCCAGTCCGCACAAAGTTGTCACCGGGTGACGGAGAACGCGATCGTCCGGGCGCACGGGCCCGATCCCTCTCGGCGCCCTGCGCTGCAAGCTCGCGATTCGGCTCGGGTTTCTAGGCAGACCTTGCCCTCGCCTGCCCGGCGGTATCGCCGGCACGGTCCATGTAATCGGCCTCCTCCCGAAGGGCACCAGTCGGTCGGTCACCAGGGAGGGGGTCGTGTCGATTCGTGGCAAGGTGACGCGTGCGGCGTGGATCGGGCTTGCGGCGGCTGCCGCCCTCGTGCTGGCCCCGCAGATGGCCACCTCCCGTGAGGAGGCGCCCGAGCCGGACCCCGCCACGGTCGCCCTGCGGGCCGCCGACGACACCTACCTGAGGATCACCGCCGCCGAGGCCGCCGCCATGAGCCTCGACGAGCTGGCCCGGATCTACGACACGCCGGAGAAGGTCTGGTACCTCCTCGACCACACCGTCACCTACAGCTTCGACCGGCGCGTCTGGGGCGTGGACGAGTACTTCGCGACGCCCGACGAGTTCTGGGCCGTCAGGAAGGGTGACTGCGAGGACTACGCGGCGCTCGCGAAGGCGCTGCTCGACCGCGCCGGTTACACGACTGTACTCTTCAGCGCCTGGCGCCAGGAGCGCGACGCCGGCGGCAACGACGGGCACACGGTCGTCGCCTTCCTCGAGAACGGCCGCTGGAACCACATCTCGAACCTCGGCTACATCCGCGCGCAGGCGACCACCCACGAGGAGCTGGCCGCGTCGATCTTCCCGAACTGGACCCGGAGCAACACCTGGGTCTACACCGGCCCGACCGTCACGCGCGACGGGCTGAACGGCTGGCGCATCGCCACCATGGTGGCCAATCGTGGCGCCGGCATGCGCACCCTCGTCCGCGCCGACGGCCTCACCCTCCCCACCGCCTCCGGCAACTAGACACCCGGACGGGGGTCAGACCTTTCCATTTTCCACGCCTCCCAGCCCGCGAAAGCACGGAAAAGCATTGGGGTTTGACCCTGACCACGCGGGCAAATGTCCGGAAAACCTCGAGGACCGAACGCGGTCGGGCAGGAAAACGTTGAGACCTGACCCCGCTGGTACGCTGGTAGAGACCTGACCGCGTTCAGGAGCGTGCGCGTTGCGGCACGCTCCCTGCTTGCTCGGGGGGCGTGCTGGCCGTACCGACGCCGCCACCGCCTGCGCCCTCCAGGGAGACCGCCGACATCGAGACGTCGTCCGAGGGCTACGCCGGCCGCTTCGCGGGGCCGGTCGGCCGCTGGCTCCTGGCCGAGCAGGAGCGGGCGACGGCGCGACTCCTCACCGGGGTCCCGGGGCGCCGGGTGCTCGACGTGGGGGGCGGGCACGGCCAGCTCGCGCGTCCCCTCCTCGACCGGGGCTACGACGTGACCGTCTTCGGAAGCGACCCGGTCTGCGGCACGCGGCTCGCGGCGGAGCTCGGCGGCGCGCGCTGGCGCTTCGAGTGGGGGGACCTCCTCGCGCTCCCATACGCCGACCGGGCGTTCGACCTGGTCGTCTCGTACCGGCTCCTGCCGCACGTGACGCGCTGGGAGACGCTCGTGGCGGAGCTGTGCCGGGTGGCCGACCGCGCGGTGCTGGTCGACTTCCCCACGACGGCCAGCCTCAACGTCCTCACGCCGCGGCTCTTCGGGGTGAAGAAGCGGCTCGAGGGGAACACGCGGCCCTACACCCTCTTCCGCGAGGCGGAGGTCGAGCGCGCCTTTGCCGCGTCGGGCTTCCGCCGGACCGGACGGGCGCCCCAGTTCACGCTGCCGATGGTCCTCCACCGGACGCTCCGCGCGCCCGCGCTGTCGGCGGCCGCCGAGGCGCTCTGCCGCGGCGTCGGCCTCACCGCCCGATACGGCTCGCCCGTCATCGTCCGCATGGAGCGCGTGGAGCGGAGGCCGTGACGCGGCCGTGAGGATCCTGGTCCTCGCGCCGCAGCCGTTCTACGTCGAGCGCGGCACACCGATCGCCGTGGACCTCCTGATCCGGACGCTGGCCGCCGCGGGGCACCGGGTGGAGGTGCTGGCGTTCCACCTGGGCGACACGCCGACCTACGGCGACGTGACGGTCCACCGCATCCCCCCGGTCCCCTTCGTCCGGGCGGTCGGTCCGGGGCTCTCGCTCCGCAAGCTCGTCTGCGACGCCGTCTTCGGCGCGAGCCTCGTCCGCCTCCTCGCGCGCCGGCGCTTCGACGCGATCCACGCCGTGGAGGAGTCGGTCTTCCTGGCGATGGCGCTGGCGCCGCGGCTCGGCGTCCCGTACGTCTACGACATGGACTCGTCGCTGCCGGACCAGGTGCTGGCGCGGGCGCCCTGGCTCCGCCCGGTGGCGCCGCTCCTGCGGGCCGCCGAACGGGCGGCCGTGCGCCGCAGCGCCGCGGTGGCGGCCGTCTGCGACGACCTCGCCCGCCGGGCCGCGGCGGGCGGCGCCAGGCGGGTCGTCCTGCTCCGCGACGTCTCGCTCCTGCCGGACGCCCCGCCGCCGCCGCCCGAGGCGCGGGCCGCCCTGCGGGCCGACCTCGGCGCCGGCGCCGGCGAGACGCTGGTCCTCTACGTGGGCAACCTCGAGCCGTATCAGGGCATCGACCTCCTCGTCGACGGCTTCGCCGCGGCGGCGGCGCGCGACCGGTCGCTCCGCCTCGCGGTCGTGGGGGGCGAGGCGGCCGACGTGGCGCGCTACCGCCGGCGGGTCGAGGCGGCCGGGCTCGCGGCCCGGGCACGGGTCGTCGGGCCGCGGCCGGTCGCCCGCCTCCGCGAGCACCTCGACGCGGCCGACGTCCTCGTCTCGCCGCGGGTCGGCGGCACCAACACCCCCATGAAGCTCTACTCCTACCTGCACGCCGGCCGGCCGGTCGTGGCGACCGACCTGCCGACGCACACGCAGGTCCTGACGCGCGAGGCCGCGCGGCTCGTGAGGCCGGAGCCGGCCGCGCTGGCCGCGGCGCTCCTCGAGCTTGCCGCCGACCCGGCGCTCCGCGCGCGCCTCGGCGCCGCCGGCCGCGCGCTGGTCGAGCGGCGGCACGGCCGCCCGGTCTTCGTGCAGCAGGTCACCGCGCTCTACGACGGGCTCGCGGGAGGGCCGGCGCGCGAGGCGGCCGCATGAGCGGGCCGGGCGGAGCGGACGCCGGCCGCGAGGCGTTGATGCTGCGCCTCTTCGCGCGATCGGTGCTCAAGCAGCAGAAGCTCCGGGAGATCACGGCGCTTCTCGGCGACACGGCGGGCCTCGACTGCCTCGACCTCGGCTCGGACAACGGCGTCGTGAGCCTCCTCCTCAGGCGGCGAGGCGGGCGCTGGGCGAGCGCCGATCTCGACCCGGCCGCGGTCGCCGCGATCCGCGAGCTGGTCGGCGACGGGGTCTACCAGCTCGACGGGCCGCGCCTGCCGTTCCCCGACGACCGGTTCGACGTCGTCGTGGTCGTCGACCTTCTCGAGCACGTCGAGGACGACCGGACGCTCGTCGAGGAGCTCTGGCGCGTGACGCGTCCCGGCGGCCGACTCGTCGTCAACGTGCCGCACGCGCGCGAGACGGCGCTGCGCCGGCTCAGGCTCGCCATCGGCCAGACCGACGAGAGGCACGGCCATGTCCGGCCGGGCTACACGGCCGACGGCCTCGCCCGCCTCCTCGACGGGCGCTTCGCGGTGCGTCGCCGCCACACCTACTCGCGCGTCTGCTGCGAGGCGGTCGACACGCTCGTGCGGGCCGGCGTCGACCTCGTCACGCGGGGCCGCACGTCGAGCAAGGGGGTCGTGGTCACGGGGGCAGACCTCGACCGCCATGCCCGCCTCTTCCGGCTCTACTCGCTCGTCTACCCCCTCTTCTGGTCGGCCGCGCGGCTCGACCGCGCGCTCCCCTTCGCCCAGGGCTACATGCTCATCGCCGAGGCGCGCTCGACCAAGCCGGCCGCCGCGGCTCGCGCCACCCCGCCAGCACCCGGCGGAGCGCGTCGACCTCACGAGCGGTCCGCGTAGCGTCCCACCCGGCCTCGCGGGCCGCCAGGCGGCCCGCCGCCGCGACGACCGCGTCGCCGGGCCACCCCGAGGCGGCAAGTCCGGTCCGCCTGAGCGCCACGTCGGTGAGCGTCACCGCCATCTCCTCGCGCACCGCGTGGACGACCTCGGCGCCGGTCACCGGCGTCCCGTCCGCGAGCGGGCGGCCGAGCTCCGGCCGCGCCGCGGCATGGGCGGCCACCTCGGGCCAGAGCGCGCCGTAGCGGGCCGCCACGCGCGCCTCGAACGCCGACGAGGCCTCCGGCGCCGCCCCGGCCCCGGGCAGGGGCGTGGCCGCCGTCGACGCCGGCCGCGCGCGCCGGCCGAGCCGCCGCACGGCCAGGTCGACCGCGCGCTCC
>DASVDK010000018.1:0-8184 GCA_036381125.1 Thermodesulfobacteriota bacterium | reverse complement strand
GCCGGCGGGGCGGCCGGAAAGGGGCGCGCCGGGCGCCCCTGGGCTTCGACGTCGGGTTCGCGAGGGATCGTCATGGGCGGGCGGCAGCCGCGGGACGCGGGCGGGACCCAGTCGAAGATGCGCTCGTAATCACCCCTCCCTCCGGCTCACTCTGCCAGCCAGCCCGCCGAGCGAGCTTCTGGCTCCGTGGCAGCGAATCAGACTCACGCTTTGCAGAGAACGCGCCTGTCGGACGAGGAGAGTCCTGTCGGGGAGCGATATCCATCGGTCGGTCGCTGTGTGCGACGCATCACGTCGCGACGTCGCGCGGGGTCGTGACGCAATGCGACATCGGCGTGGGGCGGGGTGGGGAAGCGGCCGTTCGCGCCGCGGCGTCGGCCGGGCGCATCGAGGCCGGGCGGCGGAGGTCGCCCCGGGGGGGCCGCCTTGACCGGATCAGGCCGGCCTGTTAGCCTCAAGAGCTTGTTTGCACTACGGAATCCGCGCCGTCCCCGGCACCCGAGAGGCCCCGTGTCCACCAGGTTCGCCGCCCCGAAGGGCATGAACGACATCCTCCCCGCCGAGAGCCCCCGGTGGCAGGGGCTCGAGCGTCTCCTGCGTGATCTCTCGCACGCGTACGGCTACCGCGAGATCCGGACGCCGATCCCCGAGCCGACCGCGCTCTTCACTCGCGGGCTGGGGGAAGCGACCGATGTGGTGGAGAAGGAGATGTTCTCCTGGGAGGACCAGGGGGGCGATCGGCTGACGCTCCGGCCGGAGGGGACGGCGCCCACGGTGCGCGCCTACATCGAGCACCGCCTCGACGCACAGGAGCCGGTCTCGAAGCTCTACTACATCGGCCCGATGTTCCGCCGCGAGCGGCCGCAGAAGGGCCGCTTCCGGCAGTTCCACCAGTGGGGCGCCGAGCTGATCGGCGCCGAGGAGCCGGCGGCCGACGCCGAGGTGATCGCGCTCCTGGTCACGACGCTCCGCCGGCTGCGGGCCGAGGGGGTGCGCGTCCTCCTCAACTCCATCGGCGACGACGCCTGCCGGCCGGCGTACCGGGAGGAGCTGCAGCGCTTCCTGCGGGGCCGCCTCGACCGGCTCTGCGAGGCCTCCCGCGCGCGCGTCGAGACGAACCCCATGCGGGTGCTCGACTGCAAGGTGCCGGGCTGCATCGAGGCCACGGCCGACGCGCCCCGGATCATCGACCGGCTCTGCGAGCCCTGCGCGGCGCACTTCGCCGAGGTGCGCCGGCTCCTCGCCCTCCTCGACGTGGAGGTCGCGATCGACCCGCGCCTGGTGCGCGGATTCGACTACTACACGCGGACCGCGTTCGAGGTCCAGATGGCGAGCGAGGGGGCGCAGAACGCCGTCGCCGGCGGCGGGCGGTACGACAGGCTCGTCGAGGAGCTGGGAGGGGCGCCGACGCCCGCCCTCGGCTTCGCCGTCGGGCTCGAGCGGCTCCTCGCCCTCGTTCCGGACGACCTCTTCGCCCCGCCGACCACGGCCGTCTTCGTGGCGGCGGTCGGGGCGCGGGCCCGCGACCTCGCCCTGCCGCTGGTCGACCGCCTGCGCCGGCAGGGCGTCGCGGCGGAGTTCGCGCTGGCCGGCCGCGGGCAGTCCGGCGCACCGTCCCTCAAGTCCCAGCTCAGGCGGGCGGACCGTAGCGGGGCGCCGCGCGCCGTCATCATCGACGACCGCGACATCGAGCGGGGGGTCGCCATCCTGCGGGACCTCGCGTCGAGCCGACAGGAGGAGGTGCCGCTCGCGGACCTCGAGCCCCGGCTCGCCGCGCTCCTCGCACCGCGCGCCTGACCCCGACGGAGGCAGACGTGACCGAGACGATGGAGGGCCTGCGCCGGACGCACATGTGCGGCGCGCTCCGGAAGGCCGACGCCGGCAAGGCCGTGGTGCTCATGGGATGGGCCCAGCGGCGCCGCGACCACGGCGGGGTGGTCTTCATCGACCTGCGCGACCGCAGCGGCCTCGTCCAGATCGTCGTGAACCCCGACACGAGCCCCGCCGCCCACGAGCGGGCCGGCCACGTGCGCGGCGAGTACGTCCTCGCCGTCGAGGGGACGGTGCGGGTCCGCCCCGAGGGCACCGCGAACCCGGCCATGCCGACCGGCGAGGTCGAGGTCGCCGTGCACGCCCTGCACGTGCTCAACGAGGCGCGGACGCCCCCCTTCGTCATCGACGACGAGGCCGGGGGGGCCGAGGTGTCGGAGTCGCTCCGGCTCAAGTACCGCTACCTCGACCTGCGGCGCCCGCGGCTGCAGCGCAACCTCGTGCTCCGGCACCGGGCCGCCAAGGCGGTCCGCGACTACTACGACCGCCTCGGCTTCGTCGAGGTGGAGACGCCGATCCTCTACAAGAGCACGCCGGAAGGGGCCAAGGAGTACCTCGTGCCGTCGCGGCTCAACCCCGGCGAGTGGTACGCGCTCCCGCAGTCGCCGCAGCTCTTCAAGCAGCTCCTCATGATCGCGGGCATGGACCGGTACTTCCAGATCGTCAGGTGCTTCCGCGACGAGGACCAGCGCGCCGACCGGCAGCCCGAGTTCACCCAGATCGACGTCGAGATGTCGTTCGTCGGCCGGGAGGACGTGATCGACGTCAACGAGGGGATGATCGCGACCGTCTTCCGGGAGGCGCTCGGGGTGGAGCTGCCGCGCCCGTTCCCGCGGATGACCTACGCCGAGGCGACGAGCCGGTACGGCTCCGACAAGCCGGACCTGCGCTTCGGCCTCGAGCTCACCGACCTCACCGACCTCGCGCGGGAGACCGGGTTCAAGGTCTTCGCCGACGCCGCGGCCGCGGGCGGCCTCGTCAAGGCCGTCTGCGTCCCGGGGCCGGCGGGCGCGGCCGTGAGCCGCAAGGAGCTGGACGAGCTGACGGAGTACGCCCGGGGCTTCGGTGCGAAGGGGCTCGCCTGGGCGAAGGTCGGCGCGACGCCCGGCGACTGGCAGTCGCCGATCGCGAAGTTCCTCCCCGACGAGGTGCGAGCCGAGATGGGGCGTCGCGCGGGGGCGGGGCCCGAGAGCCTGCTCCTCTTCGGCGCGGACCGGCCGGCGGTGGTCCACGAGGTGCTCGGCCGGCTGCGGGGCGAGGTGGCGCGGCGGCTCGGGATGATCCCGGACGGTGAGTGGCGGTTCGTCTGGATCCTCGACTTCCCCCTGGTCGCGTGGGACGCCGAGGCGCAGCGCTGGGCCGCGCTCCACCATCCCTTCACCGCGCCCATGGACGAAGACCTCGCGCGGCTCGAGAGCGACCCGGCCTCGGTGCGGGCGAAGGCGTACGACCTCGTGCTGAACGGGGTCGAGCTGGGGGGCGGCTCCATCCGGATCCACCGGCCGGACGTCCAGGCGCGCATGTTCAGGGTGCTCGGCCTGTCCGACGCGGAGGCCCGCGCCAAGTTCGGCTTCCTCCTCGACGCCCTCGAGTTCGGCACGCCGCCGCACGGCGGCATCGCCTTCGGGTTCGATCGCCTGGTCATGCTCATGGCCGGCGAGAGCACCATCCGCGAGGTCATCGCGTTCCCGAAGAACGCCAGGGCGCAGGACCTGATGGTGGGGGCGCCGTCGCCGGTCGACCCGAGACAGCTCAGGGAGTTGCACGTGCGCAGCACCGTCGAGCCCGTTCCTTGACAGCGCCGGGGGCCCTGCATACCGTATACACGAGCGGACGTTCCCTCGGCGAGTGAGTGCATCCGGAGGCCACGGCTGATGAAGTTCTCGAAGATCGGCAACCCGAAGTCGGGCTCGAAGATCGAGTGGAAGGACGGCAGGCTGCAGGTTCCCGACGATCCCATCATCCCCTACATCGAGGGCGACGGGATCGGCCGCGACATCTGGCCGGTCGCCCAGGCGGTATTCGACGCGGCGGTCGAGAAGGCCTTCGGCGGCAAGAAGAAGGTCCACTGGTTCGAGATCCCGGCCGGCGAGAAGTCGATCGCGCAGTACAACGAGATCCTCCCCGAGGAGTCGCTCCAGGCGATCGAGCACTACCTGGTCTCCATCAAGGGCCCCCTCACCACGCCGATCGGCGGCGGCTTCCGGTCCATCAACGTCACGATCCGCCAGCGCCTGGACCTCTACGCCTGCATCCGGCCGGTGAAGTGGTACGCCCCGACCCCCTCGCCGGTGAAGCACCCGGAGAAGGTCGACATGGTGATCTTCCGCGAGAACACGGAGGACGTCTACGCGGGGATCGAGTGGCCGGCGAACACGCCGGAGGCGCAGAAGCTGATCGGCATCCTCAAGGACCAGTTCGGCAAGACGGTGCGCCCCGACTCGGCGATCGGCATCAAGCCGATGTCGATCACCGGCAGCAAGCGCCTCGTGCGCAAGGCCATCCAGTACGCCCTCGACAACGGCCGCCGCAACGTCACCCTCGTCCACAAGGGGAACGTGCAGAAGTTCACGGAGGGGGCGTTCAAGGACTGGGGCTACGAGGTGGCGAGGGACGAGTTCGGCGACCGGACGGTGACCGAGGAGGCGGTCGAGAAGGAGCACGGGGGCAAGGTGCCGGCCGGCAAGATCGTCATCAAGGACCGGATCACCGACGCCATGTTCCAGCAGGTGCTCCTGCGGCCGGACGAGTACGACGTCATCGCCACCCCGAACCTCAACGGCGACTACCTCTCGGACGCCATCGCGGCGCAGGTGGGCGGTCTCGGCATGGCGCCGGGCGCCAACGTCGGCGAGAAGGTCGCCAACTTCGAGGCCACCCACGGCTCGGCGCCCAAGCACGCCGGCCAGGACAAGGCCAATCCGAGCAGCGTCATCCTCTCCGGCGTCATGATGTTCCGTCACATGGGCTGGCGCGAGGTCGCGAGCCTGATCGAGACGGGCGTCGCCGGCGCCATCGGCGCCAAGACGGTCACCTACGACCTCGAGCGGCAGATGGAGGGGGCGAAGCTCCTCAAGGCGTCGGAGTTCGGCCGCGCGATCATCGCGCACATGGGGAAGTAGCCATGGCCACGCGCCTGCGACGCCACAAGATCACCATCGTCGGGGCCGGCAACGTCGGCGCCACGGCGGCCCACTGGGCCGCGGCGAAGGAGCTCGGCGACATCGTCCTCGTGGACGTCGTCGAGGGGGTCCCCCAGGGCAAGGGGCTCGACCTCTTCGAGGCGTCGCCGATCGAGCGCTTCGACAGCCGGATCGTCGGCACCAACGGCTACGAGGAGACCGCCGGCAGCGACGTCGTCATCATCACGGCAGGGCTCGCGCGCAAGCCGGGGATGAGCCGCGACGACCTCCTCGCCAGGAACGCCGAGATCGTCAAGGGGGTGACCGAGCAGGTGGCGAAGCGGTCGCCGGAGGCGGTCCTGATCGTCGTCTCCAACCCGCTCGACGCCATGACGTACGTCGCCAAGCAGGTGTCCGGCTTCCCCAAGCAGCGGGTGGTCGGCATGGCCGGCGTCCTCGACTCGGCCCGGATGCGCAGCTTCATCGCGGCCGAGCTGGACGTGTCGGTCGAGGACGTGACGGCGTTCGTCCTGGGCGGCCACGGCGACACGATGGTGCCGCTGCCGCGCTACTCGACCGTGGCGGGCATCCCGCTGCCGGCGCTCCTCCCCAAGGAGAAGATCGACGCGATCGTCAAGCGCACGGCGGGCGGCGGCGCCGAGATCGTGAACCTCCTCAAGACCGGCAGCGCCTACTACGCGCCGTCGGCCGCGGCCGTCGAGATGGCCGAGGCGATCCTGAAGGACAAGAAGCGGATCCTGCCGTGCGCCGCCCTCCTCGAGGGGGAGTACGGGGTGAACGGCTACTTCGTCGGCGTGCCGGTCAAGCTCGGCGCCGGCGGCGTCGAGCAGGTCATCGAGATCGAGCTGACCGCCGAGGAACGGGCGGCCCTCCAGAAGTCGGTGGACGCCGTCAAGGAGCTGGTCGGTCTCATCAAGCTCTGAGGGAGTCGACCAGGAGACCCACATGCGAGAGATCCACGTCGACCGGATCACCCAGGCCGTCCGCGACATGGTGATGGACGCCTGCGTGAACCTGGGGCCCGACATGGTGCGGGCGCTCGACCGCGCCCGCCAGACCGAGAAGAGCCCCCTCGGCCTCGCCGTGCTCGACGAGATCGTCGAGAACGCGGAGCTGGCGCGCGCCGAGCGGATCCCGATGTGTCAGGACACCGGCACGGCCGTCTTCTTCGTGGACGTGGGACAGGACGTCCACATCGTGGGCGGGCTCCTCGCCGACGCCATCAACGAAGGGGTGCGCCGCGGCTACAGGGACGGGTACCTCAGGGCCTCCATCGTCGGCGACCCGTTCAAGCGGGTGAACACGAAGGACAACACCCCGGCCGTCATTCACGCGGACATCGTGGCCGGCGACCGCATCCGGATCGCCTTCACGGCCAAGGGGGCCGGCAGCGAGAACATGGGCCGCCTCCAGATGCTCAAGCCGTCCGACGGCAAGGAGGGGGTGACGAAGTTCGTCCTCGAGACCATCAAGCTCGCGGGGCCGAACGCCTGCCCGCCGCTCGTCGTCGGCGTCGGCATCGGCGGCAGCTTCGACAAGGTCGCCTCCCTGGCCAAGCACGCGATCATGCGCGACGTCGGCACGCCGTCGCACGACCCGGACGTGGCGGCCTACGAGCGGGAGCTGCTCGAGAAGGCCAACCAGCTCGGTCTCGGGCCGCAGGGGATGGGCGGCACGACCACCGCGCTCGCCATCCACGTCGAGACCTATCCCTGCCACGTGGCGAGCCTCCCGGTCGCCGTCAACATCCAGTGCCACGCCAACCGCCACCGGGAGGTCGTCCTGTGAGCACCGGGGTGCCGGAGCCCGTTCGCATCAGGCTCCCCTGGTCGGACGCCGACCTGCGGCGCGTGAAGAGCGGCGACCGGGTGCTCCTCACCGGCATCATCTACGGCGCGCGCGACGCGGCGCACAAGCGGATGGTCGAGGCGCTCGACCGGGGCGAGGCGCTCCCGATCGACGTGAAGGGGCAGACGATCTACTTCGTGGGGCCCACGCCGCCCAAGCCGGGCGAGGTGATCGGCTCGGCCGGCCCGACCACCGCCTCGCGCATGGACCGGTACACGCCGCGGCTCCTCGAGCTGGGCCTCAAGGCGATGATCGGCAAGGGCTACCGGACGCGGCCGGTCATCGACGCCATGGCGAGGCACGGCGCCATCTACATGGCCGCGATCGGCGGGCTCGGGGCGAAGATCAGCAAGACGATCAGGTCGGCCGAGGCGATCGCGTACCAGGACCTCGGCACCGAGGCGATCTGGCGCTTCGAGGTCGAGGACTTCCCCGCGGTCGTCGTCTACGACCTGCACGGCGGCGATCTCTACACGCAGAACCAGGCGGCGTACGCCACGCTGCAACCGTGAGGCGCGCCTAGCGCGGTGGCGAGCGTCCCGGCTTCGCCGGGGCGCGAGCAAGGGGGTTCGCGGGGCCGTTGGGGCGGCCCGCGAGCCTCCGCGGTCCGTGAGCCCCCGAGGTTGATGGTGAACGTCCACGAGTATCAGGGCAAGGAAATCCTCCGGAAGTACGGCGTCGCCGTGCCGCGCGGTCAGGTGGCCGAGAGCCCGGACCAGGCCGAGGCGGCCGCGAAGGCGCTCGGCACCCCGGTGGTCGTCGTGAAGGCGCAGATCCACGCGGGCGGCCGCGGCAAGGGGGGCGGCGTCGCGGTGGTGAGGAGCCCGGCCGAGGCGCGCGCCGCCGCCGAGCGGATCCTCGGGATGCAGCTCGTCACGCACCAGACCGGCCCCGAGGGGCGGAAGGTCAGGAAGGTGCTGGTCGAGGAGGGGAGCGACATCGCCCGCGAGCTGTACCTGGGGCTCGTCCTCGACCGCGCGGTCGGCCGCGTCGTGATGATGGCCTCCACCGAGGGGGGCGTGGAGATCGAGGAGGTCGCCGCGAAGCACCCGGAGAAGATCCTGCGCGAGACGATCGATCCGGCGGTCGGGCTCCAGCCCTACCAGGCGCGCAAGCTCGCCTTCGGCCTCGGGCTCGAGGGCAAGGCGGTCGGCAAAGCGGTCGCGTTCATGACCGCCCTCTACCGCGCGTACGTCGAGAGCGACTGCTCCATCGCCGAGATCAACCCGCTGGTCGTGACGCGGCAGGGCGACCTGCTCGCGCTCGACGCCAAGCTCAACTTCGACGACAACGCCCTCTACCGGCACCCCGACGTCGAGGCGATGCGCGACCCCCACGAGGAGGACCCGCGGGAGAGCGAGGC
>DASVDK010000017.1:0-19350 GCA_036381125.1 Thermodesulfobacteriota bacterium | reverse complement strand
GGGAGGCGGTCTACCTCGAGGACCTCGTCGACGGGCTCGTCAAGTCGGTCGTCTTCGGGCTGCTCATCGCGCTCATCGGCTGCTACAAGGGCTTCTACACCACGGGCGGGGCCGAGGGGGTGGGGCGCGCGACGACCGAGGCGGTCGTCTGGGCCTCGATCTCCATCCTGGTCTCCGACTACTTCCTCACGGCGCTGCTGTTTTGACCGATCGGACCGACGCCCCCATCTACGAGCTGACCGACGCGGACCGGGTCGCGGGCGACACGATCATCCAGGTGCGCGACCTGCGCAAGTCGTTCGACGGCCGCGAGGTGCTCCACGGGATCGACCTCGACATCCCGCGCGGGGAGATCACGGTCATCATCGGCGGATCGGGGAGCGGCAAGACCGTCCTGCTCAAGCACCTCATCGGGCTCATCCGCCCCGACAGCGGCCAGATCCTCGTCGACGGCGAGGACGTCTGCCGGATGGACGACCGCCGGCTCAACCAGGTGCGCCGGAAGTTCGGGATGCTCTTCCAGGAGGCGGCGCTCTTCGACTCGATGAGCGTCTTCGACAACGTGGCCTTCCCGATCCGCGAGCACACGCGCCTGTCGAAGGCCGAGGTCCGGGAGGTCGTGCTGCGCAAGCTGGCCCAGGTGGGGCTCGCCGGCGCCGAGGGGAAGATGCCCTCGGAGCTGTCGGGCGGCATGCGCAAGCGGGTGGGGCTCGCCCGCGCGCTCGCCCTCGAGCCGGAGATCGTCCTCTTCGACGAGCCGACGACCGGCCTCGACCCGATCACGACGGCGGTGGTGAACCGCCTCATCCTGGAGACGCACCGGGCGCTGGGCATCACGTTCGTCGTCATCAGCCACGACATCCCCGGGGCCTTCGCCATCGCCAGCCGCATCGCGATGCTCTTCCGGGGCGATATCATCGAGACCGGGACGCCGGCCGAGATCCAGGCCTCCACGAATCCGATGGTCCAGCAGTTCATCACCGGGTCGGCCGAGGGGCCGATACAGATCGTCTAGGCAGCACCCGCGGGGGGAGCGGCATGGCCAGGCTCAGCACGGAGATGAAGGTCGGCCTCTTCGTCGTGGCCGCGCTGGTGGTGTTCGCGGCGCTGTCCGTGCAGATCGGCGGCCTCAGGTGGCTCACGGGGCGCGGGTCCTACGAGATCTCGGTCGTCGTGCCGAACGCCTCGGGTCTCGACGAGAAGACCGTCGTCGAGATCGCCGGCATCAAGGTGGGCGAGGTCGCCCGCATCACCCTCGAGGGCAACCAGGCCCGGATCCACATGCGGATCGACGAGGGCATCCGCGTCCCGGTGGACTCCCAGGTGGCCATCAGGACCCGGGGCCTCCTGGGCGCCAAGTACATCGAGATCATCCCCGGCCCGGAGGGGGTTCCGTCCCCCCAGAGCCTGGTCGGCGCCTCGGGGTCGGCCGTGGCGGCGGTCCCCGGCCGGTCGGGGGGGCCGGCGCGCGACGGCCAGTACGTGGAACCGGGAGGCGAGCTGCGCCGGACGGTGCCGTCGACCGACACCGACGAGCTGGTCCGCAAGCTCTCGGCCATCGCCGACGACGTGAAGGCCGTGACGGAGAGCCTTCGCGGGGCGCTCGGCGGCGCCGAGGGGCAGCGGCAGCTCAGGGAGATCGTCGCCAACCTGTCCGACCTGTCGCGCAACCTCTCGCGCCTCGTGGCCCAGAACGATCAGAAGATCTCGGCCCTCGTCGACAACCTCCAGGCCTTCAGCGCCGACCTGCGGGAGGTCACGGCCGAGAACCGGGCCGACCTGCGGGCCACGCTGGAGAACTTCCGGCGCTTCTCCGACACGCTCGCCGAACGGTCGCCCGAGCTTCTGGCGTCCATCGAGAGCCTGTCGAAGAACCTGGACCAGCTCGTCCAGGAGAACCGGACCAACGTCACGCAGGGCCTCGAGAACGTCAAGAACGCGGCCGCGCGCCTCGACTCCGCGCTCGAATCGGTCGGCTCGATCGCCCAGAAGATCGACCAGGGCCAGGGACCGCTCGGCCGCCTGGTGAACGACGAGGAGATGGGCGAGAACCTGTCGTCGGCGGTCTCGGGCCTGGGCGAGTTCCTCGGCACGGCCCAGCGGCTGCGCACCGCCTTCAGCTTCCGGGGCGAGTACCAGCTCGAGGGGCCCGAGGGGAAGACCGCGGTCGGCATCGAGCTGCAGCCGGGACCGGACCGCTCCTACCTCATCGAGATCGTGAACAACCCCTTCGGGCGCCGGCGGACCAACAGGTCCACCACGACGGTCACCCTTCCGGACGGCACCACCCAGGTCACCAGCTCCGAGACGGTCTCCACCAAGGAGAACGAGCTGCAGATCACGGCGCTCATCCAGAAGTGGTGGGGCGACTTCGGCGTGCGGGGCGGTCTCATGGAGAGCACCGGCGGGGCCGGCCTCATGTACACCCCCTTCGAGCGCGACCTGCAGATCTACCTCGACGCGTTCAACTTCCTGCGGGAGGGGGGCCCGAACCTCCGCGCCGAGGCCCGCTACCGGTTCTTCAAGAACGTCTACGCCTCCATCGGCGTCGAGAACATCCTCGACGACGAGGACATCTCCGGGCCGCCGCGGACCCTCTTCCTCGGAGCCGGCTTCTTCTTCGAGGACGAGGACCTCAAGACGCTCGTGCGGCAGGCGCCGACGGGCGCGTTGCAGTAGCCGTCGAATCGGCGTCAGGTGGGGATCACGGCCGGCGTGCGCCGGTCGTCGTCGGGTATAATCGGTTCGACTCCGGAGCCAGCCGGAGACCACTTCGGGAGATCCACCAGGTGCTCCGCCTCACACGCGCCCTCCTCACCGTGTCCGACAAGACGGGCCTCGTCGACTTCGCCCGCGCCCTGCACGGGGCCGGCGTCGAGCTGGTCTCCACCGGCGGGACGGCCGCGCTCCTGCGCGGCGCCGGGCTGCCGGTGCGCGACGTGTCGGAGGTCACCGGCCAGCCGGAGATCCTCGACGGCCGGGTGAAGACGATCAACCCGATCCTCGCCGGCGGGATCCTCTATCGACGGGGGGTGCCGAAGCACGAGGAGGAGCTTGCCGCCTCGGGCGGGCTGCCGATCGACCTCGTCTGCGTGAACCTCTACCCCTTCGAGGCGACCACCCGCAAATCGGACGTGCCGCTCGAGGGGCTCGTCGAGCAGATCGACATCGGCGGGCCGACCCTGATCCGCGCCGCGGCCAAGAACTGGGAGCACGTCGCCGTGGTCGTCGACCAGGCACAGTACGCCGCCGTCGTCGAGGAGATCGCGACGCACGGCGGCCTCTCCCGCCGGACCCGCTGGCACCTGGCCCGCGCCGCCTTCGCCCGCACCGCCGCCTACGACGCCGCCATCGCCACCCACCTCTCGACGCTCCCCGACGAGCCCCCGGACCCCCGCGCCGTCCCGACACCGAGCGACGCCGATCGCGCACTGCCGCCGCTGCTCGTCGTGCCGCTCGTCCGGCGCCAGACCCTTCGCTACGGGGAGAACCCGCACCAGGCCGGCGCGCTCTACGCGGAGTGGGCGCCGGCCGGGGAGGCCGGCCGGCTCGGCGGCGCCTTCCGCGAGGCGTCGTCGCTCCAGGGCAAGGGGCTCTCGTACACCAACCTGCTCGACCTCGACGCCGCCTGGGGGTGCGCCCGCGACTTCGACCGTCCGGCCGCGGCGATCATCAAGCACACGAACCCCTGCGGGGTCGCCCTCGGGGCGACGGCCGCCGAGGCGATCGAGCGGGCGCGCGAGGTCGACCCCGAGAGCGCGTTCGGCGGCATCGTGGGAGTGAACCGCCCGGTCGACGCCGACGCGGCGCGGGTGGTGTCGGCCTGGTTCGTCGAGGCGGTCGTCGCGCCGGCGTTCACCCCCGAGGCGCGCGCCATCCTGGCGGAGAAGAAGAACCTGCGGCTCGTCGAGGCGGCGCCGTCGCCCGAACGGTTCCTCGCCTTCCGCTCCATCGACGGCGCCCTCCTCGTGCAGGAGGCCGACGCGGGGCGCCGCGTGCGCGCCGCCGAGGCGAGGGTCGTGACCAGGCGGGCGCCGACCCCGGAGGAGCTGGCCGCGCTCGACATGGCCTGGACCTGCGTGCCGCACGTGAAGAGCAACGCCATCGTCTTCGCCGGCCCGGACCGGCTGCTCGCGATCGGCGCGGGGCAGATGAGCCGGGTCGACGCCGCGAAGGTGGCGGTGTCGAAGGCCCGCTTCCCCCTGGCCGGCAGCGCGGTCGCCTCGGACGCGTTCTTCCCCTTCCCCGACGGCCTCCTGGCCGTGGTCGACGCCGGGGCCACGGCCGTCATCCAGCCGGGCGGGTCGGTGCGCGACGAGGAGGTCATCGCCGCGGCCGACTCGCGCGGCATCGCCATGCTCTTCACCGGCCGGCGCCACTTCCGGCACTGATGGCGTCCATCGGGCAACGCTCGCGTTCGATGGGATAGGAGGTCACGGCCGATGGACGGCAGCGGCGATCGACTCACGGTCCTCGTCGTCGGCGGCGGCGGTCGCGAGCATGCGCTCGCCTGGAAGCTCGCGCAGAGCCCCAGGGTGGCGCGCGTCCTCTGCGCCCCCGGCAACGCCGGCATCGCCGCCGACGCGACCTGCGTCCCGGTGAAGGCCGACGACCTCGACGGCCTGGTCGAGCTGGCACGGCGGGAGCGGGTCGACCTCACCGTCGTGGGGCCCGAGGCGCCGCTCGTGGCCGGCCTCGTCGACCGTTTCGAGGCGGCCGGCCTGACGGCGTTCGGCCCGACCGCCGCCGCGGCCCGCCTCGAGGGGAGCAAGGCGTTCGCCAAGCGCCTGATGGCGCGGTGCGGTGTGCCGTCGGCCCAGGCGGAGGTCTTCGACGACCGCGACGCGGCCGTGGCGTTCGTGGAGGAGCAGGGGGCCCCCATCGTCGTCAAGGCCGACGGGCTTGCCGCCGGCAAGGGCGTGGTGGTCGCGCAGACGGTGGGGCAGGCGCGCCGCTTCATCGACGCCTGCCTGGTCGAGCGGGCCTTCGGCGCCGCCGGGACACGGGTGGTCATCGAAGAGTACCTGCCCGGTCAGGAGGCCTCCTTCCTCGCCATCACCGACGGCGTCCGCACCGTTCCCCTGCTCCCCGCGCAGGACCACAAGACGGCGCTCGACAACGACCTCGGGCCCAACACGGGCGGGATGGGCGCCTACTGCCCGGCGGCGATCGTCCCGCCGCGGCTGGCGGAACAGATCACCCGCACCGTGATCGAGCCGGTCGTCAAGGGCATGGCGGCCGAGGGCTGTCCCTTCCGCGGCGTGCTGTACGCCGGGCTGATGGTCGACGGCGACGACGTGCGGGTCCTCGAGTTCAACGTCCGGTTCGGCGACCCCGAGACCGAGCCGCTCCTCTTCCTCATGGAGAGCGACCTCCTGCCGGTCCTCCTCGGCGCGGCGCGAGGCGACCTCTCGCAGGTGCTCGAGGCCGGCGGCATTCGCTGGAAGGCGGGTGCGGCGGTGAGCGTCATCATGGCCGCGCGCGGCTACCCGGTGTCGGTCGAGACCGGCAGGCCGATCTCCGGGCTCGACCAGGTGCGCGGCCCGGACGTGAAGGTCTTCCACGCCGGCACGGCGGAGAAGGACGGCCGCCTCGTCACCGCCGGCGGCCGCGTCCTGGCCGTCACGGCGCGGGGTGACGACCTCGCGGCCGCCATCGCGCAGGCCTACGCGTCGGTGGGGCGGATCTCGTGGGAGGGCGTCCACTACCGTCGCGACATCGGCCGCAAGGGGCTCGCCGCGCTCGGCGCGAGCGGCGGCGCGCCCGCGGGCGCCCGCAAGGGCGACCCTCGCGGCCGCAAGCCGCGCGGGTGACGGGGGCGCCGGTGGCGACGGTCCGCCCCTTCCGCGGGCTCAGGTTCGCCGAAGCCGCCGGTCCGCTCGAGAGCTGCCTCGCGCCGCCGTACGACGTCGTCTCGCCCGAGCGGCAGCGACGGCTCCTCGCCGCGAGCCCGTACAACGTCCTGCACGTCGACCTGCCGCCGGCCCGCGAGGGCGAGCCGCCCGAGGCGAAGTACGCGCGCGCGGGCGAGACCTATCGCGCCTGGCGGGCTCGGGGGATACTCCGCCGGGAGGCCGGGGCGGCCCTCTACCTGATCGAGACGGACGTCGGCGGCGCCGTGCGCCGGGGCATCCTCGCGGCCGTCGGCCTGGTCCCGTTCGACGCCGGCATCGTGCTGCCCCACGAGCGCACGATGGCGGGCCCCAAGGCCGACCGGCTGGCGATCATGGAGGCGACGCGCGCGGCGCTCTCGCCGATCTTCGCGCTCTACCGTGACGACGACCGCGAGGTGGCCGCGGCGATCGGGCCGGCGTTCGCCGGGCCGCCCGACGTGACGGTCACCGACCCCGACGGCGTCGTGCACCGCATGTGGGTGGTCGACGACCGGGCGATCACCGACGCCGTCAGCCGGGCCTTCGAGAACCGGCGCCTCTACATCGCCGACGGTCATCACCGCTACGAGACGGCGCTCGCCTACCGCGCCGCGCACCCGGACCTCCCCGCGGCCGGCTTCGTCCCGATGGCGCTCACCGCGCTCGACGACCCCGGTCTGGCCGTCCTGCCCACCCACCGCGTCCTTCGCGGCGTCGAGCCGATCCCCCTGGCCGCCCTCGCCGAGCGGGTCGGTCCCGGCATCCGCGCGACGCCGGTCGCGGGTCCGCTCGACCGGCTCCTCGCCGACCTGGCCGAGGCCGGCCGCCTGGCGCCGGCGGTGCTCGTCGCCGGGCGCGAGGCCGCGGGGCTTGCCTACCTGCGGCTCGAGTGGACCGACCCGGGGACGCGCGCCGCCGCCTCGCCGCGCGAGCGTCTCGACGTGACGCGCCTCGAGCGCGACGTCCTCGTGGCGGTCTTCGGGGCGTCGGCCGAGTCGATCGCTCGCCAGGCCAACCTCGTGTACGTGAAGGACGCGGCCGAGGCGGTCGGCCTCGTCGAGCGAGGCGAGGCGGCCCACGCCTTCCTCCTCAACGGCACGCCGCCGGCCGAGGTCGTCGCGGTGGCCGAGGCGGGCGAGACGATGCCGCAGAAGTCCACCTACTTCGCCCCCAAGCTGCCGACCGGTCTCGTGATCCTTCCGCTCGACTGATCCGCGACGATCCGCCCTTCGACCACCGGCGCCAGAGGCTCGTCCGACCGCAGGCGGGAGACGAGGAGGGCGGCCAGGCGCGGTGTCACGTCGAGCGAGGCCAGACGCCGCGCCGCCATGAGCCACCCGTAGCCGTCCCCGCCGGCCGCGATCCGTCCGGTCGCCGCCACGCGGTAGCGGCGTTCCGGGTCGAGCGGGGCGCCGCCCACGGTCACCGAGCGGAGCCGCTCGCCCGGCCGCGCCGCCGGGTCGTAGTGCACGGCAACGCCCGACAGGTGCAGGAAGCGGGTCGCGGGCGCCGGCAGCCAGACGAGCGCATGCTCGAGGACGGCGGCCAGGTCGGCCCCGGCGACCTCGAGCACGGCGAGGGGGCCGAGGTCCGGCAGAAGCTCGATCGGCCAGGTCGCCGGGATCGGCCCGGGCTCGACGAAGCGGGGCGCCACGCTGCCGGCGTCCACGAGCGCGGCATCGGCCCGCGTCGCGCGGCGGGCCAGGTCGGCCAGGAGGTTGCCGAGCGGCGCCTCGCCGGCGGCGAAGGCGTCGGGACGGGCGTCGAGAGGGATCGCGGCCGTCCCAACCGGCGGCGCCTGGGCCATGGCCGCGGCGGCCCGGTCGGCCACCTCGAGCAGGGCGGGGTCGGCCGGCGCGCCGAGCACCGGCAGGAAGCGGACGTCGCGCGCCGCGATCCTTCCGGTGTCGGTCAGCCAGAGGTCCACCTGCACGACGTCGCGGGCGCCGCCCGCCGCGCGGACCACCGTCGCGGTCCCCGCGTGCGTCGAGACGGGCGTCCCCTCGTGCCCGCCGAGCACCAGGTCCGGCCGCGCGGCGTGGCCGAGCAGCTCGAGGAGCGGGGCCTCGCCGTGGGCGAGCAGGACGACGACCTCCGCCCCCTCGACCCGAAGTGCGGCCACGGCGTCGCGCGCCGCCGCGACCGGGTCCCCCACGTCGAGGCCGCTTCCGGCCGCTCGCCCCGCGTTCTCGCCCGTCACGCCGGTGACCCCGACCCGGACCCCTCCGACGTCGACGACCGTCCACGCCGCCGCGCCGCAGCAGGGACGGCCCCCGTCGGTGACGTTGGCCGTGAGCCACCGCGCGCCGGTGTCCCGCGCCCGGGCGGCGAGCAGCGCGGGGGGAAGGCCGAGGTCGCGGTCGCCCGGTGTGGCCACGTCGAGGCCGAGCGCCCGCCACGCGGCCGCGATCGGCGCCGCGTCGAGCACGAGCGAGGCGGGCGAGAGCGCGAGGAGGTCGCCGCCGCCGGTCACGAGCACCCGCGGCAGCTCGCCGCGCGCCGCGCGCACGACGGAGGCGGCGCGGAGGAGTCCGGCGCCGTCGGGACCGTTCTCGAAGTCGGCGACGTCGTTGAGGTGAAGGATCCTGAGGTGGCGCAGGGCCGGCTGGGGCGGGGCCGGCGCGTCGATGACCGGCCGGCCGCCGGACGCGGCGGCGCAGGCCGCCAGGAGCAGCGAGGCGGCGACGGCTGCGGCCGTGACCCTCATCCGCGCGTGTCGGGCTCGAGCGGGCGGGAGGTCAGCGCGCGCGCCAGCGCGCGGGCGATCGCCTCCCTGACGCCCGGGTCGTCGCACTCGCGGGTGATGGCGTCCACCAGGCGCCCCTGCTCGGGCGTGAGCGCCTTCGGCGCCGGTGCCGCCGGGCGGGGCGGCTCGTCGGGCAGGGGGCCGCAGACGAGCCTGAGGTCGGTCACGACCGGCGCCTCGGCCGGCGCGCCGGCGACGGCGTTGATCCGCTCGAGCAGCCGGGGCTTGCGGAACGCAAGCTCGGTGAGCCAGGGGGAGGTGGCGACCCGGACGACGAGCACGCCGTCGCGCAACGCCTCGGGGCGAGCGCGGGCCGCGACCTGAGCGCCCACCGCCTCGGCCCAGCGCGCCGCGATCTCCGCCTCGACGAGCACGGAGCCGAGGCGACGGCCCTCGAGCGTCCGCTCGAGGATGCGGCCGAGCCGGTCCGGAGTGCGCGGGCGCCGCGACATGCCCTACGCGTATCAGCCGCCCGTGGTCGCGTCAAGTCGCGGGGCGCGGCGCGCCCGGCCCGTGCGGCGCGCGCGGCGGTCGGGCGGCTTGACCCTATCAGGGTCGAGCCGGCAAGGATTTTCCCGTCCAGGGGACTTTTCGATGAAGCGGATCGTTGCCTTGTCCACCGAAGCGGACGTACACTTGGACCCATGCCCCGCCGGGAGGGGGTTCATTATGGACTTGCGACAGCTCGAAGTGCTCTGCAAGATCGTCGAGCTCAAGTCCTTCTCGAGGGCTGCCGAGGCGATCTACCTTACCCAGCCGACGGTCAGCGGCCACATCAAGACGCTCGAGGAGGAGGTCGGCACGAGACTGCTCGACCGGCTCGACAAGGAGGTCGTCCCTACCAGGGCGGGCCTCATTCTGTATCGCTACGCGAGGAAGATCCTCGAGCTACGCCACGAGGCACGGCAGGCGCTCGACCACTTCCTCGGCTCGCTTCAGGGAGAGCTGCAGATCGGCGGCAGCACGATCCCCGGCGAGTACGTCTTGCCACCGTTGATCGTACAGTTCCGGCAGCGCTCGCCACACGTGACGGTCACGCTCCGCATCGGCGACACGCGGAGGATCATCCGCGCGGTCGGCGACGGCGAGCTCGAGCTGGCTCTGGTGGGGGCGCGGCCGCAGGAGTCGCGCGTCGAGCTGCGCCCGTTCATGCGGGACACGATCATCCTGGTCGCGGCCCCGGGGCATCCCTGGGCGGAGCGGCGGGAGATCGCGCTCGAGGACATCAAGGGGACGCCGTTCGTCTGGCGCGAGCGGGGCTCGGGCACGCGCGACGCGATCGAGCGGGCGCTGGGCGAGGCCGGCATCGCGACCAACCAGGTGGGCGTGGCGGCCGAGATGGGCAGCACCGAGGCCATCCGGCAGGCCGTCCTGGCCGGGCTCGGCCCCGCGTTCCTCTCGCGCCGGGCCGTCGTGAACGACCTCGAGCAGGGACGCCTGGTCGAGGTGAAGGTGCCGGGCCTGGCGCTGGAGCGGGAGTTCTTCATCGCCACCCAGCGCGGCCGGACCCGCTCGCCCGTGGCACAGGCGTTCCTCGAGTTCCTCGACGAGCAGGCGCCCACGATGACGAGCTGACGATCGGCCGGTCGTGGCCGGCGGGGCCGCGCGCGGCCCCGCCGGCCATCGGCGGTCGACGTGTTCACGACCCACCGCGCGGCACCCGGACCTCGTAGTGAGCCGAGCGATCGTCGAACCGCGCCAGCACGGCGCGCGCGGCGGCGGGGACCACCGCGACCTCGTGGTCGGCGCCGGCGAAGTTCTTCACCGCCTCGAGGGAATCGAACCACATGATCGTGACGAACTCGACCTCTTCGCCGACCGGCCGGCGCAGCAGCTCGATCCCGAGGAAGCCGGCGATCCCGCGCCGCCCGATGCCGGGGAAGATCTCCGTCCGGAGAAGGGTCTCGTAGGCGTCCGCGTTCTGCGGCGTGGTCCAGCCGCGCCAGAGGCGAGCGATCATCCGTCCCTCCGATCTCGCCGTCCCGCATCCGGCCGGTCGATGGGCGAGCGCAGGCTCGTGGAAGGCACCCGGACTGCAGGACCGTGGAAAACGTCGAGGCCTGACCCCCTGGAAAATGGAAAGACCTGACCCCGTGGAAAATGGAAAGACCTGACCCCCGTCGGGGGTCAGGCGGTGGAGTCCCGGAGCCGCCGCTCGTAGTCGCGGGCGAGGGCCTCGAGGGCGTCGGCGCAGGCGCCCGAGAAGGACGACCCGTGCATGAGGGCGAGCGTGCGGGGCGCGAGCGCCGCGAGGCGGCGGATGGTCGGGGCGGTGGCCGGCGTGATCGCGGTCGCGCCGAACAGGTCCTCGGCCGCGGCGGCCGGGCCGACGATGTCCGCGGTCGTGATCGCCGGGCCGTTGCCGACGTGGGTGAAGAGGTCGCCGCAGAGGAGCGTACCGGTCGCCTCCTCGTAGAGGACGCGGGCGTCCCAGCCGTGGGGGACGTGCGGCGTATCGAGATGGCGTACGCGCTTGCCGCCGAGGTCGATCACCTCGCCGTCCGCGAGGGGGCGAGGGGGGCGGTCGGCAAGGTCGGTGATGGACACGGCGCACCCGAGCGCACCGTGCGCGACCTCGGCCCGTGGGGCGGCGGCGAGCCAGGCGTTCATGGCGCCGCACTCGTCGGCCTCGACGTGCCCGAACGCGATCCAGCGCAGTCGCGCGAGCGGCACGACGCGGGCGGCGGCGGCCGAGACGGCGGGGAACAGCGCCCGCGCGCCGCAGTGGAAGAGGAGCGGCTCGTCGGCGTCGATGAGGAACTGGTTGAACGTGAAGCCGTCCGGCGGCGCGATCTCGGGCACGTACGTCGAGAGCCGGTAGATGCCGGCCGCGATCTCGTCGATCCTGGTCTGCATGGCCTCGCCCCTCCCGTGGCGTATGGGGACAGGGAGACTCTACCGCCGGCCGGCCGCGCGAACTCGAGTCTCGTCGCGACCGAGGGGCGGCGGCCCATCCTGCGGCGAGCGGCGCTGCGCCGCGTCGGCTGGCGCTCCGGCGGTCTCCGACCGCTTCCAGGCACGCCCGTCGCACGCTTCGCGGCGGGAACGGCGCCGGCGCGAGGAGCGTGCGCTCGATCACGTGAGGTCCGTGGGTCCGGTTGGGCCTTGACCTCAATAGAATGGCGGTATAGACTCCCTGTCCACGACTGCGAGCGACGCCACGTCAGGCGGACGGAGCGCGACACGACGCCGACGGCAGCGCGCGTCCGGCTCCCCTCGTGGCCGAGTACTCGTCAGCACTCGTCCGAACAGACAGCGCTGACTTGCTAAGCCTACAACCCGCGGCCGCCATTCCGAGGATCCCGCCGAAGTCGAAGCGCGATCCGATGGGTGGACTTTTCCCTGGACCGACGCCGCGCGAGCGCGGATCGGCGCGTGACGGGATGGCCGCTCGAAGCGCGGGTTCTGGAGGGTCATGGCCCGCTAAGCCTGTACGGATGCAGGTTTGGGGACGCGAAGAGGAATCGTGTCGCCGCGGCTGCCGGCAACGTCGTCGCCTGCCGGGCCCGAGCCGGGCCGCCTGCGGCGCAGGCGAGGCGCAGCGCACGCACGCGGCGTCGCGCCGTGCGTGTCGGGTGGGGCCGTCTGCCGTGCGCCGGAATGGCGCGGTCGGCCGCGGTGGAAGACTCGTTCTGGAGCGGAATAGAAAGCCGGCCCGCCGGACGCGATGCGCGCGAGGCCGTGCGAACGACAGGGGATCGAGCGGATGGACCTCGTCTGGACCGAGTCGCTGCACGCGTTGAAGCAGCAAGTCGGTCCGCGTGACTTCAAAACATGGTTTGAGCCTCTGGTGCTGGTCGAGCGGACCCGCGCGGAGGTCGTGGTCAAGGCACCGAACGGGCCCTTCGCGAGCTGGGTCACCCGCCACTACCTCGACGCCATCACGCAAGCCGTCGAGCAGGTCTCGGGTCGAAGCCTTCGGGTCCGCATCGTCAGCGACGACGAGCCGGCGCCCGACGCGTCGGCCGACCTCGAGCGCGAGTCCGCCGTCGCCGGGACGGCGACACGCGGCCGGTGGGGGCCGGGGCACGGGGGGACCGGGCACTGGGAGCGCGGCCTCGCGGCGCCGGGGGCGGGGCGCCGCGCGGACGCCGAGTCGCCGGACGCGGCGTCGTCGTCGGGATGGAATCCGCGCTTCACCTTCGAGACCTACGTCGTCGGCCCGTCGAACCAGCTCGCCCATGCCGCTGCACGCGCGGTGGCTGCACGCCCCGGACAGGCCTACAACCCGCTCTACCTGTACGGATGGGTCGGGCTCGGCAAGACGCACCTCCTGCACGCCATCGGCCACACCATCACGGGCGCGAACCCCGGTCTGCGCGTCCTCTATCTCCCGGCCGAGCGGCTCTTCGTCGAGTTCACGGCGGCGCTCCGCAACGGCCGCACGAGCGCGTTTCGCGAGCGGCTTCGCTCCACGGACGTGCTGCTCCTCGACGACGTCCAGTTCCTCGCGAAGAAGAAGGCGACGCAGGAGGAGCTGTTCCACACCTTCAACGACCTGCACGAGCGCGGTCGCCAGATCGTGTTCGCGAGCGACCGTCCCGCGCGCGAGATCCCGACGCTCGAGGAGCGGCTGCGCTCCCGCATGGAGATGGGGCTCACGGCGGACCTCCAACCGCCCGACGTCGAGACGAAGATCGCCATCCTGAAGAGCAAGGCGGCGTTCGAGCGTCTCGACCTGAAGGACGACATCGCCCGCTTCGTCGCCGTGCGCATCGGGCACAACATCCGCAAGCTCGAGGGCGTGGCGGTGCGCCTGGCGGCCCACCAGTCGCTCACCGGCATGCCGGTCACCGCGGACGTCGCGCGCAGGGTGCTCCAGGACTTCATCGGCAGCGAGCCGCAGACGATCACGATCGACGACGTGCAGCGCGCCGTCGCCGACCGCTACCAGCTCGACGTGGCCGACCTCACGTCGAAGCGACGCGAGGGCACGGTGGTCGGCCCGCGGCACATCGCCATGTACCTGAGCCTCCTCCTGGCGCACGCCTCCAAGTCGGAGGTCGGGCGGCAGTTCGGCGATCGCGACCACGCCACCGTCTTCCACGCGTGGCAGAAGGTCGAGTCGCGCATGCAGGAGGACCGCGCGTTCAAGGAGGAGGTCGAGAGCCTGGTGTCGGAAATCCAGATGCGCTAGAGTGCCTGCCCCTTCGGTCGCTGCTCGGGCGATCCCTTCCGGAGGAGGCGCCCGGAGCGGTCGCCTGGCAGGCATGCACGGCATGGCCCTCGGCAACCTCCGCGAGACGGTTCGGCAGCTTCCGCAGGGTCCGGGCGTGTACCTCATGCGCAACCGGACCGGCGAGGTCATCTACGTCGGCAAGGCGAACTCGCTTCGCGAGCGGGTGCGCTCGTACTTCGCGCCGGCCGCGGCGGAGGCGGTGCCCAAGGTCCGGCGGATCGTCGCCGAGGTCGACCGGATCGAGGTGCAGGAGACCGGGTCGGAGCTTGCCGCCCTCCTGCTCGAAAGCCGACTCATCAAACGCTTCGCTCCGAGGTACAACTCCCAGGGGCGCGGGTATCGCAGCTTCGCGTTCATCAAGGTCGAGGCGGGCGAGCCGTTCCCGCGGGTCGTGGCCACGCGGCGGCCGGTGCAGGACGGCGCGCTGTACCTCGGGCCTTTCGCGAGCGGGCGCACGGTGGAGGCGGCGCTCGACCTCGTGCACCGGCTGTTCCCGCTGCGAACCTGCGACGAGCCGATCGGCCTCTTCCGCACCCGCCGGCCCTGCGTGCGAGGGCAGATCGGCCGGTGCGCCGCGCCCTGCGCGGGCCTCATCGACATGCGCGGTTACGGGGCCGTGGTCGACGCGGCGCTGCGGTTCCTGAGAGGAGACGCGGTCGACCTGGCGGCCCGACTCGAGGCCGAGATGACGGCGGCGGCCGAGCGGCTCGAGTTCGAGCGGGCGGCCAGGCTGAGGGACGACCTGACGCTCGTCCGCGGTATCGTCGATCGCCAGGCGCTGCTGGCCGAGGCGCTGGCCCGGCGGACCGCGGTGGCGATCGGCCGGGGCTCGACGCCCGGCGTCGCCGAGCTGTTCCTGATCGAGGACGGGCTCCTGGCCGGCGAGACCCGGATCCCGGCCGCGGGACGAGGGCCGCTGGAGCTCGTGCCGGAGGTGCTCGGGTTCCTCGGCGGCCTTGCGCCGAGGCCGGAGGCCGCCCTTCGGCCGGCGGGCCGGTCGGCGGCGCTCACGCGGGAGGACCTCGACGAGTTGATCATCGTCGCGCGGTGGTTGCGGCGCCTCCCCCGGGCGTCGGTGATCGAGATCGACCCCGGCCGTCTCTCGAACGAGGCCGCGCGCCGATCGGTGGCCGGCCGCGTGGCCTCCCGGGTCCGCCGCGTGGCCGGGACGGCTTGACGACTGCCTTTTCGTGACCTAGACTTTTGTATCGTATGCGGGAGGAGAGCGGCGCGAGGTGACCGCGCCGCGAGCCGGGGGTGTCCGGGAGGCCGTGTCGGCGCCGCGAGCGCTCCTGCGGTCCGCCGGCCCCGGCCCCGAAGGTCGACGGAGGGAGTAGCTCATGGTGATCGACGCCGAGCGGGCGGCCGCGCGTCGCGAGCTGACCGAGAAGCAGCGGCAGATTCTCGACTACATCCTCGAGATGGTGCGGACACGGGGCTACCCGCCGACCATCCGCCAGATCGGAACCCGCTTCAAGATCTCGTCCACCAACGGCGTGCGGACGCACCTGTCGGCGCTCGAGCGCAAGGGGTACATCCGCCGCGCGCCGTGGAGCGCCCGCGGCATCGAGCTGGTGCGCGAGATGATGCCCGAGACGGCCGAGGCCGACGCGGTGCAGATCCCCATCCTGGGCAAGGTCGCCGCCGGGCAGCCGATCCTCGCGCAGGAGCACCTCCAGGGGCACCTCTACGTCGACCGCAGCCTCGCGCGGGACCGGGGCGTCTTCGCCCTCAAGGTCCAGGGCGACTCCATGATCGACGCCGGAATCCTCGACGGCGACTACGTTCTCGTCCGCCCGCAGCCCACCGCCGAGAACGGCGAGATCGTCGTCGCCATGATCGACGACGAGGCCACGGTCAAGCAGTTCTTCAAGGAGCCGGACGCCATCCGCCTGCAGCCGGCCAACGCGCACATGCCGCCCATCCGCGTACGCGACTGCCAGATCCTCGGCAAGGTCACGGGCCTCTTCCGCACCCGGATCCGTCGCGAGGGTGAGGCGTAGTCCCTGATGGCCAGAGCCCGGTGACCGTCCGCACCACCCGTCGACCTACCCGGGCCCAGGCGGCTCGACCCCGCGCGGGTCGGGCCGCGAGGGCCCAGGGCTCCACCGACACGCCCTACGATTCGCGAGCCATCACGGTCCTGCGGGGCCTCTCGGCCGTCCGCAAGCGGCCGGCCATGTACATCGGTTCGACCGGCGTGAGCGGCCTCCACCACCTCGTCTACGAGGTCGTCGACAACGCCATCGACGAAGCGATGGCGGGTCACGCCAGCCGCATCGCCGTCACGCTCAACGCCGACGGGAGCGTCACGGTCGACGACGACGGCCGCGGCATCCCGGTCGACTACCACCGGGGCGAGCGCAAGAGCGCCGCCGAGGTGGTCATGACGGTGCTGCACGCCGGCGGCAAGTTCGACCGGGGCAGCTACAAGGTCTCGGGCGGCCTGCACGGCGTCGGCGTCTCGGTCGTCAACGCGCTCTCGGAGTGGCTCGAGCTCGAGGTGCGGCGCGACGGCAAGGTCCACCGGCAGCGCTACCAGCGCGGCACGCCGGAGGCGCCGCTCAAGGTCACCGGCAAGACGCGCGGCCGGGGCACCACCATCCGCTTCAAGCCCGACCGGCAGATCTTCGAGACGCTCGACTTCAATTTCGACACGCTCGCCACCCGCCTGCGCGAGATGGCCTTCCTCGTGGCGGGGGTGCACATCACCCTCACCGACGCGAGAACCGCGGGCGAGGAGGGGGGCCGCCGCGAGGAGTACTTCTACAAGGGCGGGATCGCGGCCTTCGTCGAGTACCTCGCGGAGGGCACGACGCGCCTCTTCCCGAAGCCGCTCGTGATCCGGGGCGAAAGGGACCGGGTGCAGGTGGAGGCGGCCTTCCTCTACACGGACGGCTACTCCGAGACGATCCAGTCCTTCGCCAACACCGTCCGGACGCCCGAGGGCGGCACCCACCTCGTGGGCTTCAAGGCCGCGCTGACGCGCTCCATCAACGGCTTCGCCGCCGCCAACAACCTCCTCAGGGACATCAAGGAGAACCTCCAGGGCGACGACGTCCGGGAGGGGCTGGTCGCCGTCGTGTCGGTGCGCCTCCCCGAGCCGCAGTTCGAGGGGCAGACGAAGGCCAAGCTCGGCAACTCCGACGTCCGCGTCATCGTCGAGGGCCTGGTCACCGACGAGCTGGCCCGGCTCTTCGACAAGCACGGCACCGTGGCGCGCCGGATCGTCGAGAAGGCCGGCGAGGCGGCGCGGGCGCGCGAGGCGGCCCGCAAGGCCAAGGAGCTGATGCGGCGCAAGGGGCCGCTCGACTCGGCGGGGCTGCCCGGCAAGCTCGCCGACTGCCAGGAGCGCCGCCCCGAGCGCGCCGAGCTGTACATCGTCGAGGGCGACTCGGCCGGCGGCAGCGCCAAGCAGGGGCGCGACCGCCGCAACCAGGCCATCCTGCCCCTCAAGGGCAAGATCCTCAACGTCGAGAAGGCCCGGCTCGACAAGATGCTCGGCTCGGGCGAGATCAAGGCGCTCATCACCGCGCTCGGGACGGGCGTCTCGCGGGCCGACCTCGACCTCGACAAGCTGCGCTACCACACGGTCGTCATCATGACCGACGCCGACGTGGACGGCTCGCACATCCGGACGCTGCTGCTCACCTTCTTCTACCGGCAGATGCCGCAGCTCATCGAGCGGGGCCACCTCTACATCGCGCAGCCGCCCCTCTTCCAGGTGAAGTCCGGCAGCGGGCCGGGTCGCTACCTGCCCGACGACGCGAGCCTCGAGTCGCTCCTCGTCGAGGACGGCGTCGCGCGGCTCAAGGTCACGCCGGCCGGCGCCGAGCGGCCGCTCACGCCGGCGCAGCTCAAGGCCCTCCTGGCCGCGGAGCGGGAGCGGCGGCGCGCCGCCAGGGGGCGCCGGCACGAGGCCGGCCATCCGGCGTTGCCGCAGGCCAACGGGCACCTGCCCGAGGGAGAGAAGGCCGCCGGGGGGCGCAAGGGCAAGACGCGAGGCAAGGCGCCCGCGCCGGCCGCGGCGGAGAGCCGTCCGGGGAGGGCCGACCTGCCGACCGGCCCCTTCTACCTGAGCGGTCCCGGCGCGCCGCCCGCGCCCATCCCCGAGGCCGCCGCGCCGCCGAAGCGAGGCAGGACGAGGGCAGCGGCGACGCGGCGCCGGGCGAGGACGCCCGCGCCGGCGCCGGCCCTGCCGAGCGTGCCCGACCTGCCGGCGCTGCTCGACGCCGTCCTCGCCGCCGGCCGTCACGGCAAGGTCATCCAGCGCTACAAGGGCCTCGGGGAGATGAGCGCCGAGCAGCTCTGGGCCACGACGATGGACCCCGAAGCGCGCACCCTCCTCAAGGTCCGCATCGCCGACGCCGCCGAGGCCGACCGCATCTTCACCATCCTCATGGGGGATGCCGTCGAGCCCCGGCGGGAGTTCATCCAGGCGAACGCGCTCGACGTACGCAATCTCGACATCTGACCGGGCACGGAGGGGGTCAGGTCTTTCCATTTTCCGTGGGGCAGGCCGTTGCGGCTTCCCGCGTCGCCGGGGCCGCCGGGCAGAGCCGGTCGAGGGCCGCGAGCCGCAGGCGAGAGGCCCGTTCCGGAGCTTCGCGGATGGGCATCCACGTCCCGAGGGATGGGCGGGAGCCTGACACGCCCTGTCAGGGTACGCCGAGGTAAGGTGGAGCGCATGGAGGCTCGGGCCTGACCATGCTCGACCTGGGGCGACTCGCGGCGCAGATCCAGGCGCTCGGCGACGCCGAGGCGGAGGCGCTGGCGCGCAGCGGCGCCGAGCTACGGCGGGCGCGCGAGGAGCTGGCGAAGGCGACCGAGGCGCCCGAGCCGCTCGTGGCCAAGACCGATCGCGCGAAGACGTCGTGGCTCGTGGCGCGACTCCCCGGACCGCCCGGCGAGGCGACGCCGCCCCCGCCGCTGCCGGCGCGCGTCACGGCGATCGGCGTCGACGGCTCGCAGATCGAGCCGGACCACCACGAGGGGCTCGCCTGTTACGTGCTCAACGTGGGCACGGTGGTGCTGCACTACGGCGAGCCGGCGGGCGCGCCGTGCGCGTTCCTCGAGAGCCACCCGCGCCTGTGCCACGAGGAGGCGGACATCGCCGTCGTGGTGGGCGGTCGGCGCGTGCCGGTGACCGGCGAGCTGCTCGGCCTCAAGCGCAGCCTCGCCGAGCTGGACCACCTGGTGGGGCTCGCCCTCGCGGCGCGCGAGGAGGGGCGCGAGCACGTCGTCGGCCTGATCGACGGCAGCCTCATCCGCTGGGGCGCCGAGAACAGCCGCGCGGTGCCCGACACGTTCCTCGACGACTACCTCGCGCGCTTCGAGCGGCTGCGCGAGGCGGGCGTGCCGCTCGCGGGCTACATCAGCCAGTCGCGCGCGGCCGACGTGGTGAACGCGCTGCGGGTGCAGGTCTGCCCGGAGGAGACGCCCGACTGCGACCGGTGCCCGTACGTCCCCGGGTCGACCTACCCGAAGGCCGACCGGTCGTGGGCCGGGCCGGGGCTACCCTGCGAGGTCATCGCCGGCGTGCTCGACCGCCG
>DASVDK010000016.1:0-3975 GCA_036381125.1 Thermodesulfobacteriota bacterium | reverse complement strand
GATGTAGCGGTTCATCTCATCGGGGGAGATGACGACGCATGGGCGGGTCTTCGGGGTCTCGCTGCCGAAGGCGGGGTCCAGGTTGACCAGGTAGACGTCGAAGCGATGCACTACCACTCCCACTCCTCCGCATCCCACTCGCTCCCGCCGGGCGCGCCCGGGTCGAGCAGGACGTCGTCGCCCTGGTCGGCCATGGCCTGGAACGCCTCCGCCCAGCCGCGGCGGGGACGCGTAGCCGAGCGGATGATGATCTGGTTGGGCTGCGCCTCGAGCTCGACCTCCTCGCGGAGCCCGCTCTGCTCGAGAAACGGCTTGGGGATGCGGATCCCCTGCGAGTTACCGATTCGGATGATGCGGGTCTTCATGGCGCCTCCGTGGATGTAATCACAACGTAATCACAGGAGGGCCGGTCAGCGAGCGACGAGGCCGCTGGGCCGTTGTCGCTTCGAGAGCGCGTTCGACGCAACCGCGTCACCGAACCTGGCTGCGAAGCACGTTGGCCCGGATGAGCCGGCGAGTGCCCTGGTCGACCTCATGAGCGCCGCGCGCCGTGGGGATCGACCGCGAAGGCGTGGTCAACGCCTTCTCGCCGAGGCGGACGGATTTCGAAGGCGCAGCCCAAGGTGTGTGTGCCGTCACCGACGGCGCCGATTACCTACTTTTCCGACGGCGTCGACAGACGGGAAAGGCCCGCCGACGACAACCTGGTTTTCCGAAGCGAGCGCGCCGGCCGCGCGGGTGACTTCCCCGAGGACCTCCAGCGTCTCCTCATGAGGCACCACGAAGTGAGACTCTGCCGAGGTTGGATGGCGCCCCTGCAGATGCACCGAGAGATCGACGTCGCCGTCCCGTCGGAGCAGCACCTCCGACCGCGTCAGGCTGCCCCCTACACCGGCCAACTCCGAAAACATCTCAGCCTGCCAGCTTGCCGGGGCCCTGGGTGAAGGCGGGATCTGTCTAATTGACCCTCGCCACGCCACATGCTTAGCGAGGAGTTCCCCGAGACGGTTCGCCCGGTCTGCCTGCAGCCTAGGAGCGTGTCCGAGTAATGCGAAATCAGCGCTTTTCCGGAGGGGTCCGATGCCTCCCGAGGGCAACAAACGCGCTCTCAGCCGATCTGGACGGCTCGCTTCCGGCGCCCGCGGATTACTCGGACACGCTCCTAGATAGCCGTTGACCGTGGCGCGAAACTCCGTCTTCCCGAGCCTTCCTCCGCGAGCGCTCCCTGTACGGCGTCTTTGGCCAACCTGGATTCACTCGGCGGTTGCGCGTGGGCGAATCCGCGCGCTGGGTGAGCGGTCGGCGCTCGATGATGTTCGCGGAGTCGCGTCACCGCGAAGATAAGGGCGGAGAGGTGGGGTTCAATAGAAACGTTTGGTGGGTGACATTGTTGCGGGATGCGTGGGCCGAGGTGGGCAGGGCGCCGCCGGCGTCAATGACACCATCGAGGTGACGCCTGGCGTTCGATCCGCGAAACCTCCGGCCTGGCGGTCCGGGCGCCCGCGCGGCACCCCGGCCGCGCCGCCACGCCGAGCGCCGGTGCGCCCGTCGCGCGTCGGCGCCACCCCGGCACCCGTCGTTCCCACTGCCGCTTGCGCTCCCCCACCCACTTCCGGGAACCCCAGGCGCCTCGGCCGCAAGACCACCCCCGGACGCCCCCGAGCGACCGCGGAGAGCGCGGCCGGCCCCTACGCCCCCGCGTCCTCCCCCCGACTCTCCGCCAGCTTCCGGTACAGCGTCTTCCGATCGAGCCCGAGGATCTCCGCCGCGCGGGACTTGTTGCCGCCGGTCTGCCGCAGCACCTCCGCGATGTACGCCCGCTCGAGCTCGCGGAGCGAGAGGCCGCGGCCGGTCGCGTCGGCGACCAGGGACGCGGACCAGCCGGCCTCGCGGATGCGCGGCGGGAGGTCCTCGGCGCGGATCTCGTCGGTGCGGGCGAGGGTGGCGGCGCGCTCGATGGCGTTGCGCAGCTCGCGGACGTTGCCGGGCCAGGGGTAGGCGGTGAGGAGGCCCATCGCCTCGGCAGAGATGCCCTGGGGGGTGTGGGGGGCTCCGCTCTCGACGGCGGCGCGGGCGAGGAAGTGCTCCGCCAGCAGGGGAATGTCGGCCGGGCGCTCCCGGAGCGGGGGGACGTGGATGTGGAGGACGTTGAGGCGCCAGAAGAGGTCGTCGCGGAAGCGGCCGTCCTGGGTCTCGGCCTCGAGGTCGCGGTTGGTGGCGGCGACGATGCGGGCGTCGACGGCGCGGGCCTTCGTGGAGCCGACGCGGCGGACCTCGCCCTGCTCGAGGGCGCGGAGGAGCTTGGGCTGGAGCGGGAGCGGCAGCTCGGCGACCTCGTCGAGGAAGAGGGTGCCGCCGTGGGCGGCCTCGAAGAGGCCGGGCTTCTCGCGGTCGGCGCCGGTGAAGGCGCCCTTCTCGTGGCCGAACAGCTCGGACTCGAGGAGGTTCTCGGGGAGCGCGGCGCAGTTGATGGCGACGAAGTCGCCTCTGCCGGAAGCGCGGTGGATCTCGCGGGCGATGAGCTCCTTGCCGGTGCCGCTCTCGCCGGTGATGAGGACCGGGTGGCGGGACTGGGCGGCGCGGGACAGGAGCTGGAAGATGTCCTGCATCGGGCGGCTGGCGGCCACGATCCCGGGGGGCGGGGCGGTGCCGGCCCTGGAGAGTCGGGCGACCTCGCGGCGGAGGCGGGAGTCGGCCAGCGCGCGCTGGACGGCGAGGACGAGCTCGTCGGCGCCGAGCGGTTTGGTGAGGTAGTCGTAGGCGCCGGCCTTGACCAGCTCGATGGCGGAGTCGATCGAGCCGAACGCGGTGATGACGATGACGTTCAGCTCGGGGCGGCGCACGCGCAGCTCGCGGAGCAGCTCCTGGCCGCGCATGCCGGGCATGACGAGGTCGGTGACGACGAGGTCGGCGGGCTCCGAGGCGTCGCCGTCGGAGAGCGCGCGCAGCGCGGCGTCGGCGGTGGCGAACGGCTGGACGTCGTAGCCGGCGTCCTCGAGGATCTCCGCGAGGAACTCGCGCAGCTCGCGGTCGTCCTCGACGATGACGACGCGGTCAGGCATGGGCGTACTCCGGCGCGGAGGCGGCGGGGAGGCGGACGCGGAAGACGGCGCCGGTGACCCGGCCGTCCGGGCCGAACGCGTTGTCGGCCTCGAGCGCGCCGCCGTGCTCCTCGATGATGCTGAGGGCGACGGCGAGGCCGAGCCCGGTCCCCTGGCCGCCGGCCTTGGTGGTGAAGAACGGCTCGAAGACGCGGGGGAGCGCGTGGGGCGGGATCCCCGGTCCGGTGTCCTCGACCTCGGCGGTGACCCAGGCGGGGGTAGTGCTGGCGCCGGCGTCGCTGGCGAGGCGGATCGTGATGCGGCGCTCGCCGTCGCGCTCGGCCATGGCCTGGAGCGCGTTGAGCAGGAGGTTGAGGAAGACCTGGTGGAGGAGGTGGGCATCGCCGCGGATCCAGGCGCGCTCCGGCCCGACGCGGGCGAGCTGCACGCCGGCGCGCGCCAGCTCGCCCTCGAGCAGCTCGGTCACGCCCTCGAGCACGGAGCCGAGGTCGACCGGGCGGATGCGCGGCTCGCGTCGCCTCGAGAAGTCGAGGAGGTTGCGGATGATGGTCGTGATGCGGCCGATCTGCTCGACGATGATGCGGAGGTTGCGCTCGCGCACCTCGGGCGCGGCCTCGCGCTTGAGGAGCAGCTCGGCGCGCCCGGAGACGACGTTGAGCGGCGCGGCGATCTCGTGGGCGAGCGAGGCGGCGAGGTTGCCGACGGCGGCGAGCTTCTCGGTCTCGCGGAGTCGTCGCTCGAGCGCGATGCGCTCCTCGGCCTCGCGGACCAGCTCGGCGCGGGCGCTCTCGAGCCCCTCGGCCATGCGGTTGAACTCGCGGGCCAGCTCGCGCAGCTCGCCGCCGCCGCGCCCCTCGTCGATGCGGTAGCCGAGCTCGCCGCGGCCGAGCGCGCGCACGGCGCGGACGAGGCC
>DASVDK010000015.1:0-14545 GCA_036381125.1 Thermodesulfobacteriota bacterium | reverse complement strand
CGTGCGGGGCCGGCTCCTCACGGCGCGCGCGGACGGCGGCCTCTTCGCGCCGGACGGGTTCCACCCGAGCGCCACCGGGCAGGCGATCCTCGCCAACGCCTTCATCGGGGCGTTGAACGCGCGGTTCGGGTCGCGCGTTCCCCTCGTCGACCTGGCCGCGGTGGCCGCACGCGATCCGATGGTCCGCTGACGACCGGGTCACCGGACGCGACACGCCCTCGCGAAGGCGGCGAAGGCAACCGGCGACGCCACGCCGCTCATGAAGGCGCGGGCATCATGACGGTCGAGGCCGGCCAGGCCGTGACCGCCGATTCAGAACCCCCTGACGTACGGCAGGCTGGAGCCGACCCGCTCGATCTGGTCGCCCGCCTGGAGCAGCACCCCGGTCGCGTCCCAGGTGCCCTCGACGAGCTGGCTGCGGGCGCCGTCGGGGATGCCGGCCGTGATCGTCCGCTCGCCGAAGCGGACGAGCCTCGCCTCGACGTCCACCACCCCCTCGGTCTTCGGGCTCCTGGCCGCCTCGGCCATGAGCCACTCGATGTCGGCCATGTCGGCCGTGAGGCACGGGATGCCGAGGCTGATGCAGTTGCCGAAGAAGATCTCGGCAAAGGAGCCGCCGACGATCGCCCGGATCCCCCACCCCTTGAGCGCCTGGGGGGCGTGCTCGCGCGAGGAGCCGCAGCCGAAGTTGAGGCCGACGACCAGGATGCTCGCACCCTGGAAGCGCGGGTCGTCGAACGGGTGGTGCCGGTTCTGCTCGCGGTCGTCCTCGAACACGTGCTCGCCGATGCCGGCGAAGGTGACGACCTTGAGGTAGCGCGCCGGGATGATCCGGTCGGTGTCGATGTCGTTGCCGGGCAGCGGGAGGAAGCGGCCGGCGATCTGCTTGCGGACGTAGGCGTTGTCGCCCATCTAGAGCATCTCCCTCACGTCGACCACGGCGCCGGCAACGGCGGCCGCGGCCACCATCTGCGGGCTCATGAGGAGCGTGCGCCCCGTGGGGCTGCCCTGCCGGCCCTTGAAGTTGCGGTTGCTCGAGGACGCGGAGATCTCGCGCCCCCGGAGCTGGTCCTCGTTCATGCCGAGGCACATGGAGCAGCCGGCGCCGCGCCACTCGAAGCCGGCCTCGCGGAAGACCTCGTGGAGCCCCTCGGCCTCGGCCGCCCTCGCGACCTGCTGCGAGCCGGGCACCACGAGGGCGCGCACCCCGCGCGCCACCTTCCGGCCCTTCGCGATCTGCGCGGCGGCGCGCAGGTCGGAGAGGCGGCCGTTGGTGCAGGAGCCGATGAAGGCCACGTCGATCTTCGTGCCGGCGATCGGCTGTCCCGGCTTGAACGACATGAAGTCGATCGCCTCCTCCAGGGCCTGCCGCTCGAGGTCGGTTTTCGCGGAGGCCGGGTCGGGGATCCGCCCGTCGACGCCGATCGACTGCCCCGGGTTGATCCCCCAGGTGACGACCGGCACGATCGACTCGCCCGCGAGCTGCCACACGTCGTCGTACCGGGCGCCGGGCTCCGAGGCGAGGCTGGTCCACCAGGCCACGGCCCGGTCCCACGCCGCGCCCGACGGCGCGTACGGGCGGCCCTTCAGGTACTCGAAGGTCGTCCGGTCGGGGTTGACGTAGCCGATGCGGGCCGCCCCCTCGATGCTCATGTTGCAGACGGTGAGGCGCTCCTCCATGGTCATCCGGTCGATGACCGGTCCGCCGTACTCGTAGGCGTAGCCGACGCCGCCGTTGACGCCGAGGCGCTGGATGATCGTGAGGATCACGTCCTTCGCCGAGACGCCCTTGCCGAGCGCGCCGGTCACCTCGATCCGCCTGAGCTTCGGCTTCGCCAGGGCGAGCGTCTGCGTGGCCAGCACGTCGCGCACCTGGCTGGTGCCGATCCCGAACGCCAGCGCGCCGAGCGCGCCGTGGGTGGAGGTGTGGCTGTCGCCGCAGGCGATCGTCATGCCCGGCTGCGTGAGGCCGAGCTCGGGCCCGATGACGTGCACGATCCCCTGACGGCCGCTGGCCAGGTCGAAGAACGGGACGCCGAAGTCCTTCGTGTTGCGGGTGAGGTGGACCATCATCTCCTCGGCCATCGGGTCCTTGAAGGGCCGCGCCTGGGAGGCCGTGGGGACGATGTGGTCGGCCGTGGCGAAGGTGCGCGACGGCATGCGGACCGTGAGGCCGGCGTCCCTGAGCATCTGGAACGCCTGGGGGCTCGTCACCTCGTGCACGAGGTGCAGCCCGATGAAGAGCTGGGTCTGCCCCGACGGCAGCGTGCGGACCGTGTGCGCGCGCCAGACCTTGTCGAGGAGCGTCTCGGGCATGATTGGGGGTCTCCTCCCGGTTGTCGGACGATCGATCAGTGTACCGCGTCACCGAAGCGCCGGGGCCGCGCGGTCGAGCGCGGCCTCGAGCCGCTCGAGGGAGCTGGCGAAGCAGAGGCGCAGGTGCCCCTCCCCCGTCGGGCCGAACGCGACGCCCGGGGCGAGCCCCACGCCGGTCTCCGCGAGGAGCCGCTTCGCGAAGGCCAGGCTGTCGGTCACGCCGTCGACGCGGAAGAAGGCGTAGAACGCGCCCGCCGGCCGCGTCGCCTGGACCCGGGCAAAGGCGCCGAGCCGCTCGTAGACGAGGTCGCGCGCCCGCCGGTAGCGCTCGAGCGTCGCCGCCACGAAGGGCTCCCCCTCGCGCACCGCGACCACCCCGGCGTGCTGCGCGAACGTGGCGGCGCTCGACACGTTGAACTCGTTCAGCTTGGCGAGGTCGTCCATGAGGGGCGCCGGCGCGGTGATCCAGCCGAGCCGCCAGCCGGTCATGGCCCAGGTCTTCGAGAAGCTGTTGACGACGATCACGCGGTCGTCGGGCTCCGCGATGTCGAGGAACGACGGCGCCGACGTGCCGTCGTAGTAGATGCGGTCGTACACCTCGTCCGCGACGAGCCACACGCCGAGGCGGCGGCAGCGGGCGAGCAGCGCCGCCTGCGCCTCCCGCGTCATGGTGAAGCCGGTCGGGTTGTTGGGGGAGTTGACCAGGACCGCCCGGGTGTCGGCGTCGATCATCCCGAGGAACCGGTCGAGGTCGATGCGCCACTCGGTCCCGGCGAGTTCGAGCGCGAGGGTGTCGGTCCGGCCCCCCATGACGTGCACGACCTCGAGACAGTTCGGCCAGGTGGGGGTGGCGGCCACGACGCGGTCGCCGGGGTCGATCAGGCACTCCATGACCAGCATGAGCGCGTTCATGCCGGACGCGGTCACGCAGATCCGCTCGGCCGCGACCGGGCGGTGCAGCCGGGTCAGGTAGCCGGCGAGGGCCTCGCGCAGCTCCGGGATGCCGAGGTTCGGCGCGTAGAACGTACGCCCCTCGGCCAGGGCGGCCGCGGCCGCGTTCGTGATGAAGTCGGGCGTCGGCTGGTCCGGCTCGCCGAACCAGAGGGGGATCACGTCCGCGCGGCCGGCGCCCGCGTTGGCAACCTCTCGAATGAGCGAGGCCCTGAGCGCCTGCACGCCGGGGCGCGCGAGGCCGCGCGGGTGACGCTCGCCCTGACCGGATAGAGGCATACGTCGGCTCCCGAGGAGAGCCCGTAGTCTACCCGGTCGGCCGGCTGCTGCAAACCGGGCCCCTGCTCGGGGCGTTCGGGCCTCACCCGGGCCGACGCGCCCTCGTGGCCGTGACCTCCGGCACGGCGGGCGGCCCGGGCGGCGGGGGCCGGCAGGTCTCGCCGTCTTTGGGCATGCCTCCCGCAGGACGCGCGGCGACCCCCTCGGGCCGCCGATCGGCGAAAGGTGCCGTATGCCACCGAGACCGATCCTGACGACGCTCGACGCCGTCGCCCTGATGGTGGGCCTGGTCGTCGGCGTCGGCATCTTCCGGTCCCCCCAGCTCGTGGCCGAACACACCGGCGACGGCTCGCTCTTCGTCGCCGCCTGGCTGATCGGCGGTCTCGTGTCGCTCGTGGGCGCGCTCTGCTACGCGGAGCTGGCGACGACCTACCCGGACGCGGGCGGGGACTACCACTTCCTCACGCGCGCCTTCGGGCGGGGGGTGGGCTTCCTCTTCGGCTGGTCACGCATGGCCGTGATCCAGACCGGCTCGATCGCGCTCCTCGCGTTCGTCTTCGGCGACTACCTCGCCCCGCTCCTGCCGTGGGGCGAGCAGGGGTCCCCCGCGCTCGCGGCCGCCGCGGTCGTCGCGCTGACCGGGCTCAACGTCGCCGGGCTCGGCTACGGACGCCGCGCGCAGAACCTGCTGACCCTGATCGAGGTGCTGGGGCTCCTGCTCGTCATCGCCGTCGGCTTCTTCCTCGCCGAGCCGACCGCGGCGCCCCGCGCGCCCTCCGCCGGCGCGGGGTCGGGCGCCCTCGGGCTCGCGATGGTCTTCGTCCTGTTGACGTTCGGCGGCTGGAACGAGACCGCGTACGTCTCGGCCGAGCTCAAGGGCCGGGGGAGCATGAGCCGCGCCCTCGTGTGGGGCATCGGCCTCATCACGCTCCTCTACCTCCTCGTGAACCTCGCCTACCTGCGCGGCCTCGGGTTCGAGGGCGTCATGGCGTCGAGCGTGGTCGCGGCCGACCTCATGCGGGGCGCCGGCGGCGTCCAGGGCGCCGTGGCGCTCAGCCTCATCGTCGCGCTCTCCGCGGCCTCCTCCGCGAACGCGGCCATCATCACCGGCGCGCGCAGCGGCTACGCGCTCGGCCGCGACTTCGCGGTCTTCCGCCCGCTCGGGGACTGGACGCCGGGGCGCGAGGCGCCCGTGAACGCGCTCGTCGTGCAGGGCGGGCTTGCGCTCCTGCTGGTCGGCTTCGGCACGGTGGCGCGCGGCGGCTTCGAGGCCATGGTGGCCTACACGGCCCCCGTCTTCTGGTTCTTCTTCCTCTTGACGGGCGTCTCGCTGATCGTCATGCGGCGCCGCGATCCCTCCGCGCCCCGGCCGTACCGCGTGCCGCTCTACCCTTTCGTCCCGCTCGCGTTCTGCGCCACGTCGGCGTTCATGCTCTATTCGAGCCTGCGCTACGCCGGCGCCGGCGCCTGGCTCGGCGTCGCGGTCATGCTGGTCGGGTTGCCGCTCCTGGCCGCATCGCGCCCGGCCGCCCGGACACAGCCGTCCGCCTGAATCCGAACCACCATGTCGAACGAGGAGGTAGCCATGGGACCGACCCCGGTAAGGAGCGCGTTCGCCGTCGCGGCGTTGCTCGCCGCACTGTCGGCCTGCGCGCTCGTCAACGGCCGGCAGGCGACCGCCACCGAGAAGGACGTCGAGCTGGACGTCCCGTACGTCCAGACGCCGCAACCGATCGTCGACCGCATGCTCGAGCTCGCCGCGCCTACGCCGAACGATCTGCTCTACGACCTCGGCTCCGGCGACGGCCGCATCGTCGTCACCGCCGCCGCCCGCTACGGCACCCGCGGCGTCGGGATCGACATCGACCCGGCGCGCGTGGAGGACGGCAAGCGCAACGCCGAGCAGGCCGGAGTGACCCACCTCACGCGCTTCGTCCAGCAGGACCTCTTCGAGGCCGACTTCAGCGACGCCACCATCGTCACCATGTACCTCCTCTCGAGCGTGAACCTCCAGCTCAGGCCGAAGCTGCTCGACCAGCTCCGCCCCGGGACGCGCATCGTGTCCCACAGCTTCGACATGGACGACTGGGAGCCGGACCGCGTCGTCGAGGTGACCGAGGGGGCGCGCGGCACCATCTACTACTGGGTCATCCCGGCAAAGGTCGAGGGGGCGTGGGACCTCACGCTGCCGTCCGGGACCGGGTCCGGGTCGGGCCCCGCCCGGCTGGAACTCGACCAGGAGTTCCAGAAGGTGAACGGCACGGCCACGATCGACGGCCGCAAGGTGCCGGTCGAGGGGAGGCTGACGGGCGACCGGATCACCCTCGTTCTGCGCGACCGGTCCGCGCCGCAGCCGCTCGATCTCACGCTCGAGGGTCATGTGGACGGATCGCGGATCGCCGGCCTGCCCCCCGGCGGGGCGGGCGGCTCGCAGAGCGGTGCCGCACAGAGCGGCGCAGCCGGCGGCTCGGGCCAGACCTGGAGCGCCCGCCGCACATCGTGAGCCCGAGCCTGGGGTCAGGTCTTTCCATTTTCCAATCTGGAAAACGTTGAGACCTGACCCCATGGAAAACGTTGAGACCTGACCCCGAGGGGTTTCCAGGGGGTCAGGTCTTTCCATTTTCCAACCAGGAGAACGTGGGGGCCCGACCCGACAGGCTAGAGGCGCTCGGGGGCGACGAGGATGCCGTCCTCGTCGCTGTAGAGCCAGGCGCCGGGGCGGAAGACGACGCCGCCGAAGGCGACCGGCACGTCGGCCACGCCCACTCCCGCCTTGCCGCTCTTGCGCGGGTTCGACCCGAGGGCCTTGATGCCGATCGGCAGGCGGGCGAGCGCCTCGACGTCCCGTACGGCGCCGTGGATGACGAGCCCCGCCCACCCGCTGGCCTCGGCGATGCCTGCGATGACGTCGCCGACGAGCGCGCACCTGAGCGAGCCGGCGCCGTCGACGACGAGGACGCGGCCCTCCCCGGGCCCCTCGAGCATGCGCCTCATGACGACGTTGTCCTCGTAGCACTTGACGGTGCGGATCTCGCCGGCGAACCGGCGCCGGCCGCCGAACTGGCGGAAGGACAGCTCGCAGCTCGCGAGGCGATCGCCGTGCGCGTCGATCAGGTCCGCCGTGCGGAAGTCCATCGGTGCCTCCCCTGTTCGGTGCCCGTGCGGCGGCCCACGATAGCACGAGGCGCGCGGTCATGGATGGCGACCGTGGCCGGGCCGTGGCTTATGATGCTCCCGATGGGAGGTGTGCGATGGCGGCTTGGGCGATCCGGCCCGGGCTCCGGGTCATGATCAGCGGTGCGGCGGCAGGGATCGGGCGGGTCATGGTCGAGCGCTTCGTCGCGGCCGGCGCGGCCGTCCACGTCTGCGACGCCGATCGGGAGGCGCTGGCCGGGTGCCTGCGCGCCGAGCGCGGCGTCGGCGGCACGCTGGCCGACGTGGCCGATCGGGCGCAGGTGGAGCGGTGGTTCGACGAGGCGCAGGCCGCCCTCGGCGGGCTCGACGTGCTCGTCAACAACGCCGGGATCGGCGGGCCCACGGCGCCCGTCGAGCAGGTGGACCCCGCGGACTGGGTCCGCACGATCGACGTGAACCTGAACGGGATGTTCTACGCGACGCGGTGCGCCGTCCCGCTCCTCAAGGCGGCGGCGGCCGAGCACGGGGAGGCGGTGATCGTGAACCTCTCGTCGGCCGCCGGGCGGTTCGGCTACCCGATGCGCACGCCCTACGCCGCCTCCAAGTGGGCGGTCGTCGGCTTCACGAAGAGCATCTCGATGGAGCTCGGCCCCTTCGGGATCCGCGTCAACGCCATCCTGCCGGGGCCGGTCGAGGGTCCGCGCATCGACCGGGTGATCGCGGCAAAGGCGCAGGCTCTCGGCAAGACCCCCGACGAGGTCAGGCGCCTCTACGCCGCCAGGGCGTCGCTCCGCCGGTTCGTCACCGCCGAGGACGTCGCCGCCATGGCGCTCTTCCTCTGCACCCCCGGCGCGCGCAACGTCTCGGGCCAGGCGCTCTCGGTCGACGGCGACGCGCAGGGCGTGCCCTGAAGCGGCCCGCACCGCCGGCCGGGGCTTACCGCTTGCGCGGGGAGCCGGTCTCGGGGCCGGGGTCCTCCGAGCCCCTCGCGCGGTTCTCGCCGACGTCCTCCTCGCCGCCCCGGTCGGTCACCACGGCGGTATCGGCGAACTCGGCGGCCGCGGGCGTCTCGAAGGCGGCCCCCACCCGATCCGCCTCTGTGGCGAGCGGCTCGGCGAGGTGGACCGTCTCCTCGTCGAGATCGATGGTGACGAGCGCCAGCGGAACTTCCGCGTCCTCGCCGTCGTCCATGTCCACGACCGCGTAGAGGGCCTCGTGGTTCGTCGTGTCGATCAGAAGGTCGTCCACCTCGCCGATCTCCCGCCCGTTCTCGTCGATGACGACCCAGCCCCGGATGTCCGGGCTCCCCTCCGCGAACTCGTACTCGTCGAGCTCGGACAGCGGGCTCAGTCCGGTATGGTGCATGCGGTCCACGGTCTCGACCTCCTTTGGCCTTCGTTCGCGACGTCTCGAGCCGTCGGGGTCGAGCCGTCGGGAAGCGAACGGGAGCGAACCCTGCGAGGCGCGTGCCGCGCCGGGGAGAGGATTGCGGGGCGAGGCGGCGGTTCAGCGCCGGGCGGCCGGCGTCTCGACCGGTAGCCCGCGCCCCCGCCAGGCGAGGTAGGGGTCGACGACGCGCCCGCGGCCGCGCCGGAGGTTCTCTGCGGGCGGCGGGTACCCGGAACGGGCCTCGGCGACAGCGGCGCCGGCTACGGGGCGAGGCCCTTCCGGCGACGCTCGGCCTCACGCAGCTCGCGCCGCCGGATCTTCCCCGTGGCCGTCATCGGGAGGCTCTCGACGAACTCGACCTCGCGCGGGCACTGGTAGGGCGCGAGCCGCTCCCGGACGAGCGCGGTGATCTCGGCCGCCAACTGGTCGTCCGGGGGTGGGCCGGGACGCCGGACGACGAACGCCTTGACCACCTCGCCCCGCACCGGGTCCGGGCTCCCCACGACCGCGACCATGGCGACCGCCGGGTGCCGCATGATGCCGTCCTCGATCTCCGCCGGACCGATCCGGTACGCGCCGCTCTTGATCACGTCGTCCTCGCGCCCCCGGTACGTGAGGTACCCGTCGGCGTCGCGGCTGCCGCGGTCGCCGGTGAGGCAGAAGTCGCCCGCGAACTTCCGGGCGGTGGCCTCCGGGTCGCGCCAGTAGCCGAGGAACATCACCGGGTCGGGCCGACGCACGGCGATGACGCCGGTCTCGCCGGGCGCAAGCGGCGTCCCCTCGGGCGACACCACCTCGACGGTGTGCCCCGGCACGGGGCGGCCCATCGAGCCGGGGCGGACGGGGAAGAGCCCGCTGCAGTTCGAGACGACGAGGTTGGCCTCCGTCTGCCCGTAGAACTCGTTCACGTCGATGCCGAAGGTCCCTCGGGCCCACTCGAGGACCTCCTCGCCGAGCGACTCGCCGCCGCTGCCGATCGAGCGCATCGCATACCCGTAGCGGGCCGAGGGGCGCTCGACCTGGCGCATGAGCTTGAGCGCCGTCGGGGGCATGAAGGCGTTGCGGATGCCGTGCACGGCCATGAGATGGAACGCCCGCTCGGGGTCGAACTTCCTCGCCCGGTGGGCCACCACCGGCACGCCGAAGTAGAGGCTCGGCAGGAGCGCGTCGAGGAGGCCGCCGATCCAGGCCCAGTCGGCCGGCGTCCAGAAGCGGTCGCCCGGCTGCGGGAAGAACGCCTGCGGCATCTGGACGCCCGGAATGTGCCCGAGGAGCGTCCGGTGCGCGTGCAGGGCCCCCTTCGGCGGGCCGGTCGTGCCCGACGTGTAGACGATGAGGGCCGGGTCCTCCGCCAGGGTGTCGACGGCGGCGAACCGATCGGCTGCGCGCGCCACGAGCGCCGGGAGCGACGCGTGGCCGCCCGTTTCGTCGTCCACCACCAGCACGTGCTCGAGGTCGGGCAGCCGGCCGCGGATCTCCTCGACCTTGGGAAGGTCCTCGGCGTCGGTGACGAGGACCTTCGCCTGCGCGTGCCCGAGCCGGTACTCGAGCGCGTCCGGACCGAACTGCGTGAAGAGCGGGACCGCCACCGCGCCGGCCTTGTAGGTGGCGATGTGGGCGATCGCGGTCTCGGGGCGCTGGGGGAGGAGGATCGCGACCCGGTCCCCCTTGCGGACGCCGAGGGCGGCGAGGACGTTGGCGACGCGGCTCGAGAGGCGCGAGAGATCGTCGAACGTGTAGCGCTCGACGCGGCCGGCCGGGTCCTCGTAGATCAGCGCGAGGCGGCCCGTACCGTCCGCGTGGACGTCGGACACGGCCGTCCCCATGTTCAACCGCTCGGGGATCGTCCAGCGGAAGCGCGAGCAGAGGCGGGTGTAGTCGGTGTCGGGCAGGAGCATGGGCGGGCCCTCCAGGGAATCGGACCGAACCCCACGCCCCGATTGTAGCGAGCACCCATCCTCTTGCCGGCCATCCGCTGCACGACGCCATGCCGGCGCACGGCGGCCGCGTGATCGCGACCTCCGGCATCATCGGCTCACGCTCGGGGCGGGGGGCGTGAACCCCTCCGCCGTCACGCCCGCGACCTTCACGTCGCCTCGCATCCCGGCCTCGGCGTGCCCGGGGAGGTTGCAGGCGAACTCGATGTCCTCGCGCTCTGCGAACCGCCAGAGCAGCTCCTTCGTCTCGCCCGGCCGCACGGCGAGCGCCGGGACGCGGGCACACCGTCACGAACGGCTTGCGAGCGCGTTGGCTCCCCGGAACGGGTGCCCGCACGGGCGGCCCACGATCCGCCCCGCGCGTGCGAAGCACCCCGGAGAGGGTCAGAGATGCCAGAGTGAACGAGCCCGCTGCGGGCGGCTGGATTCGAAGAGGCCGGGCGACCGCGAGGGAGTGGGCAGCGCGGGAAGATGGGACCGTGTGGCGGACCGTGCGGGCAGGCAGGTCGCTGCCGAGGTCGGCTGCCCGGGCGGCACGTGCCGACACGGCCGGCGTGTCCCGACCGTCGCGCCGGAACGGCGCGGCGAACGCATCTCCGTCGCAGCCGTTCACGAAGGCGGACAGCGCCATACGGGGGTGCGGGGTTTCCGCGGGTACCGACGTGCTCACCGCGTCCGCATGGACGTCCGGCTGGCCGTGACGGCCCTCCAGCGCGTGTCCGGGGTGGCAGGACAGCACGACCCACAGAAGGGCGAGCATCTGAAGCGCGGCTCGCGCGCCCGGCTGGAACGCGAGCCGGCGCCGGAGTGACATGGGCTCGAGCCGTCTGGCCATCCTGGGCGTGCGAGAGGACTCGGTGCGTCGCGTGGCCGTCAAGGCGTCCGCCCCGCTAGGGTCTGTCTACAAAGGCCGGTAGCGGGAGCAGCCGGGCCGTGCCGGACGACGGCCGGCGGGTGTGAGGAGGCCACGGACAAGGCAGAGCGGCTCGGGGGTCGAGGGGCCGCGAGCCGCGCCGGGTGCCCCCCGGGAGGCGGGGCGGCTCACGGGGCGGGCCGCAGGCCCGCGCCGGAGCCGGGGGGCCCCGCCGACCGGGGGTGGCGCGGCGGGAGGCCCCTGCCAGAGCGATACCACGAGGCTTTGCAGACCCAGCCTAGTGCGAGGCGTGATGAGCATGCGACTCTGGAGCCGGCAGGGTGCCGCCTTCGGGCTCCACCCGCCGGATGCCGGGCAGGCGCGTCCACTTGAGGAGGAGCGCGTTCAGCGCCACGAGCAGCGAGCTGCCCGACATCGACAGGGCCGCGATCTCGGGCCGCAGCAAGAGCCCGAACGACGGGTAGAAGACCCCGGCGGCGATCGGGAACGCGACCGTGTTGTAGCCGACGGCCCAGGCGAGGTTCTGCTTCATCTTGCGGACGGTCGCCCGGCTGAGGGCGATGGCGCCGATGACGTCGAAGGGGTCGCTCTTCATCAGGACCACGTCCGCCGTCTCGACCGCGACGTCCGTGCCCGCCCCGATGGCGATGCCGACGTCGGCCTGCGCGAGGGCCGGGGCGTCGTTGATCCCGTCGCCGACCATCCCGACCCGCCGGCCGGTCTGCTGCAGCTCGCGCACCGTGCTCGCCTTCTGGTCGGGGAGCACCTCGGCCAGCACGCGCCGGATGCCGATCTCGCCGGCGATCCGCTCGGCGGTCGCCCGGTTGTCGCCGGAGAGCATCGCCACCTCGACCCCCATCCGGGTAAGCTCCTCCACCGCCTGCCGCGCGGTCGGCCGCACCGCGTCGGCGACGGCGATCAGGCCGGCGGCGCCGCCGTCGATCGCGACGTGGACCACGGTACGACCCGCGCCCTGGAGCGCCTCGGCCCGAGCCTCGAGGTCCCCCAACTCGACACCCCGGTCCCGCATGAGCTTCCGGTTGCCGACGAGCAGGCTCCGGCCTTCCACGGTCGCCTCGAGCCCGTGACCGGGCACCGCCCGAAAGTCACGCGGCTGCGACAGCGCGAGTCCCCGCTCACGCCCGTGGGTGACGACCGCCTGGGCGAGGGGATGCTCGCTCGACTGTTCGGCCGACGCGACGAGACGGATGAGGTCGGGCTCGCCGAGGGCCCCGTCGCGCGTCACGACCTCGACCACCCGCGGCTCGCCGACGGTGAGCGTGCCGGTCTTGTCGAAGACGACGACCTCGAGCCGGCTCGCCTCCTCGAGCGCCGTCGCGTTCTTGAAGAGGATCCCGTTCGTCGCCCCGAGGCCGGTGCCCACCATGACGGCGGTCGGCGTGGCGAGGCCCAGGGCGTCGGGGCAGGCGATGATCACGACCGTGATGGCGAGGGTCAGCGCGAAGACGAACGAGCTGCCGGCGACGACGTACCACCCGAGGAAGGTCGCCAGGCCGAGGAGGACGGCGGCCGCCACGAGCCACTGCGCCGCCCGGTCGGCGAGCCGCTGGGCGGGGGCCCTGGAGTTCTGCGCCTCCTGGACCAGCTTCACGATCTGCGCGAGCGCCGTCTCCGCGCCGACCCGGGTCGCCCGATAGCGGAACGTGCCGGTCTTGTTGATCGTGGCTCCCGTGACCGGATCGCCCGGGCGCTTGTCGACCGGCACGCTCTCGCCGGTGATCATCGACTCGTCGACGCTCGACTCCCCCTCGAGGACGACGCCGTCCACGGCCAGCTTGTCGCCCGGCCGGACGAGCAGCGTCTCCCCGACGCGGACCTCCGAGGTCGGCACCTCGACCGCCCGGCCGTCCCGAATGACCGTCGCCTTCGGCGGGGCCAGCTCGAGGAGCGCACGGATCGCGGCCGACGCGCCCGCCCGGGCGCGCATCTCCATCCAGTGGCCGAAGAGGACGAAGGCGAGCAGCACGACGGCCGCCTCGTAGAAGACCTCGCCGTCGAAGAGGAAGGTCGCCGCGACGCTGAAGAGGTAGCCCGCCCCGACCGACAGCGCGATCAGGACCGACATGTCGAGCGTCCGGTTGCGGAGCGCCCGCCAGGCGCCGACGAAGAAGACCTGCCCGCCCCAGACGACGGCCGGCGTCGCCAGCAGGAACTGCCAGAGCTCGGACGACAGCCCGAGCGGCACCCGCAGGTGCAGGCCGAACATCTCGGCGCCCATCGGCGACCAGAGCACGATCGGGACGGCCAGGAGCGCGGTGACCCAGAAGCGGTTGCGCATGTCGCGGACCATGTCGTCCATCGTCATGCCGGGGGCGTGCCCCATGGCGTGCGCCATGCCCGCCGCTTCGGCTGCAGCCGAGGGGCGAGCGTGTGCCGCGTGCGCCGCGTGTGCGGCGTGCGCCTCGGGAACGGCCGCGCCCGCTCCCGGCGACGCGGCCCCGGCGTCCGGCGCGCAGAGGTGGCTCGGCACGACCTCACCCCGGCAGTGATAGCCGCAGGCCTCGACGACGCGCCGCAGCTCGGCCTCGGAGACGACGGACTCGTCGAAGGCGACCGTCGCCGTCTGGCTCACCGGGTTGACCTCGGCATGATGGACGCCCGGCTGCCGCTCGAGCACCGCCTGGAGCGCCGCCGCCGAGCTTCCGCGGAAGATGCCTCCGGTCTCGAGCACCACCTGCGTCATGGTTTGCCTCCGATCGTCGGTCTCACGCAGCCGCTCCATTCGTGCGCGACCGGCCGCATGCCGGCCGACGCGACGCGGTCGGCCGCGGCGAGGAGGTCGTACACCGGCACACCATCGCCCGCCACCCCGCCGGCGGCCGGCCGGCCGGCGAGCGCGCGCACCCGCCGCGCGTCACGGCGGAGCGGCGGATCGGGCCGTATCCGGCCGCCCGGCGCTCGAAGGACGCCTCGGGCGCCCGATCGGGCGCCGTGCGGATCCGGCCCGTGCGATTCCGGGCGGTCGCTCTGCGCGTCATGGTGTCCTCGGTGTTCGTGTCGGGGCGCGGCCCTCCGGCGAAGGGGCCACGGCCGGCATGGCGTAGCGCGCCGCGCCGAGTAGCGCCGCCGTGTCGTTCAAGATGACCCGCACGGGAATGGCCGCGAGGATCGACTCGAGCCTGCCCTTGGCGACGAAGGCCTCCATGAATCGCCCGTCCTTCAGCTTCTCGACGATCCGGGGCGCTATCCCGCCGGCGACGAAGACCCCACCCGTGGCCATCGTCTTGAGCGCGAGGTTCCCGGCCTCGGCGCCGTAGAGCGAGACGAAGAGGTCGAGGGCCTGCGCGCACAGCCCGGACCGGCCGGCGAGCGCGGCTTCCGAGACGACGCGGGGCGGGTCTCCCCGGCGCAACGCCTCGGCGAGCCAGACCGGCTCCTCGCCCCGCCCGGTGTCCCGGAGGAACCGGTAGATGCGGTAGAGGCCGGGCCCGGACACGACCCGTTCGACGCTCACCCGGTCGAGTTCGCGCAGGAGGTAGCGGAGCAGCTCGATCTCGAGCTCGTCCCGCGGCGCGAAGTCGGCGTGTCCGCCCTCCGTGGCGAACGGGTGGTGTTTCGACCCATCCCAGTAGAGCCCTGTCTCGCCGAGGCCGGTGCCGGCGGCGATGATGGCTTGATTGCCCCCCGCCCCCCGCACCCCCGG
>DASVDK010000014.1:0-9687 GCA_036381125.1 Thermodesulfobacteriota bacterium | reverse complement strand
TCGACGGCCGACAAGGCCGAGGCAGCGGTGGTGGTGGGGGGACGGGAGCGGGCGGTCGGCTTCACCGTCCACGCCGCCCGCGACGACCAGGGGCGCCTGCTCGGCGCCCTCGTCCTCCTCAGGGCGCTCTCGCAGATCGAGACGGGCGTCGAGACGACGCTCGCCCGCGAGCGCCTGGCGGCCGTCGGCGCCATGGCCGCCACGATCGCCCACGAGATGCGCAACCCGCTGGCCGGCATCCGGCTGTCGGCCACCATGCTCAGGCGCCGCATCGAGGCCTCGCCCCAGGAGGCGGACCTGATCGACGCCATCATCACCGAGGTGCGCAAGCTCGAGGAGACCGTCAACCGCTGCCTCACGTACCTCCGCCCCCTCGCCCTCGACCTCGGCGAGGTCTCGGTGAACGACACCGTGCGCGAGGCGCTGGCGCTGGCCGAGGCGGCGCTCGCCGAGGCCGCCGCGCCGATCGAGGTGCGGCTCGACCTGGCCGAGGCGCTGCCGCCGGTTACCGGCGACGCGAACCGGCTGCGCGAGGCGGTCTGCAACCTCCTGACGAACGCGATCGAGGCGATGCGCGACCGCGGCGGCACCCTGACCCTCGCGACCGGCTCCTCGCCGGGGCCGGGCGTGACGATCACCGTCGGCGACACCGGCCCCGGCATCGCGCCGGACATCATGGACTCCATCTTCTATCCGTTCTTCACGACGAAGCCCGAGGGCTCCGGCGTCGGGCTCGCCACCGTGCAGAAGATCGTCACGTGCCACCGCGGCGGCATCGAGGTCTCGAGCGAGCCGGGCCGCGGCGCCACCTTCCGCATCGTCCTGCCGGCCGCGCGAGGCGCCGCCGGCCGCGCCTACCCCGATCCGCGGCGGAGGCTGGCTTCGTGAGCCGGATCCTGCTCGTCGAGGACGACAGCGCCGTCCGCCGATCGATCGCCCTCTGCTTCCGGGACGGCGGGCACGAGGTCGTCGAGGCGCTCGACGGCGCCGAGGCGATCGAGCGGCTCCAGACCGAGATCTTCGACCTCGTCCTCACCGACTCGAAGATGCCGAAGCAGGGGGGCCACGAGGTCCTCCGCTTCGCCAAGATGGTGAACGAGTCGACCGCCGTCATCGTCATGACGGCCTACCCGTCGGTCGAGACCGCCGTCGAGGCGATGAAGCTCGGGGCCGACGACTACGTCCAGAAGCCGTTCGAGCTGACGGAGCTCGAGCTGAAGGTGGCCAAGGCGCTCGAGCACCGGCGCCTCGTCCACGAGAACGCCTACCTCAAGCACGAGCGCGGCCTGGTCCACGACTTCGCGAACCTGGTGGGCGAGAGCCCTGCCATCGTGCAGGTCCTCGACGTCGTGCGGAAGGTCGCCGCGTCGAACACGACGGTCCTCATCACGGGCGAGACCGGCACCGGCAAGGAGCTGATCGCCGGGGCGATCCACTACAACAGCCCGCGGCGCGCGAAGAGCTTCATCAAGGTCAACTGCGCCGCGCTCCAGGAGAACCTCCTCGAGAGCGAGCTGTTCGGACACGAGAAGGGCGCCTTCACCGGCGCGGACCGGCAGCGGATCGGGCGGTTCGAACAGGCGTCCGGCGGGACCCTCTTCCTCGACGAGATCGGGGACATGAGCCCCTCGACGCAGGCCAAGGTGCTGCGGGTCCTGCAGGAGCAGGAGTTCGAGCGGCTCGGCGGCACCAAGACCATCAAGGTGGACGTGCGCATCCTCGCGGCGACGAACAAGGACCTCGCCGAGGCGGTGCAGGCCGGGGAGTTCCGCGAGGACCTCTACTACCGGCTGAACGTCGTCTCGGTGCGGATGCCGCCGCTTCGGGAGCGCAAGGCCGACATCCTCCCCCTCGCGAAGTACTTCGTGCGCCAGTTCGCCGGCGACCTGAAGAAGCGCGTCACCGGCTTCGACCCGGCCGGCATCAAGGTTCTCCACCGCTACAGTTGGCCCGGGAACATCCGCGAGCTGAAGAACGCCATCGAGCGCGCGGTCCTCATGGCGGACGGCCCCCTCATCCGGGCCGAGGACCTCGCCCTCGGCGAGCACTCCGCGCAGCGTCCGATCGCCGGCGGCGGGCAGGCCGGCCAGCCGGTCGTCCGGATCCCGCCCGAGGGGGTCCGGCTCGAGGACGTCGAGCGCCAGCTCATCGTCGAGGCGCTCAGGATGACGAGCTGGGTGCAGAAGGACGCGGCCGAGCTGCTCGGCATCTCCCGGCGTGTCATCAACTACAAGATCAAGACGTACGGGATCACCAACCCCCGGTGGAGCCGCAACCGATCCCGGCACGAGCCGGGCTCACCGCACGAGGGCGTTCGGGCGGTGGGCAACCGCACCTGATGCGGATCCGTTCACGCCGTCACGGATCTGTCACCGCCCGTCCCGGTATCCTCCCGTAACCACGGCATCCCCACCGTCCTGACCCCGCGCCGTTAGCCCCGACGCTCGTGCGGGCGCTCACGCGGCGCCGCGAGAGGCATAGCGCCTGCTTTGCGCCCCGCTCGGTTGCCAACCTGGACGTAGCTTTGCCGACCGGCGAGGGAGGGGTCACATGCAGGGACGACGACGGCTCGGAGCGGCCGCTGTGGCGGCGTTGTGGCTCTTCGCGACGGCGTGCGGCGCCGCCGTCACGCCCGACCAGCTTTCGGGGGGAGCCGGGCCGGGTCAGGACGCGGGCAACGGCACGGACCCCGGGGGCAACCCGGGCACCGGTGATCCAGGAAACGAGCCGGGGACCGGTGATCCCGGCAGCGAGCCGGGCACCGGCGACCCCGGCGACGGCGGCCCCATCGGCGGGCCGCTCGGCTGGCCCGACGCCGCTCTCGGCAGCCAGGCCGTCTCGCGCACGCTCGGCGACGCGAACGACAAGGGAAGCGGGCCGATCCAGATCGTCTCCGGCGACCAGGACGGGGCGTACGCGTGGAACGGGCCGGCCGGCTACGAGCGGCCGGGCGATCCCGAGGGCTTCTGGCCGTACGCCTCCGCCGACGAGCTGCCCGACGGCGGCAGCGGCTTCGTGCGTTGGCGCGCCATCGTGCCGACCTACCCGGCCGACGTCTACGTCCCGGGCACGAGCACGCACGTCGCCTTCGAGTACAAGGACAACCTCTTCTCGCCGAAGCTCGACCCCTACCGGCCCAAGGGGAACGGCCCGAGCGTGAAGATCGGCCCGGTCTCGCTCGGGGAACTCGAGGCGAAGCGCGACCACCGCTGGAAGCGCGTCGTGCTGGCGATCCCGGGAAACGCTCCGCGCGAGGGGGACGGCCGCTACCGGATCCGCATCGGCGGCGGCACCTACGGGGGGAACGAGTTCTACGGGTCGATGCTCGTCCACCGCATCATCGCGGCCCAGGGGCCGATCCCGAGCCGCGCGCCGGTGGCCGGCTTCTGGCCGGCGACGACCCCCGTCATGGCCGACGGGAAGCTCTACGACCGGCAGGGGCGGCCGTACGTGCCGATCATCGTGAACATGCCCTCGGCCGTCAACGACGCGAACCAGTACAAGGCGGCCAACCTGATGGGCGCCAACACGAACATCGCCGTCGGCTACGCCGAGGGCAACGGCCGGCGCTGGTGGGCGGAGGGGCACTGGACCTGGGTCGACGGCGCGGGCCGGCCGCAGGAGCAGATGGGCATCACGACGCTCATGGAGACCTCGGTGCGCGAGGGGCTCTTCACGTCGCCCATCGCGTTCCAGGACACGTGGCAGGCGTTCGTCAAGATGATGGGCAAGACGATGACCTACGGCGGTCCCGGCTACCAGGAGCTCTACGACGGCACCTGGCGAGGGGTCACGAAGGTCTTCGAGCGGGCCATGACGAACCTCGTCAAGTCGAACCCGCACGTCCCCTTCGTCTACCTCAAGGACGAGTGGGACCACGAGGACCAGTACTGGGGGAGCCTCGAGGAGCAGGTCCTCGAGCTTCGCGCCATCGCCAACCGCGTGGCGCCCGGGGTGCCGACGGCGGTGGCGACGATGGGCTGGAAGCCGCTCATGCACCGGGCCGGGTTCGAGCTGGCCGACTTCCAGATGAGCGACACCTACCCGACCTACGACAAGCTCCAGACGATCGCCCTCTTCGCCGAGTCGATGCGGCGGCAGGCCGGCACCCGGGCGTTCTTCAACATCGTGGCGCTCACCCGCGCCTACGAGGGGCGGACCACCCCGGACAAGTGGCTCGGCGTCGACTACCACCGACCCGCGCTGTACATGAACCTGGTCCACGGGGGGCGGGGCATCTGGTTCTGGGGATCGCCGGCCGGGATGAACGACCCGCAGGCCGCCGACTACTACCGGTCGTTCAAGCCGCTCACCGACGAGATCCGGGCGCTGGCCGACGTGATCCACGGCTCGGCCGTGGAACTCGGGCGGACCGTCGCCACCGCGAAGGTGGGCGACACGATGTACCCGGAGAAGTACCGCAAGGAGGGGGACGGCACGAGCGACACCGACGGCGTCGCGACCGCGTACCGGCAGTCGGCCTCGCGCAAGGTGCTCCTCACGGTGAACGAGTGGAGGCAGCCGCTCACGGCGCGGCTTCGCGTCTCCTCGGTCCGCGCCGGCGATCGGATCCGGGTCCTCTTCGAGGACCGCGTGGTCACGGCCGACCAGGACGGCTCGTTCACCGACTCGTACGCGCCCTACGAGCGGCACGTGTACGAGATCCCGCGGTGACCGCCGCGCGTCTGCTCGCCGCCCTCGCCGCCGCCGCGCTCGCCGCGCCGGCGGCGGGATCGGCCGAGGAGGCGGCGCCGCGGCTCGTCGGCACCTGGCTCGTGCCGGGGAGGGCCGGCTCGGCCGTCTTCGAGGACGCGACGGGCCGCCAGGTGGCCAGGCGGGTGGGGGACCGGGTGGCGCCGGGCCTGCGTCTCGCGGCGGTGCGGCGGGGCGTGGTGGACCTCGTCGACGACGCCGGGCGTCGTCTGACGCTGCGCACCGGCCGTGCGGGCGGCCGCGCGCTCGAGCCGGTCGACGGCCCGCCCCTTGCGGAGGCCGGGCCGGTCGCCGCCGACGCCCACCCGCTGCACGTGCGGCACGGGTCGCGCCTCGCGCGCGCGCAGGTGGAGGGGCGGTTCGCGGGGCTCAGGCTCGTCGGCGGGCCGCCCGACACGCCGCTCGTGCGGGCAGGGCTTCGGCCGGGCGACCTCATCGTCGCGGTCGACGGCCGGCAGCTCGACGGCGACGACCCGCACCTGGTCCCCTCGCTCCTCGAGGCGCTCGACGCGGCCGATGCCGAGTCGCCGCTCCTCGTCGAGGCGCGCCGCGGCGACGAGGTGATCCGCGTCGCCGTCGGCGAGCCCTGACGCCGCTGCCGGTCCGGCTTGGCATGTGCCTTGCTGGACCCGGACGGCGTGAGCGCCGTCCCCCGCGAAGCGAGCCCCGGCAGCCCCCCTCGGCCTCGGCGCCCGGTCACGATCCTCCACATGATGGAGACGTCCGACCCGGGGGGCGCCGAGCGGATGCTGCTCGTGCTCCTCGACCGGCTCGATCCCGCGCGCTACCGCTCGCGCGTCCTCACCTGGCGCGAGGGGTGGCTCAACGAGGAGGTGCGCCGGCGCGGGATCCCGGCGACGAGCCTGCCGCTCGCACGCCCCCTCGACCCCACCTGGCCCCCGCGGCTCCTCGCGCGGCTGGCGGAGTGGCAGGTGGACCTCCTCCATGCCCACGAATTCGCCATGAATACCTACGGCGCGATCGCGGCCAGGCTGGCGGGCAAGCCGATCGTCGCCACGGTCCACGGCAAGCAGTACTACGGCGAGCGGCTCCATCGCCGGCTGGCCTACCGGTTCGTCGGCAAGACCGCCTTCCGCATGGTCGCCGTCTCGCGCGACATCGCGCGGGACCTCACCGAGCGGGTGGGGGTCCGACCGGACGGGCTCGTCACCATCTACAACGGCATCGACCTCGCCGCGGTGCGCCGGCCCGGCGAGGGGCGACGGCTGCGGCGGGAGCTCGGCGTCGCCGAGTCGGCGCCGGTCGTCGGCGCCATCGGCAACCTGCTGCCGGTCAAGGGGCATACCTTCCTCGTCCAGGCGGCCGCGCGGCTCGTGCGCGACTGGCCCGACCTGACCGTGCTCCTCTGCGGCCGGCCGGTCCTCGGCGCGGACCTCGAGCGCGAGGCCGAGCGGATCGGCGTGGCCGGGCGCGTCCGCGTCCTCGGGTTCCGCGACGACGTCGGCGCCCTCCTCGATGCCTTCGACGTCTTCGTCCTCCCCTCGCTCTCCGAGGGGCTCTCGCTCGCGCTCCTCGAGGCGATGGCGGCCGGCACGCCGGTCGTCGCCACCGCCGTCGGCGGCACCCCCGAACTCGTCCGCGACGGCGAGACCGGCCTGCTCGTGCCGCCCGGCGACGCCGCGGCGCTCGCGGGCGCGATCGCCCGGCTCCTCGCCGATCGGACGCTGGCGCGCCGGCTGGCCGGGAGCGCGCGGGCCCACGTGGAGTCGAGCTTCGGCGCCGACGCCATGGCGGCCCGGTACGACGCCCTCTACGCGGAGATGATCGGCGTGCGGCGATGAGGGTCGTGCACATCGCCTCGGGCGACCTCTGGGCCGGCGCGGAGGTCCAGGTCTTCACCCTCCTCGACTTCCTCCGGCGCGACCCCGCGCTCGACGTACACGCCGTCGTGCTGAACGACCGGGAGCTCGCGCGCCGCCTGCGCGAGGCGGACGTGCCGGTGACGGTGATCGACGAGACGCGGCTCGGCGCGGTCGCGATCCTCGGCCGGCTGGTGCGGACCCTGCGGCGGCTCCGTCCCGACGTCGTCCACACCCACCGCTACAAGGAGAACATCCTCGGCGGCCTCGCGGCCGCCGCGGCCGGCGTGCCGGCCGCGGTGTGCACCGTGCACGGCCTGACGGAGCGCTACACCGGCTTCGCCCGGCTCAAGATGGACCTCTACACGGCGCTCGACCACGCGGTGATCCGCGGCCGCCGCCAGACCGTCGTGGCGGTGTCGGCGGACATGGCGCGGCGCCTGGCGCCCCGCATCGGGCCCTCGATCTGCCTGATCCCGAACGGCATCCGGCTGCCCGAGGCCGTGCCGGCCGATCGGCCGCGCTGGCCGGCCGGGACGCCGGGCGGCGTCGTGCTCGGCACCGCGGCGCGGCTCGTCCCGGTCAAGGGGCTCGACATCCTGCTCGAGGCGGTGCGCCTGCTGTCCGACGCCGTCCCGGACGTCCGCCTGCTCGTCGTCGGCGACGGCCCCCTCCGCGCGCCGCTCGAGGCGCGCGCGGCCGCCCTCGGCCTCGCAGGCCGGACCTGGTTCGTGGGCCATCGGCCCGACGTGCCGCGCTGGCTCGCGGCCATGGACGTCTTCGTCCTGCCGTCGCTCGCCGAGGGGCTCCCGATGTCGCTGCTCGAGGCGATGGCCGGGGGGCGGCCGGTCGTGGCGAGCCGGGTCGGGGGCGTGCCGGAGGTCGTGCGCGACGGCATCGAGGGGCGCCTCGTGCCGCCCGGGGACCCGCGCGCGCTCGCCGACGCCTGCCTGGCGCTCGCAACCGACGCCGACGCGCGGGCCGCGCTCGGCGCGGCGGCGCGGCGGCGCGTCGCGGAGGCCTTCACGATCGACGCGACCGGCCCGCGCTACGTCGCCCTCTATCGCCGGCTCGCGTCGACGAGGGCCGCGGCGTGAGCCGGCGCCTGAGGATCCTGTGGCTGTCGCACATGCTGCCGCACCCGCCGGTGAGCGGCGCCCTCCAGCGGGCGTCCCACCTCCTCGCCGGCGCGGCGGCCGCGCACGAGGTCACCCTCGTGAGCTTCACGCAGCGGGCCCTGCTGCGGACGCAAGAGGAGGTGGCGGCGGCGGTGCGCGTGCTCGAGTCGCGCTGCCGCGAGGTCGTCGTCTGCAACCTGCCGTCCGACCGGTCGCGCGCCGCCCGCGCGGCGGCGCTCCTCGCGGCCGGGCTCTCGACACGGCCGTTCATGGCGCGCCGCTTCGCCTCCCGCGCCTTCGCCGCGGCGGTCGCCCGCGCCGCGGCGGCGACCCGGTTCGACCTGGTCCACGTCGACACGATCGGACTCGCGCCGCACGCGGACCTCGTGCCGGGCGTCCCGGTCGCCCTCGACCACCACAACGTCGAGTCGCACCTCGCCGCGCGCCGCGCCGCGGCGACGCGTCCGGGGCCGGCCCGGCTCTACCTCGCGGCCGAGGCGGCCAAGCTCGCCGCGCTCGAGCGGCGCTACGCGCGGGCCGCCGCCGTGAACCTCGTCTGCTCGGCGCTCGACGCCGGCCGGCTGTCGGCCGTGGCGCCCGGCGCCCGGCTGGCCGTCGTGCCCAACGGGACCGACCCCGCGCGGCTCGGCCGCGTACGCCGCGCGCCCGAGCCGGGCCACCTCCTCTTCGTCGGCGGGCTCTCGTGGTTCCCCAACGCGAACGGCCTGCGCTGGTTCCTGCGCGAGGTCTGGCCGGCCGTACGCGCGTCGCGCGGCGATGCCCGACTCACGGTCGTCGGCAGCGACCCGCCGCCGGACCTGCGCCGGGCGGCGTCGGTCGACCCCCGGATCGTCCTGGCCGGTCAGGTGCCGGACGTCGCGCCGGCCTTCGCGCGCGCGGCCGCCTTCGTCTGCCCCATCCTCGACGGCGGCGGCACGCGGCTCAAGGTGCTCGACGCCCTGGCCGCGAGGACGCCGGTGGTCGCCACGACGCTCGGCTGCGAGGGGCTCGACCTCGAGCCAGGGCGCCACTACCTCGCCGCCGACGACGCCGCCGCGTTCACCCGGGAGACCCTGAGGGTCCTCGCCGACCCCGGCCTCGCCGCCTCGCTCGCCGAGGCCGGCCGCCGCGTCGTCGTCGACCGCTTCGCCTGGCCGCGCATCGTCCCGCGCCAGCTCGAGGCCTACGAGGCCGCCGTCGCGCACTCGCGGGGTCAGGTCTTTCCATTTTCCATGGGGTCAGGTCTTTCCATTTTCCACACCGGCGGGCGTTGAGGCCCGATCCGGTCAGAAGCTCCAGGTGAGGTCGAGCCGGACCTCGGGGCCGCCGCGGGTGGTGGACTGGCCGCCGGTGAGTTCCAGGGTCAGGCGGTCGGAGAGGGGGCGCCGGGCCGTCATCTCGATCCGCTCGGTGAAGGGCCGGTAGGCGAGGCGCCACTCGAGGAGGCCCCGCACGAGGTGGAGGCCCGGGGCGAGATCGAAGCCGTCCCCGATGGCGTTCACGCGAAGGCGCAGCGAGAACCGGTCGTCGACCCCAGGCTCCGCGTGCGGCATCACGGACGCGAGCGTCTCGTCCGCCGCGTCGGGGTCGTCGCCCGCGAGCCTCAGGCTGGCGTGCCGGCGGTACCGGGCCTCGAGGAGGCTCAGCAGCGGGACCTGCTCGATCAGCTCGTCGGCGAGCTCGTCGCCGAGGCGGTCGAGGTAGGCGCGCGCCACGCGTGCGCGCGAGTCGTCGAGCCGTTCACGCCCGATCCCCCCGGCGGCCGCCGACGCCGCCGTCGCGGCACCCGGGCTGAGGAACCGCGTGCGATAGTCGAGTTCGATGGCGAGGTCGACGCGCGGTCCCGGGACGAAGACGTCGGCCAGGGATGCGTGCAGCGGTGAGGGGACGAGACAGATCGCTCCGGCGGACAGGAGCCCCATCGCCGCCCATCGTGCACACGGCACGGCACGCCCCGTCAACCCTCCCGGGAAGACGCGATGAGCGGGGACTATGCAGCCGGCATGCCCGATCCGCGCCGGACGATGCGGGCGAGC
>DASVDK010000013.1:0-3095 GCA_036381125.1 Thermodesulfobacteriota bacterium | reverse complement strand
GGGACGGCGAGGTCGGGGCGGCCCGCCGCGGCGAGCGTCGCCCCTTCCGCCGCCGCGAGGGCGGCCGGGGAGACCCGGAGCCGCTGGATCCGGTCGTTGGCCGTATCGGCGACGAGGAGATCGCCGTTCGGCGCGACGGCGAGGCCCGAGGGCTCCTGCAGTTCGCCCGGGCCGCGGCCGAGCTTGCCGATGCGGGCGAGGAACCGCTCGCCGTCCGTTCGCACGAGGCGGTGGTTGCCGGTGTCGGCGATCCAGAGGGCGCCGTCCGGCGCGTACGCCAGGCCGGTCGGCCGCAGGAGACCGTCGGCGCCGCGCCCGGGGCGCCCCACCACGGCCAGCGGCTCGCCGTCGGGTGCGAGGAGGACGATCCGGTGGTTGCCGGTGTCGGCCACCGCGATCCGGCCGTCGGGCGCGACCGCGATGCCCGCCGGCTCGACCAGGTCGCCGGGGCCGCTGCCGAGGCGTCCCATGGTCGAAAGCGGCCTCCCGGCCGGGTCGAGCCGCTGGACGCGGTGGTTGCCGGTGTCGGCGACAAGGAAGGTGCCGTCGGGCGCCGCGGCGACGGCGGACGGCCGCTCGAACTCGCCGGGGTCCTTACCCGGGCCGCCGTAGGTGGCGACGATCCGCCCGTCGGGCGCAAGGCGGACGATGCGGTGGTTGCCGGTGTCGGCGACGAGGAGGGTGCCGTCGGGCGCCGCGGCGACGCCCAGGGGACGGCGCAGCACCCCGTCCGGCGTGGCGATGCGAGGGGTGCCGGCCGCCGGGTCGGGCAGCCGGATCACGCGATCGGCCTGCGGCTCGGCCACCCAGACGCGGCCGGCGCGGTCGAGCACCACGGCGGACGGACCGACCAGCGGCTCGGCGAGCCTGGCGCCGGCCGGAGGCCAGACGGCCTCGACGGTCACCTGCGCGGCTGCCGGCTCGGCGGCCCGAGCCGGAGTCGGCCCGGCGACTCCCAGGAGGAGGCCGAGCCAGATGGCGACGAGCCGGCCCCTACGCCTCGCCGCCTGACCGCCCGCGCACGTGCGCATCGATGCCGACGCTCCGCTCGTAGTACTCGGAGGTGAACTCGCGCCGCTCCACCTCGCCCACCGCCTCCTCGATGGCGCGCGTGAGGTCCAGGCAGTCGGCGCCCTTGATCCCCTTCGGCCGGAGGCTCACCTGCCCGTCGGGCGAGATGGTGACCTCGATCTCCTGCTTGCGCGCGGTCATTCGATCCCCCGCCGGCGGGCATCCGCTCCGGGCCGGCGGAGCCGGCCCTCCGCTCTCCCGGGGCTCGCGCCCCGGACCCCGTCGGCCGTTCGCCGGCGGGGGCCCCTCGTCATGCCCATCGTCGCACCACGAGTCGGATCGACTGATCCGCCTCGTTCTGCTCTTCCACGACGGTGTAGCCCTGGCGGCTCGCCTCGCCGACGACCTTGTGGTAGGCGTAGCGCTGGGTCACCCGCCGCATGAAGTCGGCCTGCGAGAGCCCCTCGTACGTCTTGACGCCCCACCAGTCGGCGACGGCGTCGTACGTGCCGTCGCCGCCCCGGCGGAAGCCGATGTCGAAGGCGCCGAGTCGCGCCGCGACGTCGACCGACTGGGACGTGTTGCGCCAGCCGCGGATCTGCGTCTCGCCCTCGACGACCGCGTAGCCGAGGTCCGCCAGCGCCGCCCGGAGCGCGTCGAGGTCCGTGATCTTCGTCTTGACGGTCGTGAAGTGGGACATGGTTCTCGCTCCTATCGCGTCAGAGATCGAGCTGACGGGCCCGACGCGGCTCCCCGCCGTTCGAGGCCGCGCGCCGGCGCGTGATCGCCGAGGCCGGCCGTGCGCGCCGGCTCGCCCACTCCCGCAGCTCGGCGATCTCCTCGCTCATGGTCTGCGACAGGGGCACCGTTTCCTCGAAGCTCGCACGGACGTCGGCCGTCGTCAGTGGCCTGGCCCCCTCGTCGAAGGCGTCGTAGAGCGCCGACACGATGGCCTGCTCGATCTCGGCGCCGCTGAAGCCCTCCGAGTAGACGGCAAGCTCCGTCAACTCGAAGCGCTCCGGGTCCCGCCCGCGCTTCTCGAGGTGGATGCGGATGATCGACTCGCGCTCCTCGAGCGTCGGGAGGTCGACGAAGAAGATCTCGTCGAAGCGTCCCTTTCGCAGGAGTTCGGGGGGGAGGAGCGAGACGTTGTTGGCGGTGGCGATGACGAAGACCGGGCTCGTCTTCTCCTGCAGCCAGGTGACGAACGACCCGAACACCCGCGCGGTGGTCCCGCCGTCCGACACGCCCGAGGACTGCGTGCCCGAGAAGCCCTTCTCGAGCTCGTCGAGCCAGAGGATGGCCGGCGCCACCGCCTCGGCCGTCCGGATGGCCTTGCGCATGTTCTCCTCGGACGACCCGACGAGGCCCGCGAAGACCTTCCCCACGTCGAGCCTGAGGATCGGCAGGCGCCAGAGCTGACCGACCGCCTTGGCCGTCAGCGACTTGCCGCAGCCCGGCACGCCGATGAGGAGGATGCCGCGCGGCTGCGGGAGGCCGAACTCCCGGGCTTCCTTCGTGAAGGCCCGCGTCCGCTTGGCGAGCCAGGTCTTGAGCGCCTCGAGGCCGCCCACGTCCTCGAACGCCTCGGAGTGGCGGTAGTACTCGAGGATCCCCGACTTGCGGATGATCTGCTCCTTCTCGGAGAGGATCACGCCGACGTCGAAGCGGCGCTTCTGGACGAGCGACTTGGAGAAGACGTTCTGCGCCTCCGACTCGGTGAGGCCGAGGGCGGCCGAGAGCATCGCCTCCCGGTCGGCGGGCGAGAGGTCGAGCTGCACGTCCTCCTTGCGCTCGGCGCGGACCCCCTCGATGACCTCCTCCATGATCGGGTCGAGATCCTCGAGCGTCGGCAGCCCGTACTCGACCACCGCCACCTCCTTTTCGACCTCGGGCGGGATCTTGAGGACGGGCGAGAGGACGAGGAGCGTCTTCGGGCTCGCCTTGAGGCTGTGTGCCAGGTCGCGCAGCTTGCGGACGACCGTGGGGTCCTGCAGGAACGGGTGGAAGTCGCGGAAGAGGAAGACCGCGCGGTCGGGCGACTTCTCGACCAGCTCGAGGGCCCGGAGCGGGTCGCGCGCGTC
>DASVDK010000012.1:0-8171 GCA_036381125.1 Thermodesulfobacteriota bacterium | reverse complement strand
GGCGGGTCGCCGAGGTCGACCGGCGGCTCGCCTCCGCAGGGGCGTCCCATGCCGCCTAGCCGCGCGGTCCGGATGCCCGACGACGAGGTCGACGTCCGCCTCGAGCGGGTCCGGAAAGCCTACGGCGACGTCGTGGCGGTCCGCGACGTCTCGCTCGAGATCCCCCGGGGCTGCTTCTTCTCGCTCCTCGGACCCTCCGGCTGCGGCAAGACGACGACGCTCAGGCTCGTGGCCGGCTTCGAACGGCCGTCGGCCGGCGAGGTCTACATCCGGGGCCGGGCGGTCACCGACGTGCCGCCGTACCGGCGCGACTACAGCATGGTCTTCCAGAGCTTCGCCCTCTTCCCGCACCTCTCCGTGGCGGACAACGTCGCCTTCGGCCTCAGGATGCGGCGCGTGCCGCGCGCCGACCGCGAGCGGCAGGTCCGCGAGGCGCTCGCCCTCGTGAAGCTCTCGGGGCTCGAGGATCGCTACCCGAAGCAGCTCTCCGGCGGGCAGCAGCAGCGGGTCGCCCTCGCGCGGGCCCTCGTGGTGCGCCCGGCCGTGCTGCTGCTCGACGAGCCGCTCGGGTCGCTCGACAAGAAGCTGCGCGAGGAGATGCAGGTGGAACTGCGAGACCTGCAGCGGCAGGTCGGGATGACGACCGTTTTCGTGACGCACGACCAGGAAGAGGCGCTCACGATGTCCGACCGGATCGCCGTCATGAACCAGGGGGAGATCCAGCAGGTCGGCGCGCCGCGCGAGGTCTACGAGCGGCCGGCGAACGAGTTCGTGGCCGACTTCCTCGGCGTGAGCAACCTCCTGGAGGGGACGGTCGGCGCCCGGTCGCCCGAGGGGACGATCGTCGACCTCGGCGTCGGCCGGATCCTCGTGCGAGACGGCCGCCACCCCGAGGGGGCCCGGGTCCGGGTGGCCGTCCGTCCCGAGAAGATCCGCCTGCACGCGAGCGGCGGCGACCTCGGCATCCGGGCCCGCATCCGCAACGTCGTCTACCGCGGCGTCTCGACGAGCGTCTACCTCGAGGTCGGCGGGCACACGCTCGTCGCCTACCTCCAGAACCAGTCCACGGAGCCGATCGCGCTCGCCCCCGGAGCGGAGATCACCTGCTCCTGGGACCGGGACAGCGCCGTTGTCTTCGCCTGACGCCGGACCCAAGATCGGGAGGCGGCGCGGCTGGCCGGCCGCGCGCGCGGCGGCCCTCGCAGCCGTCCTGCCGCCGGTGCTCTTCTTCGTCGTCTTCTTCGTGGCGCCGCTCGTCTACCTGCTGGTCGTGAGCTTTCTCACCCCCTCGCAGACGAGCCTCTACGAGAACGCGGCCACGATCGAGAACTACGCGAGGATCGTCACCGACCCCTTCTACCTGACGATCATCCGGCGCACGCTGCTCGCAGCGGCCATCATCCTGGCGGCCACGCTCGCCCTCGGGTACCCCGCCGCCCTCACCATCGCGAGCCTGCCGCCGAAGTGGCGGATCCTCTGCCTCGTCGTGCTGCTCTTCCCCCTCATGGTGAGCAACGTCGTGCGCGCCTACGGGTGGATCGCCATCCTCGGCCGGCGCGGCATCGTCAACCAGGCGCTCCTCGCCGTAGGCCTCGCCGACTTCCCGCTGCCGCTCCTCTACACGTTCACGACCGTCGTGGTGGGGCTCCTGACGATCCTGCTGCCGTACATGATCGTGTCGATCACCAACGCCCTCACGGCGATCGACCGGAGCTACGGCGAGGCGGCGCAGTCGCTCGGCGCGAGCCCGGCCCGGACCTTCCTCCACGTGACGCTGCCGCTCTCGTCCCCCGGCGTCGCGACCGGCTGCATTCTCGTGCTCCTCCTCGCGCTCAGCGCCTACGTGACGATCTCGCTCCTCGGCGGCCCTCGCTTCAAGCTCCTCGTGAGCCTGGTCTACGACACGATCGTCGCCTTCCAGTGGCCCCGCGCTGCCGCGCTGTCGTTCGTGCTGCTCGCGATGGGGCTCGCCGGAGTGGGCCTCCTCCTCGCGCTCGTCAGGCCGGAGCGCGTGCAGGGGCGCGGCCGATGACGGCGGTCGCCCTCGCGCTCTACCTCGCCACCGCCGTGGCGTTCGTCGTGGTCCTCGCCCCCATCGTGGTGGTGCTCGTCATCTCCTTCTCGTCGGTCGACAGCTTCGCGTTCCCGCCGCCCGGCCTCTCCCTGCGGTGGTACCGGGACTTCTTCGGCTCCGAGGGGCTCACCGGCGCCTTCGCCTTCAGCCTGGAGATCGGCGTGGTCTCGAGCCTCGCCGCGTCGCTCCTCGGCACGCTCGGCGCCCTCTTCGTCGGCCGCGAGCGCAGCCGCTCCGGTCCGGCGCTCCAGGGGATGTTCCTCGCGCCGCTCGTCTTCCCGACGATCATCCTCGGCCTGGCGCTCCTCATCTTCTTCCGGGCCATCGGGATGCCGAGCGTCCTGGCGCTCGTCGTGGCGCACATCCTGATCGGGGTCCCCTACTGCTTCCGCTCGACCCTCGCGAGCCTCCTCGCCTTCGACCGCGCCATCGAGGAGGCGGCCGCGAGCCTCGGCGCCGGCCCCATCCGGACGTTCGTCCTCGTGACGCTGCCGCTGGTCTGGCCCGGCGTGGTCGCGGGCGGACTCTTCGCCTTCATCGTGTCGTTCGGCGAGGTGAACGCGGACCTCTTCCTGACCGGGCCGGGCGCGACGACGCTGCCCATCGAGGTCCTGAGCCACCTCCAGTTCCCGGGCGACCAGCTCGTCATCGCGGCCGCCTCGGCGATCCAGGTGGCGCTGATCGTCGTGGCCGTCGTCATCATCGAGCGGATCGTGGGGTTCGGCCGGCTGGTTCGGCGGTAGGATCTGCCTCGAGTGGGGTCAGGCCTTTCCATTTTCCCGGCGTCTCGGCCGAACAGGGTGGAGTCGAGGGCCGGCGGGGCGCGCCATCCCCGCTCGATGGGTCCCCGCCGCAGGCGGGAGGCCCCTGCCGGCCATTGGAGAAGGACGAGGCGCGCCCATTCGGTGGCGCGTTCGAGGAGGCAGACATGCGACAGGGAACCGTCGCGGAGCGGGCGCGGCCGAGCGACCGGCCGACGGTGGTGGGCCGCCATCAGGCGGCCTCGACCGGCCACTACCTCGCCACGGTCGCGGCGATGCGGGTGCTCGACCGGGGCGGCAACGCGGTCGACGCCGGCGTGACGGCCTCGATGGCGCTCGCCGTGCTCCAGCCCGACATCGTGTCGTTCGCCGGGGTCGCGCCGACGCTGATCTACCTGGCGCGCGAGTCGCGCGTCGTGAGCCTCGCCGGGCTCGGATACTGGCCTGCCGCCACGGACGTGGCCCGCCTCGCCGCGGTCGGCGGCGCGAGCGTCCCCGAGGGGATCCTCCGGACGGTGGTCCCCGCGGCGCCGGCAACCCACATCGAGGCGCTGCGCCGCTTCGGCACGATCAGCTTCGAGGAGGCGGCCACGCCGGCGCTCGAGCTGGCCCGGGACGGCTTCGCCATGTACCCCCTCCTCGCGGCCGGCATCGAGCGCAACGCGGCCCGCCTCGGCCGCTACCCCGAGAACGCGCGCATCTTCCGCCCGGGCGGCCGGACGCCGGCCGTGGGGGAGGTCTTCCGCCAGCCCGACCTCGCGCGGACGATCGACCGCCTGATCGACGCGGAGCGGCACGCGCGGGGCGATCGAGACGCCCGGCTCGCGGCCGTGCACGACGCGTTCTACCGGGGCCCGGTCGCCGAGGCGATCGTCGCCTACCACGCGCGCGAGGGGGGCTTCCTCGCGGCGGCGGACCTCGCCGGCTTCGCCTGCCCGGTCGAGGACAGCATCCGCGTGAGGTGGCGCGGCCTCGAGGTGCACGCCTGCGACGTCTGGTGCCAGGGGATCACGCTGCTCGAAGCGCTGGCCATCCTCGACGGCGTCGACCTCGCGGCCCTCGGCCACAACTCGCCCGCCTACCTGCACACCGTGGCCGAGGCGCTGAACCTCGCCTTCGCCGACCGCGAGGCGTACGTCGGCGACCCGGCCTTCGTCGACGTGCCGGTGGCCGGGCTCCTCTCGGCCGACTACGCGGCCCGGCAGCGGGCGCGGATCGACCCCGGCCGCGCCTTCGGCCGGATGCCCGATCCCGGGGATCCGCCGGGCGCCGGCCGGGCCGGCGGGACGCCGCCGGGGCGGCCGGGCGGCCGGCGCGCCGCGCCGGCCTCGCCCGACACGATCTACGGCTGCGTCGTCGACCGCCACGGCAACGCCTACTCGGCGACGTTGAGCGACAGCGCCTTCGACACGCCGATCGTCCCGGGCACCGGGCTCGCCGTCTCCTCGCGGGGCAGCCAGTCGCGCCTCGATCCGAAGCATCCCGCGTCGGTCCGCCCCGGCAAGCGGCCGCGGCTCACGCCGACCCCGGGCCTCGTCCTTCGCGAAGGCCGTTTCCACCTCGCCTTCGGCACGCCGGGGGGCGACATCCAGTGCCAGGCCATGCTCCAGGTGCTGCTCAACCTCCACGCGTTCGGCATGGCGGTCCAGCAGGCGATCGAGGCGCCGCGGTTCGGGACGTTCAGCTTCCCCAACTCCTTCGCGCCCCACGACTACGCGCCGGGCCGTCTCTACCTCGAGGCGGAGATCCCGGCCGAGACCGCGTCGGCCCTCGCCGCCCTGGGCCACGACGTGCAGCGCTGGCCGGTCCGGCCCTGGACGAGCGGCGGCGTCTGCGCAGTCCTGCGCGATCCCGCGACCGGGCTCCTCCACGCCGGCGCCGACCCCCGCCGCGAGGCGTACGCCCTGGCCTGGTAGGAGGGCGCGCGGGGATCGGCCGCCGGGCGGCTCCTAGTAGATCCTGTGCTCGCCGCCGGGTGTGATCCCCGCGTCCCGGAGCCCCTTCAGGAAGCGCTCGGAGTCGGACACCCAGCCGAACACGCCGCCCTGCATCTTCGTCTGCGTGATCGTCGCCTCCTTGTTGCTCTCCAGCGTGGCGCCGGTGCAGTCCTTCAGGAGCAGGCACCAGTAGCCGAGGTCGTTCGCCTCGGTCATGATCGTGTTCACGCAGACGTCCGTCGTGATGCCCGTGATGACGAGGTGGGTGACGTCCAGGTTCTGCAACTGCATGAAGAACGTGCTGCTTCCCTGGACGCCCTTGCCCGCCTTGTCGACGATGACCTCGCCGGGCTTCGGATAGAGTTCGGGCACGATGTCCCAGTTGGGCTCGCCGCGGGTGAGCAGGCGCCCCATGCCCCCCTCGGGCTGCTCGCCGATGCCGACCCCCTTGCCGATGACCTTGCTGCGCAGGATCTTGTTGAACGGCGCGTCGGAGAGGTCCGGCAGATGGCCCTCGCGGGTGTGCACGATCTCGATGTCGGTGCCCCGGACGGCGTCCAGACACTTCTTGATGGGGGCGATCGCCGCGGCGGTGAGCTCGAGGTCGTAGCCCATGACGTCCACGTACCCGTTCTTCCCGGCGAAGTCGATCTGCATGTCGATGACGACGAACGCCGTGCGGGCCGAGTCGAACTGGAGCCAGGCGGTCTCGCCGAACGTCGGGTTGTCCTCGACCTCGACCTGGAAGAGGGTCCCCTTCGGCTTCCCGTAGAGCCACTGGGGGACCTCCCACACCCGCGTCTTCAGGAACCGGTCGTAGGCCTCCTGCACGCGGGCCAGCACCTGCTGGCGCGTCTGGTCCATGAACGCTTCGTAGTTGCGGAGCTTCGGGCGGTCGGCTCCGGGCTGATCCTCGGCCTTGCCGACGTCTCGCGCCGGCTTGAGTCCGGCTTCGGGCATGCTCATGGCGGTCCTCCTGTGTAGGCGGGCGCGGGGGCGCACCCCGCGCGCGAGCGGTCATGACGCGTCGCGTTGGCCTCCGCGCGGCGGGAGCAGAATCCGCTCCAGGCACACGACGAAGAGGATGACGCTGACGACGGGGTTGCTGAAGACGGTCGCGACGAGCCGCGGGGCCGCCTCCCACCGCTCCTCCGGCAGCAGGGAAAGCCCCAGCGCGAGGAACACGGCGAAGCCGACGATGGCGATCTCCCGACTCTCGAACCGGGGGGCCTTGAGCCACGTCTGCGCGCCGAGGCCGATGACGGTGGAGGCGATGCCGAGCAGGACGGCTCCCGAGACCGGCAGCGGCATGGCCGCCATGAGCCCCGCGACGGGGCCGATGAAGGCCAGGGCCGCGAAGACGATCGCGGCGGCGACGATGAAGAGCCGAGCCGCGACGCGTGTGAGCATCACGATGCCGATGTTCTCGCCGTACGGCACGTACGCCGGCACGGCGAAGATGCCCGCGAGGACGTTCTCCATCGCGCCGAACACGGTGAACGCCCGCGCGCGGCGGTCCGCGTCCACGGTCTCCCCCACGACCGCGGCGTAGCCCTGGACGTTGCCGTAGAGGTTCAAGGCGGACATCAGGGCCACGACGAGCATCGTGACGGTGAGGTCCCAGGGCGGCATCGCGAGCCCGAAGGCGAACGGCCGCGGCCAGGTGACGGTCGGCGCGAGCGCGATGAGGTCGGTGTCCAGGGCGCCCGCCAGGCCGAAGACGACGTACCCGCCGGCGATGACGAGGAGCGTCGGCAACGTGGCCGGGACACCCGTGCCGCGGATCGACAGGAGGACGGCCCCCAGCGCCAGCCCCAGCGCTGCCCAGAACGGCCAGCCGAAGCCGTCCGTGGTCATCTGCTCGAGCCCCGTGCCTGCCACGGCGAGGCCCACCGTCGTGATCATCGCCCCGAGCACCAGGGGGCTGAAGACCCGCTCGATGAGGCGGAGGGCGCCGGTCAGCGCGAGCGCCAGGACGACGACCCCCGCGACGGCCTGGGCGGTGAAGCTCTGCAGCGCGTAGTCCCGGCCGCCGGACGAGGCCGCGACGAGGATGGCCAGCGAGGGGATGATGTTCGGCCCGGAGACCATGGCGAACCGGTGCCCCACCGACGCCTGGGCCAGGGTGCAGATGCCGGTCAGGAACACGATGCGGACCATGTAGTTCACCAGGTCCGCGCCCTCGAGTGCGAGTCCCCGTCCGACGACGGCGTAGCCCCAGACGGCGGCATAGACCATCGTCACGACCCACTGCCCCGTGTAGATGAACCAGTGCGCCACGGAGCGCGGTGCGTCGTCCACGCGGTAGACGAGGCCGTCGCGTGCGTCGGAAGCCGTCATGTGTCCTCGCGGTGGTCGTGGGGCCGGCCGGCCGAGCCGCCGCCGGCGCGACCCCCGACGACCGGTCTGCCTCGGGCGACGACCCACAGCGGCCGTGCCTGCCCGACGAGCGCGTCCTGCGGAGAATCGGCGTCGAGCACCACCAGGTCGGCCCGGCATCCCTCCTCGAGGCCGTAGTCGGCGAGACGCAGGGCGCGTGCGGCGTGCCGCGTCGCCATCCGGACGACGGTCCCGAGGTCGTCGCGGCTCCCCATGTAGGCGGCGTGCGCGAGGAGGAGCCCGCTCTCCAGCATCCGGGCGTTCCCGAACGGGGAGAACGGGTCGCGGATGTTGTCCGACCCGTAGGTGACGTTGACCCCGGCCGCCAGCAGCTCGCGCACCCGGGTGAGCCCGCGGCGCACCGGGGGCGGATCCGAGCGTCCCTGGAGGTAGAGGTTCGTGGAGGGGAGCGCGACGACCGAGATGCCGGCCGCGCTCACCTCGGCCGCGACGGCGTCGAGCAGCGCCGCCGGGACTGCCGCGAGCGAGGTGCAGTGGCCGGCGACGACCCGGCCCTGGTACCCCTCGGCGGCCGTCTTGCGGGCGAGGTAACGGATCGAGAGGTCGGCCGGGTCGTCCGACTCGTCCACGTGCATGTCGACGTCCACGCCGGCGGCCCTGGCCAGGGCGAAGATCCGGTCGACGTGCGCCTCCGGGTCCGGCTCGCGCGCGGGGATGCCGCCGACGGCGTCGGCCCCCTCCTCGAGCGCGCGCCGGAGCATCGCCTCGACCCGGCCGTCCGGGCCGAGCCCCTCCTGCGGGAAGGCGACGAGCTGGATCCGCAGCCGATCCCGGAACCGCTCGCGCACCCGCAGCAGCGCGCGGAAGCCGCGCAGCTCGATGTACGGGTCGACGTCCACGTGCGTCCGGAGGGCCGTCGTCCCCGCCCGGAGCGCCATGTCCGCGGCGCGTGCCGCCCGCGCCTCGATGGCCTCCTCGCTCCACCCGGCCTTGAGCCGCCTCGACGCCTCGATGGCCCCGGCGAGGGTCTCCGGCGGCTCCTGCACCTCCTCCCGCGCG
>DASVDK010000011.1:0-2623 GCA_036381125.1 Thermodesulfobacteriota bacterium | reverse complement strand
CTCTACGAGGAGTCCGGCCTCCTCGGCGTGTCGGGGATATCGGGGGACATGCGGACGCTCCTCGCGAGCGACGCGGCAGAGGCGCGCGAGGCGATCGACCTCTTCGTCTACCGGATCTCGCGCGAGCTGGGCTCGATGGCGGCGGCGCTGGGGGGGCTCGACGCCCTGGTCTTCACCGGGGGGATCGGCGAGCACGCGGTCGAGATCCGCGCCCGGGTCTGCCGTGACGCGGCCTGGCTGGGGATCCGGCTCGACGAGTCGGCCAACCGGGCGGGCGGCCCCCGGATCTCGACGCCGGGTAGCGCGGCGTCGGCGTGGGTCGTGCCGACCAACGAGAACCTGATGGTCGCCCGGCACACGCTCGCCCTGGCGGCGCGCGCCGCCGTCCCGGCGCAGGTCTCCTGAGGAGCGATCGGCGGGAGCGGGGTCGGCGTGCGCTAGCGGCGCGGGCGCGACGGGCGCCTCGGCGCGCGCCTCGCCGGCGCCACGAGGGCGCGTGCCGCCTCGAGCTCGGCGCGTCCGCCGCCCTGCAACCACGCCTCCAGGTCGGCCCGCAGGACGATCCAGCGGGCCCCCACCTTGGCGCCCGGCAGGAGCCCGTGACGCAGGCAGGCGTAGGCGGTCTTGCGGTCGACGCCCACGAGCGACGCCGCCTCGTCGATCGTCAGCGCCCCTCCGGCGCGAACGGGCATGCGCTCCCCCATGCGGCGATTCTAGCGCGGGCGCGGCCCGCGTTTGCGCCGCCGGCAGGCGCCGTGTACGCTTGGCGGCGCCGGCGGCACGCGCCTCGCGTGACCGGGGCCACGCCCGGCAGGGAGGACCGCGTGGCCAGGGAGGACCCTCTCGTGATCTCTCGTCGCGTCCCGATCGGCCGCGCGCTCGCGGCGATCCCGTCCCTCCTCGCCTTCGCCCTGCTCGTCCTCGCGCTCCCCGCCGCGGCGCCCGCCGCGCCGGTCGTCGTCGAGCGCGACGCGCAGCGCGACCTCGCCCTCACCGTCTACGCGAGCGACCTCGCCCTCGTTCGCGAGGTGCGCGAGGCGCGCCTGGCGGCCGGCGTGGAGGCGGTGCAGTTCCGCGACGTCCCGTCGGCGATCGACCCCACGTCCGTCGTCCTGCGCGCCCTCCCGGACCCCGAGGCCCTCACCGTGCTCGAGCAGCGGTACGCCTTCGACCTCCTCACGCCCGAGACGCTCCTCGCCCGCTTCGTGGGGCGGGAGATCGAGGTGCGGCTCGACGGCGAGCTGGTCCGGGCGCGGCTGCTCGGCGTGGCCGGCGGCCCGGTGTACGAGATCGACGGCAAGGTGTACGTCGACCCCGACGCGTCGCCCGTCCTCCCCTCGGCGCCCGACGACCTCGTCGCGCGGCCGACGCTCTTCTGGCGCGTCAGGAGCACCCGGGCGCAGACGCAGCGGCTCGAGGCCTCGTACCTCACGTCCGGCCTCTCCTGGCAGGCGGTCTACACGCTGGTCCTCGACCGCGAGTCGACCCGGGGCGACCTGACCGGCTGGGCCTCGGTCACCAACCGCAGCGGCGTCGCCTATCGCGACGCGACGCTCGCGCTCGTGGCCGGCGACCTGAACCGCGCGCGGCCGCCGGCGGTACCCTTCGCGGCCCGCGCCAGGGAGACGGCCGCGGCGGCCGACGCGGGCCTGCCGCAGCCGCAGGCCTTCAGCGGGTACCACCTCTACCCGATCGACGGCCGCACGACGCTCGAGCAGAACGAGACGACGCAGCTCCGCCTCGTCGACGCGCCGGGCGTCGCGGTGACCCGCCGGTTGATCTACCAGGGGGACGTCGGCCTCTGGCAGCCGCGGCCGGTCCCGGGCGCCCCGGATGACGGCTTCCGCGAAGGCCCGGTCTCCGCCGTCCTCGAGATCCGCAACACGCAGGCCGACGGGCTCGGCCGTCCGTTGCCGGCCGGCACCGTCCGCGTCCTCGCGCCCGACGCCTCCGGCGCACTCCGCCTCGCGGGCGAGGACGCCATCGGCCACGTCCCGCGCGACGAGACGGCCCGCCTCCGCGTCGGCACCGTGTTCGACGTGCGCGCGGCGCGGCGGCAGGTGGCCTGGAACCGGATCGACGACCGGACGAACGAGGTCGAGTGGGAGATCAGGCTCCGCAACCGGAGCGGTCGCGCCGAGACGGTTCGCGTCGTCGAGTCGGTGCCGGGCGACTGGCAGGTCGTCCGGTCGTCGCGGCCGGGACAGCGCGTCGACGCCAACACCCTCCGCTTCGACGTCCCGGTGCCCGCCGGGGGGGAGGTCGTCCTGAGCTACCGCGTGCGGAGCCGCTGGTAGGACCGATCGCGGTCATCGGCCCGGCCGGGCAAGGGATCACGCTTGACGGCCGGGACCGGAATCGAGTAGGGTCCGGCCGCAATGGCCGTGGCCAATCTCCCGACCGGCGCCCGCTGCAGCGTCTGCGCGGAGCCCTTGACGACCGCCTCGGGGTGGGACGGCGAGCCGGAGCACCCGCTCTGCCTGCCCTGCGGGGCGAGGCGGGCGGCCCGACGCCGCTGGGAGGGGGACAGCCCCCCGTTCGGGATCCGGGTCGTCCCCCGGATCGAGTTCGCGGCCGACGCCCAGGCGCTCATCGTGCTCGAACTGAGGCCGCACGACCGCCT
>DASVDK010000010.1:0-13316 GCA_036381125.1 Thermodesulfobacteriota bacterium | reverse complement strand
GTCGAGCACCGCGAGGTGGAACGGGATGTTCGTCGTGATGCCGCCGACCACGTACTCCCGCAGCGCGCGGCGCATCCGGTCGACGGCGACGTCGCGGGTCGGCCCCCAGGTCGAGACCTTGGAGATCAACGGATCGTAGTGGATCGGCACGGTGAACCCCTCGTAGACCCCCGAGTCGTCGCGGACCCCCGGCCCCGCCGGCGCGCGCAGCGCCGTGATGCGGCCGGGCGACGGCATGAAGCCCTGCGCCGGGTCCTCGGCGTACACGCGGCACTCGATGGACCAGCCGCGCTGCGCCAGGTCGGCCTGCCGCCACGGCAGGCCGCCGCCGGCGGCCACCTCGATCTGCGCGCGGACGAGGTCCACCCCGGTGACCCACTCGGTGACCGGGTGCTCCACCTGGAGGCGCGTGTTCATCTCGAGGAAGTAGAACCGCCCCTGCGCGTCGAGCAGGAACTCGAGCGTGCCGGCGCCGGCGTACTTCAGCGACGCCGCCGCCCTGACGGCGACCTCGCCCATCGCCTCGCGCTGGGCGGGCGTGAGCGCCGGCGAGGGGGACTCCTCGATGACCTTCTGGTGACGCCGCTGGATCGAGCACTCGCGCTCGAAGAGGTGCACGGCGCCGCCCCGGCCGTCGCCCATCACCTGGATCTCGACGTGGCGCGGCCGCTCGATGAAGCGCTCGAGGTAGACCCGGCCGTCGCCGAAGGCCGAGGTGGCCTCGCTCCGCGCGCCGCGCAGGGCCGACGCGAACGCCTCGGGACGCTCGACCAGGCGCATGCCCTTGCCGCCGCCTCCGGCGGCCGCCTTGATCATCAGCGGGAAGCCGATGCGGCGGGCGGCCGCCTCGGCCTCGGCGTCGTCGGCGACGGGCGCCTCCGTGCCCGGGACCGTCGGCACGCCGGCCGCGGCCATCGCCCGCCGCGCCGCGGTCTTGTCGCCCATGAGACGGATCGACTCGGCGCTCGGGCCGATGAACACGAGCCCGGCGGCGGTCACCGCCCCGGCGAAGTCGGCGTTCTCGGCAAGGAAACCGTAGCCCGGGTGGACCGCGTCGCACCCCGCCTCGCGCGCCGTGGCGACGAGCGTGTCGATGCGGAGGTAGGACTCGGCAGCCGGCGCCGGACCGACGCGGTAGGCGCGGTCGGCCAGGCGAACGTGCAGGGCGTCGCGGTCGGCGTCCGAGAAGACCGCCACCGCCTCGAGCCCGAGGTCGCGGCACGCCCGGATGATCCGCACCGCGATCTCGCCCCGGTTGGCCACGAGAATCCGCCGGAACGCACGCATGGTCAGGTAGTTAGCACGATGTCTTCGGCGTTGCAATCGACGGGGGCGTTGGGCTATAACGGGCCGATTCGTCGGGATGCCAACGGCCGGCTCTGGTCTCGATCCGTGCCGCGCGACCCGAGCCGGAAGGGAGGGTTTCATCGTGATCCGCTGGAACGGTCGACCGCTTGCGCCGGGCGCCCTCGTGCTGGTCGCCCTGCTCGCCGTCACGGGGTGCGCCCGCCGCACCCAGACCACGACGTCGCCCGAACTCGCCCCGACCCCCGCCGCGGCCGCCACGCCGGCGCCGGAGGCGACGCCCGCTCCGGTCGTGAGCGCCCCCACGCCGGTCCCGGTGCCGCCCAGCCCGGTGGCGCCGGCGCCGACACAGGCGCCCGAGCCGACGCCGGCGCCCGTGGCCGAAGCCCCGGCGCCGACACCGCCGGCGGCCCCCCAGACGGAGCGCCGGGCGCGGCTCGAGACCGTGTACTTCGACTTCGACAAGGCCGACCTGCGCCCCGACGCGCGCGCCACGCTCGAGGCCAACGCGGAGTGGCTGCGCCGCAACCCGAACGCCCGGGTGCAGATCGAGGGGCACTGCGACGAGCGCGGCTCCGTCCAGTACAACCTCGCCCTCGGAGAGCGCCGCGCCGAGAGCGCCAGGCGCTACCTCGAGAGCCTCGGCATCTCGAGCAGCCGCCTCTCCACCATCTCCTACGGCGAGGAGCGGCCCGTCGACCCCGGCCACGGCGAGGAGGCCTGGGCCAGGAACCGCCGCGCCGAGTTCGTCGTCACGAGCCAGTAGGCGACACTCGCCTCACCGGAGGTCGCCGCGGCGACCTCCGGTGGGGTCAGGTCTTTCCATTTTCCAGGGGGTCAGGCCTTTCCGCTTTCCAGGGGGTCAGGCCTTGCCATTTTCCGTGGGGTCAGGTCTTTCCATTTTCCAGATTGGAAAACGGAAGGACCTGAACCCGTTGGTGTCGGCCCGCCCCTCCGACTGACCGCACCGTCGGGTGCCCCTCCGCGCCGTTCCGGCCGCGGGCCTACCGTCCGTGGCTCCCGACGCCGCGCGACGGCCCCCACGCGGGCTCGCGCCCCCCGACCGGCCCTTACAGGGGAATGTTCCCGTGCTTCCTGGGCGGGTTCGTGTCGCGCTTGTTCGCGAGGAGGGCGAGCGAGCGGATGAGGACCGGCCGGGTGTCCTCGGGCAGGATCACGTCGTCCACGTAGCCGAGCTCGGCCGCCTTGTAGGGGTTGGCGAAGGCCTCCCTGTACTCGGCCACCAGGCGGGCGCGCTCGGCCTCCGGGTCGGCGGCCTCCTTGAGCCGCTGCCGGTGGATGATGTTCACCGCCCCCTCGGGGCCCATCACGGCGATCTCGGCGGTCGGGTAGGCGAAGTTGAGGTCGCCGCGGATGTGCTTCGACGACATGACGTCGTAGGCGCCGCCGTAGGCCTTGCGCGTGATGACGGTGATCTTGGGGACGGTCGCCTCGGCGAACGCGTAGAGCAGCTTGGCGCCGTGCTTGATGATCCCGCCGAACTCCTGCGCGGTGCCGGGCAGGAAGCCCGGCACGTCCTCGAACGTGACGAGCGGGATGTTGAACGCGTCGCAGAACCGCACGAAGCGCGCGCCCTTGATGGAGGCGTTGATGTCGAGGCAGCCGGCGAGCACCGCCGGCTGGTTCGCCACGATGCCGACCGACCGGCCCCCGAGCCGCGCGAAGCCGACGACCAGGTTCTGCGCGAAGCGCTCGTGCACCTCGAAGAAGCTCCCCTCGTCGACCACGAGATCGATCAGCGCCTTGATGTCGTAGGGCTTGTTCGGGTTCTCGGGGACGAGCGTGGCGAGGCGCGGATCGCGCCGGCCGGCGTCGTCGCTCGTCGGGACGACCGGGGGGTCCTCCATGTTGTTCGAGGGGAGGTAGGAGAGGATCTGACGGATGAGGGCGAGGCAGTCGTCGTCGTCCTCGGCCGCGAAGTGCGCCACGCCGGAGACCTCGTTGTGCGTGTCGGCCCCCCCGAGCCGCTCCATCGTGACCGTCTCGTGCGTCACCGTCTTGATGACCTCGGGCCCCGTCACGAACATGTACGAGGTCCCCTTCACCATGACGATGAAGTCGGTGATGGCGGGCGAGTAGACGGCGCCGCCGGCGCAGGGCCCCATGATGGCGGAGATCTGCGGGACGACGCCCGAGGCGAGGGTGTTGCGCAGGAAGATGTCCGCGTAGCCCGCGAGCGAGACGACCCCCTCCTGGATGCGGGCGCCGCCCGAGTCGTTGAGGCCGATGATCGGCGCCCCCACCTTCATCGCCAGGTCCATGACCTTGCAGATCTTCTCGGCGTGCGCCATGGAGAGCGCGCCGCCGAAGACCGTGAAGTCCTGCGCGAAGACGAAGACCGTCCGGCCCCCGATGGTGCCGTGACCGGTGACGACGCCGTCGCCGAGCGGGCGCTGGGCATCCATGCCGAAGTCGGTCGTGCGGTGACGGACGAAGCGGTCGAGCTCGACGAAGGAGCCCTCGTCGAGGAGACGGCGGATCCGCTCGCGGGCCGTCAGCTTGCCGGCCGCGTGCTGCCGCGCGATCCGCTCCTCCCCACCCCCCTGCTCCGCCTGCGCCGCCAGCTCGGCGAGGCGCTCCCGTGCATCGGGCATCGGCCCTCCTTCCTCTGGCTGCGTCACTGCCGCTCGCCCGCGGCGGGCGCCTCGATCGCGCCGGGCTCGCGGTCGCCCGCCCCTGCCACCTGGACGAGGTCGACCGGGTACCTCGGCCGCCGCCCGTCGGTGCAGACCTCCGGGACGATGTCGGTCGTGTCGAGCGCCGCGCAGAACTCGAAGTCGGCGTCGGGCGCCCCGTTGGCGATGAGCCCCCGCCCGCTTCCCGAGTCGCGCAGCGCGACGAGGCGCGAGGGGTAGACCTGGAGCAGCGCCTCGGCGATCCGCTGCGAGTCGCCGATCCTGAGCTTCCGGCCCGCGGCGGCGAGCCGCTCGACGACCAGGCGGCCGATGTAGCCGCCGCAGTAGACGTCCTCGAGCGCCGCGCTCCGGTTGGCGAAGCGCCCGGAGCCGACCACGACGACCGGCGCGTCGTGCGCGAGCGCCAGGTCGGCCGCGCGATCCGCCACCGCCCGCGCGTTGCGGAAGGACCCCAGCAGGACGGCCCGCGCCCCGGCGGCCACCGCGGCGTGGATGCAGCCGGTGCCGTTCACCGTGCAGAAGACGACCTCGCGACCGGCCACCGGCGCGGCGGCATGCTCGGTCGGGGAGGTCGCCCAGGTGAACCCGGGCGCCCGGCGGCCGAACACGTCCTCCCCGAAGTCCACGTAGCGGCCCGGCTCGCGGTCGGCCAGCCAGCGCCCCGAGGCGAGGTCGCGGGCGACGTGGATGCGGGTGGCCCCGCGCTCGAAGAGGCCCACCATGGCCGAGGTGGCGCGGACGACGTCGAGGACGATGGCGACCGGCGCCAGGTCGGGCGGCGGGGTAGCGCCGGGGATCAGCAGGTGGCTCGGGAGCGCATACACTTCGAGGTCGACGCGGCCTGCCGGGATCGTGGTCATGGCCGGCTAGTAAAGCAGACGGGGGGAGCCCCCGGCAAGGCGCACGGAGCTTGACCCCGGGAGCCGGCCGGCATATCTTCCGCCCATGGGCGAGCGACGCTTCTGCCCCTCCTGCGGCGAGCAGGTCGAGACCTACGCGGTCACCCGCAGCAACCGGACCGAGACCTGCTGCGTCTTCTGCGGCCTCGGGATCGAGGCCGAGGCGCCGCCGGAGATCGGCCGGGCCGAACGGGTGCTCGTAGCCGACGACTCGCCGGCGATCTGCACGCTCCTCACCGACATGCTCCTGGCCAGGAAGCTCGCCGCCTCCGTGAAGACGGCCGGCGACGGCGCCGCCTTCCTCGAGACCGCCACGCGCTGGCTGCGCGAGGGGACGCCGGCCTCCCTCGTCATCCTCGACGTGAGCATGCCGGGCCTCGAGGGCTTCAGCGCGGCCGCCGCCCTGCGCGCCGTCGAGCGCGCCTTCGACATCGGGCTCCCGGCCCCGATCCTCTTCGTCACGGCCCGCAAGATCGACCCGGCCATCCAGGCGTTCCTCAAGGCGCTCGGCCCCGCCGGCTACCTCAACAAGGGGGTCGCGGCGTCGCCGGACCAGCTCGCGTCGCGCATCGAGCGGCTCGTCGTCCAGCTCCTGAGGCCCGGCACGCCTCCGACGGTCGTCGCGGAGGGCTGAGGGCGCCGGGGGCGTAGAATGCCCTCATGGACGCCACGGCCGCCTACCTCCTCCTCGTCGCCGCCTGCCTCGCCGGCGTCCTCGTGACGCCGATCGCGCTGCCGGGCACGCTCATCATCCTCGCGGCCGCGGGCGTCTACGCCTGGGCCACCGGCTTCGCCACGGTCGGCTGGCCGCTCCTCTGGACGCTCGTCGCCATCGCCGCCGCCGCCGAGGCGGCCGAGTGGCTCACGGGCGCCGTCGGGGCGCGGCGTGCCGGCGGCTCGCGCCGCGCCGCCTGGCTCGCCATCGCGGGGGCCTTCGTGGGAGGACTGCTCGGCGCCGGTATCGGGTTCGGCCTGGGGGCGATCCCCGGCGCCCTCCTCGGCGCGTTCGCCGGCGCGTTCCTGGCCGAGGCGTCCATCGAAGGGGACTGGGACCGGGCGCGGCGGGTCGGCTGGGGCGCCCTCGTCGGCCGCGCCTGGGGCATGGCCATCAAGGGGGCGGCTGCGGTGGCGATGACGATCCTCGTGGCCGTGGCGGCCTGGCGCTGACGCCGCTCAGGCGGTCTCGCCGGGGTGCGCCCTGGGCAGGTAGACCTCGCGGTAGAGCGTCACGAGCAGCGCCGCCGTGGGCGTCGCGACGAAGGTGCCGAAGAGCCCCAGGTAGAAGGTCAGGACGAGCGCCAGGAAGGCGATCAGGATCGGGTGCAGGTCGACCGTCCGCGCCATCACGTACGGCGTGAGGAGGTGGCTCTCGATCTGCTGGACCACCACGAAGACGACGATCACGGCGACGGCCTTGGCCGGGTCCTGGCCGATCGTGACGAGCACCGGCAGCACGCCGGAGAGGAGCGGCCCCACGAACGGCACGATGGTGAGCACGCCGGCGATCGTCGCGAAGGCGAACGCGTAGGGGACCCCGACCACGACGAGCCCCACCAGCGTCATCACGCCGACCGCCACGATGGCGATGGCGAGCCCCACGACCCAGGCGCGCAGCTGCGGCACGATGCGCTCGAGCACCCGGTTCCACTCGTCGCCGAACCGGCCCGGCACCGCGCGGCGGATGAGCCGGCCGATCGGCTCGGGCTCGCCGAGACCGAACACCAGGAGGAAGAGGATCAGGATCGTGTCGATCCCGATCCTCGTCACGGTCCCGAAGAGCTGCGCGAGAAGCGGGAAGATGTCCCCCGCCCTGGCGAGGAGCGGCTCGAGCGCCGCCTGCCAGGAGAGCCGCTCGCCGACGGCCGGGAACCGCTCCGCGAGGCGGTCGAGCGACGCCAGGGCCTGCCGCAGGAGGCTCGGGCCCTGCGCCGCGAGGAGCACCACCTGCTCGGCCACGATGGGCGCGACGAGGGCGACGAGGAGCCCCACGACGGCCGCCACGGCGACGACGACGAGCACGGCGGCCAGGTACCGGTTCAGCCCGAGCCGCGCCAGCCTCGCGACCGGCGGCTCGAGGGCGAGCCCGATCAGGAGCGCCAGGACGAACGGCTTGAGGAGGAACATCGTCTGGTAGACGAAGATCGAGCCGAGGACCAGGGCGAAGGCGAAGAGGATCTCGCCGTAGTAGCGGCGCGAGCCCTGCGACGCGTCGCGAGAAGGCCGCGCCGGCGACGTCTCCGGCGCGGCCGGCCGGACCGAGGTCTCCTCGCGCATCGCCCGGCTAGGCCCTCAGCCGCGGATCGAGGGCGTCGCGGATCCCCTCGCCAAGGAGGTTGTAGGCGAGCGAGACGACGAAGATCGCCAGCCCGGGAAAGACCGTGAGCCACCAGGCGACCTCGATCATGGCCTTGCCGTCCGAGAGCAGCGACCCCCAGGTCGCGTTCGGCGGCGGCACGCCGAGGCCGAGGAAGGAGAGCGCGCTCTCGGTCAGGATCGCCCCGGCCACGCCGAAGGTCGCCGAGACCAGCACCGGCGCCACGGCGTTCGGCAGGATGTGGCGGAAGATGATCCGGGCGTCTCGCGCCCCCTGCGCCCGCACGGCGGCCACGAACTCCCGCTCGCGCAGCGCCAGGAACTCGGCCCGCACGAGCCTCGTGGTCCCCATCCAGCCCGTGAGGCCGATGATGGCCATGATCTTGAAGAGCCCGGGCCCCACGAAGGCGATGACGGCGAGGATGAGGAAGATCGTCGGGAAGACGAGCATCACGTCGACGAGCCACATGATGAACTGGTCGAGCCTGCCGCCGTAGTAGCCGGCGATCCCCCCGAGCACGATGCCGATCGCGATGGCGATGCCGACCGCCACGAAGCCCACCGAGAGCGAGATGCGGGCCCCGTAGAGCATCCGCGAGAGCACGTCGCGGCCGAGGTCGTCCGTGCCGAGGGGGTGGGCCGCCGAGGGAGGCGAGAGCTGGGCCGCGAGGTCGAGGGCATTGGGATCGTACGGGGACAGGGCCGGCGCGAAGATCGCCGCCACGGCCGCCAGCAGGATCACGACGGCGCTCGCGACCGCGAGGCGGTTCTTCGCCAGGCGGCGGAGGAAGTCCCGGAGCAGGCTCGCGGGCGCCGCTTCGGCCTCTCGCGCGACCCCGACCGCGGACGTCTCAGTCGCCACCTTTCGCTCCGAGCCGGATCTGCGGGTTGGCCACCGCGTAGGACAGGTCGGCGAGGACGTTGCCGACCATCGTCAGCACCGCGCCGATCACCAGGCTGGCCATCACCAGGTTGTAGTCGCGGGAGAGGACGCCCTGGTAGAAGAGCTGACCGAGGCCCGGGATGGCGAAGATGCTCTCGATGATGACGCTGCCGCCGATGAAGCCCGGGACCGAGAGGCCGAAGATCGTGAGGAGCGGCAGGAGCGCGTTGCGGAGCGCGTGGCGGTAGATGACGCGCTTCTCGGGGAGCCCCTTGGCCCGGGCCACGCGCACGTAGTCCTGCCGGACCACCTCGAGCATGCTCGACCGCGCGTAGCGGGAGAGCCCGGCGAGACCGCCGAAGACGCCGATGAAGACGGGCAGGACGAGGTGTTTGCCGAAGTCGAGCCAGTACTCGACCGCCCCCATCCGGTAGGCGTCGAGCGAGTGGAGGCCCGAGATGGGCAGCCAGCCGAGACGGACGCCGAAGAGGATCATGAGGAGCAGCGCGAGCCAGAAGCTCGGCATCGCGTAGCCGACGAAGACGTAGAGCGTCGTCACGCGGTCGAGCCACGACCCCTGGCGGGTGGCCGAGAGGATGCCGATCGGAATCGCGAGCCCGAGCACGAGGACGAACGAGATGACGTTGATGAACAGCGTGATCGGCAGCCGCTCGGCGATCTTGTCGATGACCGGCCGGCCGTCTGGCGCCGAGGAGCGGCCGAAGTCGAACGTCAGGACGTTCTTGAGCCAGATGAAGTAGGCGACGTGGATCGGCTTGTCGAGGCCGTGGTAGGCGATCAGCCGCTCCCTGGCCTCCGCGCTCACCCGGGGATTGAGCTCGGTCTGGAGCTGCACCGGATCGCCCGGCGCGAGCCGCATCACGAAGAACGAGATGATCGTGATGAAGAGGAGCGTCGGGATCATCAAGAGGACCCGACGCACGAGATACGCCGTCACGGCGCCTCCCGCGTCACGCCGTCCGGGTCCATTTCTGGTACGGCGGGGGGACGAACCAGCGGAGATGCGAAAGGTAGCCGACCCCGCTCGGCGCCGGCACGATCCCCTTGAACCGCTTGTGGATCGCGAAGAGCGCCTCCGGCACGCAGAGGAACACGTACGGCTGCTCCTCCGCCATCACCTCCTGGAACTTCCAGTAGATGGCCTTGCGCTTCTCGCGATCGAACGTGCTGCGCCCCTCCTCGAGGAGCCGGTCGACCTCCGGGTTCTTGTAGTGCACGAAGTTGAACTGCTTGGGGCCGGTCTGGCTCGAGTGCCAGACGATGAACTGGTCCGGGTCGGGCGCCATGTTCCAGCCGAGGATGATGGCGTCGAAGCGTCCCTTGTCGACGAACTCGTTGATGAACGCCGCCCACTCGATGGGACGGACGCGCACCTCGATCCCGATCTCGGCCAGGCGGCGCTGGATGATCTCCGCCGTGCGGATCCGCTGCTGGTTCCCCTGGTTCGTGATGATCTCGAACCCGAGCGGCTTGCCGTCTTTCGCGAGACGCCCGTTGGCGTCCCGCTTCCAGCCGACCTCGGCGAAGAGCTCGAGCGCCCTGGCCGGGTCGTACGGATACGTCCGGACGTTGGGGTTGTAGGTCCAGTGGTCCGGCCGGGTGGGCGCCGAGAGCGGCTTCCCGTAGCCGAGGTAGACCCCCCGGATGATCTCGTCCTTGTCGATCGCGTAGGCGAACGCCTGGCGCACCCGCCGGTCCTGGAAGCGGGGGTCGCGCAGGTTGAAGCCGAGGAAGGTGTAGCCGCTCGAGAGATACCGGTACTTGTCGAAGTGGGACCGGAACTCCCGGGTCCCGGTCTGGAACCGGAACTGGGGGGGCGTGAGCCCCATCGCGTCGATGCCGCCGGTCTTCAGCTCGAGGAACTGCGTGTTCAGGTCGGGGATGATCCGCGTGACCTGCCGCTCGATCCAGACGGTCCCCTCCCAGTAGTCGGGGTTGCGCCAGAGCGTCATCTGCTGACCCGGAACCCAGTCCTCGGGTCGCCTGAGCATGTACGGGCCCGTACCGACCGGGTTCCGGTTGTACGGGTCCCTGGGCAGGTCCTTCCCCCGGAGGAGGTGCGCCGGGATGAACTGGCAGAACGCCCACGACTCGAGGGCCGGGGCGAACGGCTTGTCGTAGTGCACCCGGAAGGTGTACGGGTCGAGCACCTCGGCCTTCCGGACCAGGAGGTAATCGCCCGAGTACGGCGTCGGCGTCGCCGGGTCGATGAGCGCCTGATACGTGAAGAGGACGTCCTCGGCCGTGCACGGATGGCCGTCGGTCCACCGGACGTCGCGGCGCATCCGGAACGTGATCGTCTCGCCGTCCGGCGCGACCTCGACGCTCTCGGCGACCTCCCGCTCGAGCTCGATCCTGTCGTTGTACCGGAGGAGGCTGTTCGAGATCGCGGAGGCCGCGGCGCTCGAGGCCGATTCCCCGCCGAGGAACCAGATGAAGGTCGACGCCTCGCCGATCGAGCCGCTGACCATCGCGTCACCGATCGCCCGGGGTCCGTCGATCGGGTAGAGGTCGGGGACCGGCGTCAGCTCGCTCCCGTCGGCCCCCGGATCGCTGCACCCTGCGCCGCCGAGGGCCAGCCCGCTCGCGCCGAGGAGCCGCAGCATGTCGCGCCGGGTGAGCATGGGGGCAAGGGTAGCGAACGCCGCAAGTGCGCGTCAATCAAGGGCTGGTGAGAGTCGGATGAGGAAGGTCACGTCGGGTGCCGTGCCGGTGCGGCCGTCCTCGGCGAGCCCCAGGGTGAGCCACGCGCGGCCGAGCCGCAGGGCGAAGCCGCCGGAGAGCTGCAGCAGCGAGCCGTCGAGCGCCTCGAGGCCGGTTCCGCTCGCGAAGCCGGTGCGGCCGTCCACCTGGGCGAGGAGGTGGAGCCGATCGCGGAGGATCGGCGCCTCGACGGCGACGTCGAAGCCGTAGGCGGCGTGGGTCTCGACCCGCGACTCGCCCGCCAGGTCCCCGGGTAGGCTCCAGAGCGCCTGGCCGTGCAGGGCGAAGCCGCCCGCCTCCACCGTCACGGCGAGGGCCGCGCCGAGGTCGATCTCGCCGCTGCCGTAGCCGCGGCCGGCATCCCCGGTCGGCAGCTCGATGCCGGTCCTGAGCGCCAGCCGGAAGGGCGCGTCGGGCCCCCCGGCGAGCCGCCAGGCCTGCGTGACGGCCAGGTCGCCCAGGCCGGGCCGCTGTTCTCCCTGGTAGACGAGCCGGTCGTCGACCACCAGGCTGGATCGGAACCGGTCGTTGGGGACCATCTCGCGGCCGCCGTTGGGCAGGTCGAAGGCGTCGTGGAAGTCCTGGATCGGGCGGTCGAGGAAGCCCGAGGCGGCGTTGTGCACCGGGATCGCCAGGCCCAGCTCGAGCCGATCGGTCGGCCGCCAGGCGAGCCGCGGCGTCACCGTCAGCATCTCGAGGTCCGCCTCGAAGCGGTTGCGGCCGCCGCGGGCCACCTCGCTCTGGAAGATGCTCGAGTAGGCGACCTCGAGCGAGCCGCCGAACGCGCCGGCCGGCCGGCCCGTCACCGGCTCGAGCGGCACCGTGAAGAAGTGCATCGTGGGGGGGAGCTGGACGCGCGTGTTCGGGACCGCGGCCGCGTGGGCGGCCGCGGTCCCGAGACACAGGCAGGCGATCGCGAGTGCCGCCGCCGAGGCGAGCGGCCGGCCGTGGCGACGCAACGGGCGGGTCGACCGTTAGAGGAGCGACCCCTGCGTGTACAGCTTCTCGTGGATCGTCAGCCGCTTGCCGGTCATCGAGACGTACCCGCCGCGAGCCAGCTCCGACAGGACGCGGCTCACCGTCTCGCGCGTCGTGCCGGTCATGTTGGCGATCTCGCGGTGCGTGGGACGGCGGCGGATCACCAGCCCTTCGGGGCTCTGCACCCCCTCCTTCCTCGCCATCTCGAGGACGAACTGCGTCACGCGCTGGGAGACGTCGAAGAGGACCAGCGCCTCGATCTTCTCGTCGGCCTTGCGCAGGCGGTCGGCCATGACGCCGAGGATCTTCAGGGCGATCTTCGGCTGGCGCATGAGGAGCTTGTTGAACTCCTCCCGCTCGAGGACCAGGAGCGTCGTGTCCTGCATGGCGATGACCGTGGCCGAGCGGGGCGACCCGGAGAGCAGGGCCATCTCGCCGAAGACCTCCCCCTCGCCGAGCTTGGCCAGGATGATCTCCTTGCCGTCCTCGCCGAAGAGGGAGACCTTGACCTCGCCCGACGCGATGAGGAAGCAGCTCTCGCCCGGGTCCCGCTGGATGAGGATGGTGGCGTCCCGGAGGAAGCGCTTCTCCTTCATCACGGAGAGCAGGTCGTCGAGCTCGCTCTCCTCGAAGTCGGCGAAGAGCGGGACCCGCTTGAGGTGTGCGCGCTGCTCGGCGCGCTTGGGCAGGGTTGCCGGCTGCATGAATCCCCCTTCCAATCCGCACGGCGCGGGCGCCGGCGTGCCTTGTGGAAGCTTCGTGCGGCCACCCCGGTGACCGCTGCTACTCGACCTCGACCGTGACCGCGCCGCGCGGCGCGGCCAGGCGGAACGCGTCGGCCGCGAGCGTCGGGTTGAGGTCGATCTCCCCGTACTCGACGCGGGCCTCGAGCGCCCGGTCCGGCTCGACGACGCCGATCCGGTACGGGAACGGACCGGCGAGCGTCGGCTGGAAGTCCTCGAAGGTCGCCAGGACCTCGGGCTCGCCGTCGCGCCCCAGGCGCGCCACCGACACCGGGTAGCCGCCGTCGGCGTCGACGACGACGCGCCAGGGGTGACCCGTCCCCGGGTCGATCGTGTCGAGCACGTATCGACGCGCCCGCGGCTCCACCTCGAGCCGGCCGGCCGCCGCGCCGGCGAGCGCCGCCCGCGGGACCCGACCGAGGAGCAGGGCCACGACCTCCTCGAGCCCGATGCCCCGCGGCAGGTACGGCAGCCGCCGCACGACGCCCGGCCCGCGGTAGAAGCGCCCTTCCGACGCGACGAAGAGCGCCGAGGCCTCCGGCCCCGACGCGAACACGAGTGCCGGCTGCCCGAAGGCGCCGATCGTCTCGATCCGCAGCCGATCGGGAGCCTGCACGACGATGACCTGCCGGGCCGACCCGCCCTCGCCGCCCAGCTCGGCCCGCACCCAGGCGTCGCCCCGGAGCGCGGTCACCCGCGCCGCGTGCTTCGCCAGGCTCGCCGCCAGGGCCGGCGGCCCGTCGATCCCTCCCGGCCCCGGCAGCCGGAGGGCCTACCGGCAGCCGCTCGCCGCGAGGCCGACGATCGCGAGCAG
>DASVDK010000009.1:0-13941 GCA_036381125.1 Thermodesulfobacteriota bacterium | reverse complement strand
CGGTCGGCCTTCCCCCGGACCTCCCCGCGGGCGCCTATACCGTGAAGTACCGCGTCCTGTCCGCCGACGGCCACGTCGTCGAAGGGTCGTACCGCTTCACCGTCAAGCCGGGGCCTTGACCGCCGACGGCGCGCTGGCCGTCGCGCTCCGGGCCGTCCACCTCTGCGCGCTCGCGCTCGCGGCGGGCGGTCTCGCGTTCGTCTGGCTCGTGGCGCGGCCGGGGCGCGCCGGCATCGACCGGACGGCGCTCGTCCAGGCGCGCGTCGCGCTCGGCATCGCCGTCCTCGCGCTCGCGGGCGAGACCGCGCTCCGGCTCGCCGAGGCGGCCGGCCGCCCCCTTCTCGAGGCGACCCAGGCCGGGCTCTGGCGCCCCCTCCTCGCGGACACCTGGTACGGGCGCGTGACCGTCGCGCGCCTCCTCCTCGCGGCGCTGACGGCCGCCCTCCTCCTCGCCCCGCCCGCGGCGGCGCGATGGCCCGCGCGCCCGTGGCTCGTCGGCGCGGCGGCGAGCGCGGCCGGGCTCCTGCTCGCCACCGGCCCGCTCGGCGGGCACGCGATCTCGGCGGAGTCGGCCGCGCTCAGGGCCTGGCAGGTCACCGCCGGCGTGCTCCACGCGCTCGCGGCCGGCGTCTGGCTCGGCGCGCTCCCGGTGCTCGCCCTCGCGCTCCGCAAGGCCCGGTCCCGGGACGAGGCCGACCGGCTCGCCCGTCGCTTCTCGGGCCTCGGCCTGGCCTCGGTGGGCCTGCTCGTGGCGACCGGTCTCGCGAACGCCTACGCCCTCGTCGGCAGCGTGGCCGGACTGGTCGGGACCCCGTACGGACGCCTCCTCGTCGCCAAGGTCGCCCTCTTCGTCCCGGTCCTCGCGATCGCCGCCCGCAACCTCCTGGGGCCGCGCGCCGGGCTCGCCCGCCGCGTCGCCGTCGAGGCGGCCCTCGGCGCGGCGATCCTCGTCGTGGCCGCGGCCCTCGCCTCCACGCCGCCGGCCCGGCACGTCGAGCCGGTCTGGCCCTTCACGGTGCGGCTCACCGGCGCGATCCTCGCCCGCGCCCCCGCGCTCGCCTCGCGCGTCCAGAGCGGCGTCCTCGTCGCCCTCTTCGGACTCTCGGCGCTCGTGTTCGCCGCGCTTTTCCCGCGCCAGCGCCGCATCGCCCTGGGCGCCGGCGTCGCGGCGCTCGCGATCGCCTGGCTCGCCATCTGGCCGCTGCGCGACTTCCTGGTCATCGACGCCTACCCGACGACCTACGCCAGGCCGGCGGTGCCCTACGACGTCGGCTCGCTCTCGGCCGGCCTGGAGCTGTTCTCGCACCACTGCGCCCCGTGCCACGGCGCCGAGGGGCGGGGGGACGGGCCGGCCGGGCGCGGCCTCGCGGTGCCGCCGGCAGACCTGACGGCCGAGCATGCGAAGGACCACACGGCCGGCGACCTCTTCTGGTGGATCACGCACGGCATGCGACAGGCGGGACACCCGGCGCCCACCATGCCCGGCTTCGGCGCCCAGCTCGACGAGGAGGCACGCTGGGACCTCGTGAACACCGTCCGCCTCCTCTCGGACGCGGCCGCGGCCGCGGCGCTCTCGCCCGAGCCGGCGCCGACTCCGGGCATCGTGGCGCCCGACTTCGTGCACCCCGCGCTGCCCGGACGCGTCGGCACGCTCCGGAGCGCGCGCGGGCGGGTGGTCGTCGTCGTGATCGGAGCGCCCGGCAAGGCCGACGCCGCCGTCGCGCGGCTCGCCGCCGCGGCCGACCGCATCGCGGCCGCCGGCGGCCTCCTCGTCCTCGTCGACCCGCGAACGGCGCCGGACGTGGCCGCGGTCTACGGACGGTTCCGCGCGCCGGGCGATCCGGGTGGACCGGTCGCCTTCCTCGTCGACCGCTCCGGGTACCTCCGCGCCCGATGGCGTCCCGGCGACGCCTCGGGTCCGGACGAGGAGGGTCGGCTGGTCGCGCTCGTCGAGCGGCTGGCCGCCGAGCCGCCGGCCGCGCCGGCCGAGGCGCACGTGCACTGAGCGTCCCGGGCCGTCTATCATGAGGGCCGCCATGCCGACCGACACGCCGAAGCCCGAGCCCTCCACCCGCACCGCCGCGCCGAAGCCCCGCCGCGGCCGGCTCCTGGCCGCCGGTGCCGGCATCCTCGCCTTCGGGCTCCTGATGGGCGTGCTCCTCTCGCAGGCGCTGCGGCCGCGCCAGGGGCCGGACGACGTCATCACCGGGGGAGCCGCCCCCGCGCCCGGCGCGCCGGCGCCGCCCGCGCGGGGGCCGGCCGGGGTCGTGCCCGGCGTGCCCGAGGGTCGCCCCGACGCCGAGGCCGGGCCGAGCGACGCCGAACTCGATCGGCTCGCCAGGCAGGCCGAGGCCGCGCCTGCCGACGCCGAGGCGCAGCTCGCGCTCGTGCGAGCGGCGCTCGACGCAGGCCGCGGCGACCTGGCGCTGCCCGCGCTCGACCGGATCCTCGAGCGCAACCCCGGGCACCCCGGCGCGCTCACCTATCTCGGGCTCATGACCGCGGCCGAGGGACGGTACGAACACGCGCTCGAGCTGATCGACCAGGCGCTCGCGGCCGCTCCGGAGGACACGTTCGCGCTCTGGGCAAAGGGCGGACTCCTCTTCTCGCAGGCCCGCGACTACGCGGGCGCCGCCGCCGCCTGGGAGACGATGCTCCGGTCGTCCAGGCTCGACGCGACCACGCGGGCGGCGGTGGAGGAGTGGGTGGCCGAGGCGCGCTGGCGGCAGGAGCACGGGGAGGAGATCGAGCGCCCCCGCGCGGCCGCGCCCGCGCCCGCCCCCATCGTCACCGGCACGGTCACCCTCGGCCCCGGCGTCACGGGCGGCGCCGAGCAGGCGGGCGCGCTCTTCGTCATCGCGCGCCGCGGGTCGGGGCCGCCGCTCGCCGTCAAGCGGATCGAGTCACCCCGCTTCCCCGTGCACTACACCCTCGGGCCCGAGGACGCGATGCTGCGCGACCGCGCGGTCGAGGGGGAGATGGAGATCGTCGCGCGCCTCTCCCGGTCCGGCGCCGCCGGTCCCGCGCGACCGGGCGACCTCGAGGGGCGCTTCCCCCGAAACCCCGTGCGTCCGGGCGCGGCCAACGTCGACATCGTCCTCGTCCCCGTCACGCCGGAGGCGGCCGCCGGCGCGCCGCCCGCCTCCCGTTGACCGTCCTGCGAGCGACCGCTCGCCCGATCGCCCGTTCCCGGCGCCATCCTCCCCTTGGGTACGTCCCTTGCGACGGCTACCGGCGGTCGCGCTTCGCATCGTGCGGGCCCGGCCGAGAGACAGCACGCGAGGAGGCGTTCCGATGGGTGACATGGGCAACAAGGTCAAGGGAGCGGCCAAGGAGGCGGCCGGCAAGGCGCAGCAGGCCTGGGGCGAGGCGACCGATCAGGCCGAGCACTCCGCCAAGGGGATGGGCAAGGAGGCGGCCGGCAAGGCGCAGCGCAAGGCCGGCGAGGCAGAGGAGTCGATCAAGGAACGGGTCGATGAGCCCACGGGCGAGCGCAAGCCTTAGCGGGAGGGCCGCTCGCTCCGCGCTTCGGACGGCGCCTGCGGTTCCGCGAGGAGCGTCTCGATCAGCGCGCGGGCCGCGGCGCCGTCCCACTCCACGTACCCCATCCGACGGGCGACCGCTCGCCCCTGCCGGTCGATCAGGTAGCTGGTGGGCAGTCCGCTCGTCGGATACTTCGCGTCGGTCACCGCCCCGTCGCGGTCGAGGGCGATCGGAAACGTGAGGCCGAGCTCCTTCACGAACGGCTCGACCAGCTCCGGCCCCTCCCGGTAGTCGATCGCCACGATCGTGAAGCCGCGCGCCCGGTACTCCTGGTACACGCGCTCCATGGACGGCATCTCCGCCCGGCAGGGCGGGCACCAGGTCGCCCAGAAGTTGAGGAGCACCACCTGGCCCCTCAGCTCGTTCAGACGGATCGTGTCGCCGCCGAGCGTCGGCAGCGAGAAGTCGGGGGCCGGCGTGCGGCCTTCGGGCGGCGCCTCGAGCCCCATGAGCATCAAGAGCCCGTCCACCGTGTTCCCGCTCTCGGTCGGAGCCGGCGGCGTGAGCTGGCGGCGTCCCACGTCGGCCACGACGAGCACCACGAGGAAGAGCGCCGCCGCCGCCACCGAGGTGACAACCCGGGACGCCGTCACGATGCCCGCTCCCGCAGGTCGCGCGGCAGCGCCGCCGCGGCGGCCGCGAGCCGCGCAGTCACCAGGAGGGCGGCCCGCGCGGGGGGGCGAGGCGGCGTCACGGCCGGAGCCACGTGGCCGGCGTGGCCGACCCGAAGCGGCCGAACGACGCATCGACGACGGTGCGGATCTGCACGAGCGACCTCCCTCCAGGTTGGAGCCGCGGACGAGCCGGTCCATTATGACGACTCCCGCCGCGCGCTGCCCGGGTGAGCGCTCCCTCGCGGCCGCCCGCCGCCGGATGCGGGCCCTAACGCCAGGCCTTCTCCGTTCGTCCCTCGTAGTGGTCGTAGGCGGCAACGAGCCCGTTCAACACCTCGGCCGTCGTCTCGAACAGCGCCTGGGCCTTCGGGTCTTCCACCCTGTCCACACCCTCGCGCACGTGTCGAACGGTCTCGCTCAGCCGGGCCTTGATGTCGGCCGCGTGGTGGCGTGGATCACTTTGCGGGTACTGCCGTGCCATGGTCTGCTCCTTGTCGAGGGCGCTGCGGCGGGCGCCGCAGGATCCGTGCGCCCGCGCGTGATGGTACGGCTCGGTGCCAACCGCTAGAATGCTCCGCGGCGGTCCAGATACCCGACTGCGAGGTGCCCTACGTGAGTCGACTCTTCTCGCCCTTTCGCCTCCGCGGCATCGAGTTCAAGCACCGCGTCTTCGTCTCCCCCATGTGCCAGTACTCGTCCGAGGACGGGATGCCGACCGACTGGCACCTCGTCCACCTCGGCAGCCGCGCCGTCGGCGGCGCCGCGCTCGTCATGGTGGAGGCGACCGCGGTGTCTCCCGAGGGCCGCATCTCCCCGGACGACAGCGGGCTCTGGAGCGACCGGCACGCCGAGGCCTTCCGCCGAATCACGACCTTCCTCAAGGCGCACGGCGCCGTGCCGGCCGTCCAGCTCGCCCACGCCGGCCGCAAGGCCTCGACCGACGCGCCGTGGCGCGGCGGCAAGCCGCTTGCGCCGACCGAGCGCGGCTGGCAGCCGGTCGCCCCGAGCGCGGTGCCGTTCGGCGAGGGCTACCCGGAGCCGCGCGAGCTGACGCGCGGCGACATCGACGGCGTCGTGGCGCAGTTCGTCGACGCCGCGCGCCGGGCGCTCGCGGCCGGCTTCGAGGTGATCGAGCTGCACATGGCGCACGGCTACCTGCTCCACAGCTTCCTCTCGCCGCTCGCCAACCGCCGCACCGACGAGTACGGCGGCTCGCTCGAGAACCGCATGCGCGCCCCGCTCGCCGTCGCCGCCGCCGTACGGCAGGCGTGGCCGGCGGATCGGCCCCTCTTCGTGCGGATCTCGGCGACCGACTGGGTGGACGGGGGCTTCACGCTGACGGAGGCCGTGGAGGTGTCGAAGCGGCTCGCCGGCCTCGGCGTCGACCTGATCGACTGCTCGTCGGGCGGGGCGGTGCCCTGGGCCAAGGTGCCGATGGGGCCGGGCTACCAGGTGCCCTTCGCCGCCGCCATCCGGCGCGAGGCGGAGGTGCCGACCGGAGCGGTCGGGCTGATCACCGCGCCCGAGCAGGCCGAGCAGATCGTGGCGACCGGCCAGGCCGACGCGGTCTTCCTCGGGCGCGAGCTGCTGCGCAACCCCTACTGGCCGCTCCACGCCTCACGCGCCCTCGGCGCGCCGCTCGTCTTCCCGCCGCAGTACCTGCGGGCCACGCCGAGCTAGCCTGCCGGAGCCGCACGAGCGGCCGATCAGGCCGTACCGTCGGGCGGCTCACGGCGCCCCGGCCCGAGCCGTGCGAGCATTTTCCTCGGGCGAACCGATCACCGAGGAGGAGACCGATGGCAGCGATTCGACGGGCCGAGGCGGTATGGGAGGGGGACCTCCTGTCGGGCAAGGGGCGGGTGTCCGCGCGGAGCAGCGGCATCTTCACGGACCAGGCCGTCACCTGGGCGTCGCGCACCGAGGAGCCGAACGGCCGGACGAGCCCCGAGGAGCTGCTGGCCGCCTCCCACGCGAGCTGCTTCGCCATGGCGCTTTCGGCCGGCCTCGCGAAGGCCCGCACGCCGGCCGAGCGGCTCGAGGTGCGTGCCGCGGTCACCTTCGACAAGGTTGACCAGGGCTTCAAGGTGGCCTCGAGCGCCCTCGAGGTGACCGGCCGCGTGCCGGGGATCGACCAGGCCGCCTTCGCCCGCGCCGCCGAGGAGGCCAAGGACGGCTGCCCCATCTCCCAGGCCCTCAAGGGCAACGTGGCACTGAGCGTGAAGGCCACCCTCGCAAGCTGACTTCCCGGGGTCAGGTCTTTCCATTTTCCAGGGGGTCAGGCCTTTCCATTTTCCAGTCGGGAGACCGTCGAGGCCTGACCCCATCAGTCGAGACCCGACCCCGTTGCCGAGGCCTGGCGCGCGGCGGCGAAGAAGGCGTTGCCCGGCGGGTCCCGGTGTCCGCGTGTAGTCGACCTGCCCCACCATCGGGCGATGGAAGTCGGGTCGGGCAGCCGCCCGGCCCGCGATACGTGTGACCTCTCGAGCAGGTCTTCCAGCCACCCCTGTTCGCACGAGGCACGGCGTGCATCATCCGGTAAGCCCGCCGTCCGGTCCCGCTCACGACCGCACGTCCCCGCGTCACGAACTCCGGCTGCGCGTGCCCGTACCGATCGAAGCCGGCGACACGCGTGTAGCGCCCGACGAGGTGTTGGAAGACCGACCGCGATTCACGGATCGCCTCGGGCGCCATGCCCGAGAGATCGGGGACGGCCGCAGCGCGTCGCCGAACCGACCGGCGACCGTGCCGATCACGGCCATACTGCCCCTCGGCTCCTTGCAGCGCGCTCACGCCACCACAGCCGCATGATGAGTCCGCTCGGCACCGTGACCGCGCCCTGCTCCCAGATCCAGCCGATCAGGAAGGCGACCGGCGAACCGTTGCAGTCGTAGCAGTCCATGCCCCCGTGCCGGACGACGAAGACGATGCGGGCCAGGAAAAGCGCCCCACCGGTCGCCAGCCCCGCCGCAGCGAACACCGCACCCCACCGCTCGGCCCATCGACTCCCCGCAAGCCCTCCCACGCCGGCGACCACGCCGCTGACAAAGAAGACGAGGAGGCCTCCACGCACCCAGCCCCAGGAACCTGTCCCTCCGGTGATCCACCAGGTGAGGAGCCCCGCATAGCCCGTCAGGACGACCGCCCAGGACCTGAATCCCCTGCTGCGCAGGAAGGCAAGACCGCGTGCCGCGGTGGCGGCGACCGCGATGTTGAGCAGTGCCCCTGAAACCTGCACCGCGATCCCGTGCCCGACCGTGCCAAACGTCAAGCCGAGCGCCTCGCTCAGGGGCCCGGCCCCCACGGCGAGCATCGCCAACGACCCCGGCAGCGCGATCGCGAACGCGGCGACGGCCATGATCTCGCTGCCTGACAGGAGCGACATCGCGAAGGCCGCCTGAAGTGCGACGTACGCGAGCAGGATCTTGCGCCCGGGACTCACGTTGCCCTGCCGGTCCAGTGCCTGCGTCGAGCGGCCGGCGCATCCGTCACGCGCTTGCGGCGCCGGGCCGCTCCAACGCGCCGTTGGCCGCCATCGCCGGTGCCGCTGCGCGCTTTACTCGACCTCGACGGTGAGGCCGCCAACGAGCCGCACCACCCCGTTGTACAGGGCTGCCATGAGCAGGCTGCCAACGAAGCCCACGGCGCCGTAGAAGATCGGGAGGAGCACCACGGCGGCTACCCCGAACAGCGCCGGCACCCCGGTGCCCTCGGCCTCGCCAGACGCAACGTGCAGCCAGGAAACGAGGGACATGCCGGCGCCGAAGATGAGTCCGAGGATGGCATAGAGGATGCCGCCGACCTTCCCGCAGGACAACGGACCGACCCGTCGGATAACCATGGTGCGTCTCCCTCCACATCGACCTGCTCAATCGATCTGACGCGCGGCCGACGCCAATCAGGCTGACCTGGATAACTCGACGTCCTCGCGACGCCCGCCGCCTGACCCGGCGTCAGCCGCTCGAGGCCAGGCGAGATCGCAGGCGCGCGAGCCGAGGCCGTCGCCGGGACCACGAGCATCGCCAGGCCGTATATGCCGAATAGGGATCGCTCGTCAAGCAAAACCGGGGAATGCGTAGCTCGCGGAGCGAGGCCGCGGGCAGGCGAGTGCGGCTACCCCTCGCCGCCGGGCGTCTCGTGCCGCGCCTCGTACGCCTTCGCCCCGAGGACCCGTTCCCTGAGCCCCTCCACGATCAGGTAGAGCACCGGGATCAGGAAGAGGTTGAGCAGCGTCGACACGAGCATCCCGCCGGCCACCGCGGTCCCCAGCGAGTTGCGGGCGACCGACCCGGCACCGCTCGCGAAGACGAGCGGCAGGAGGCCGAGGATGAAGGCGAAGGAGGTCATGAGGATCGGGCGCAGGCGGAGCCTCGAGGCCTCGATGGTTGCGTCGACGAGCCCCTCGCCCCGGGCCCGGAGCTGCTCGGCGAACTCGACGATCAGGATGGCGTTGCGCGCCGCGAGCCCGATCAGGAGGACCAGGCCGATCTGGCAGAAGACGTCGTTGTCGAAGCCGCGCAGCAGCTGCGCGCCGAGGGCGCCGAGGATGGCGACCGGGACGGCGAGCATGACGATGCCGGGCAGCACCCAGCTCTCGTACTGCGCCGCGAGAACCAGGAAGACGACCAGGACGCCGAGCCCGAAGATGACGAGCGCCGTCCGCCCCGCCTCGATCTCCTCGAGGGCGAGGCCCGACCAGGCATAGGTCATCCCCTGGGGGAGCACCCGGCGAGCCGTCTCCTCCATCGCCGCGATGGCCTCGCCGGAGCTGTAGCCGGGCGCGGCGGCGCCGATGATCTCGGCCGACCGGAAGAGGTTGAAGTGGTTGATGGTCTGCGGCGCCGTGACCTCGCGGATCGTCACGAGGTTGTCGAGCGGGATCATGTCGCCCGAGCCCGACCGCACGTAGAACTCCTTGATGTCCCTGGGGCTCGCCCGGAACTGCCGGTCCGCCTGCACGTAGACGCGGTACGACCGGTTGTTGAACTCGAAGTCGTTGACGTGCTGCGAGCCCATGTACACCTGCAGCGTGGCGGCGATGTCCGAGAGCGGCACGCCGAGCGCCTTGGCCTTCTCGCGGTCGATCGAGACGAGGAACTGCGGGTCGTTGGCCGTGAAGGCGGTGAAGAGCCCGCGCAGGCCGGGCTGCTGGTTCCCCTCCCCCAGCACGCCGGAGACCGCCGCGGCGAGCGCCTCGGGCGGTCCGCCCGACCGGTCCTGCACCTGGAACTGGAACCCGCCGAAATTCCCGATGCCGCGCACGGCCGGCGGGCCGAACGGCACGACGATCGCGTCGGGCAGGGCGAGCATCCGCCCCCGCACCCGGTTGATGACGGCCGCGGCCTTCTCGTCCGGCTCGGTGCGCTCGTCCATCGGCCTGAGCGGCGAGAAGACCAGCGCCTTGTTGGGCGCCGATCCGCCGAAGCTGAAGCCGATGGCGGCGAAGGTTGCCTGCACCTCGTCCTCCTCGCCGAGGATCGCCTCCACCTTCTTGGCCACGTCGGTCGTGTACTGGAGCGACGTCCCGGCCGGCGCCTGGACCTGCGTGATGAAGTACCCCTGGTCGTCCTCGGGCACGAAGCTCGTCGGGACGAGGCGGTAGACCCACCAGGTGAGGAGCAGGAGCACCGCGAAGGCGCCGAGCATCGCGAGCCGCAGCCGCAGCAGCCGGCGCAGCGACCGGACGTAGCCGTCCGTCGAGGCGGCGATCACCCGGTTCACCCAGCCGAAGACGCCGCGCGTCTTCGCGCCGCCCGGCGCGAGGAGGAGCGCCGAGAGGGCCGGCGTGAGCGTGAGGGCGTTGAAGGTCGACAGCGCGATCGAGAAGGCGATCGTGAGCGCGAACTGGTTGTAGAGCCGCCCCGCCGTCCCCGGGAAGAAGGCGACCGGCACGAAGACCGCGATGACGACGAGCGACATGGCGATGACGGCGCCGGTCACCTCGCCCATCGCGCGCGACGACGCCACCCTCGGGCTCTCCCGCTTGTCGTGGATGTGGCGCTCGATGTTCTCGATGACGACGATGGCGTCGTCCACGACGAGGCCGGTCGCCAACGTCAGGCCGAAGAGGGTGAGCGTGTTGATGGAGAAGCCGAAGAGCTTCACGAAGGCGAAGGTGCCGACGAGCGACACCGGGATCGTGATGGCCGGGATGACCGTCGCCCGCCAGGTCTGGAGGAAGACGAAGATCACGAGGATGACGAGGGCGATCGCCTCGAAGAGCGTCGTCACGACCTCCCGGATCGACTCCGCGATGACGGTCGTCGTGTTGAACGCGATGGCGTACTGCATGCCGGGCGGAAAGCTCTGCGCGAGCCGCTCGAGCTCGGCCCGCACGTTGCGCTCCACCTCGAGGGCGTTGGCGGTCGCAAGCTGGATGACGCCGAGGCCGACCCCTTCGTAGCCGTTGAAGCGCAGGACGCTGTTGTAGTTCTCGGCGCCGAGCTCCACCCGGCCGACGTCCTTGAGCTGCACGAGCGTCCCGTCGTCGCCCGTCTTGAGGACGATCCGCCCGAACTCCTCCGGGTCCGTGAGCCGCCCCTGCGCGCGCACCGTGATCTGGTACTGCTGTCCGGGTACGGCCGGCGCCTGGCCGACCTGCCCCGCCGGGACGAGGACGTTCTGCTCGCGAAGGGCGCCGACCACGTCCGGCGCGGTGAGGTTGCGCGCGGCGAGCCGCTGCGGATCGAGCCAGATCCGCATGGCGTATTTCCGCTCGCCGAAGATCCTGACCTCGCCCACCCCCTCGACCCGCTTGAGCGCGTCCACCATGTAGACGTCGGCGTAGTTGCTCAGGAAGAGGTTGCTGTACTCGCCGTTCTCCGCGTAGAGGCCGACGGCGAGGACGAAGGCGGTGGAGGCCTTGTTCACCTGGATGCCGTTGTCCCGGACGGTCTGCGGCAGCTGGCCCTCCACCCGGGAGATCCGGTTCTGGACGTCGACGGCCGCGAGGTCGAGGTCGCGACCGACGTCGAAGGTGACGGTGATCTGGCTCGTGCCGTCGTTGCCCGAGCTGGAGGTCATGTACTTCATCCCCTCGACGCCGTTGATCGCCTGCTCGAGGGGGATCGTGACGGCCGACTCGACCACCTGCGCGTTCGCGCCGGTGTAGACCGCGGAGACGTTCACCTGCGGCGGCGCAAGCTCAGGGTACTGGGCGATCGGCAGGATCGGGATGCTCACGGCGCCGGCGAGGATGATGAGCAGCGAGCAGACCGAGGCGAAGATCGGCCGGCGGATGAAGAAGTCGACGAACATGGGGCCCTTACGACTCGGGCGCGAGCGGCGTGCCGTCGCGGAGCTTCTGGATGCCCGACACGACGACCCGGTCGCCCGGCTCGATCCCCTCGAGGACCACGTAGTCGTTGCCGATGATGGTGCCCACCTCGATCGGCCGCTGCCGGGCGACGAGCGTGCCGCCGTCCTCCTCGGCCACGAAGGCGAACGGCTGCCCGTTGAGGCGGGTGACGGCCGCCGTCGGCACGACCGGGCCCTTGCGCGTCTGCCAGACGATGCGCGCGCGGACGAACTGCTCGGTCCTCAGGTCGCCGGTCGTGTTCTCCACGATCGTCTTGACGAGGACCGACTGGGTCGCGTCGTTCACCTGGGGCGAGACGAAGCTGATGCGGGAGGTCGCGATCGTCTTCCCCTCCCGGTCGACGAGGAGCACCGGCATCCCGATGGCGAGTTCCCGCGCCCGCTCGATGGGGACCGACACGTTCACCTCGAGCGCCAGGTTCTGGTCGAGCGTCGTGAGGACCGTCGAGGTCGTCACGTAGTCCCCTTCGCGCACCGGGATGTCGCCGATGATGCCGTCGGAGGGGGCCGTGACGCGGAAGTAGCGGAGCTGGACCGCCTGCTCCCGCACCTGGGCCTCGAGCGCGTCGACATCGGCCCGCGTCGCCTCGAGGGTGGACCTGGCCTGGTCGAGCTGCTGCCGGCTCACCACGCCGTCCTTGTAGAGCCGGGAGAGGCGTTCGTACTGCTGCCGGTCGAACTCGAGCGTGGCCCGACGGGAGACGAGGGCGGCCTGCTGGCCGCGGAGCGTGGCCTGCTGCTTCGAGGCGTCGAGCTGGAGGATCGGGTCGCCCGCCTTCACCCTCGCGCCGGGGTGCACGAGGATGCGCTGGATCCGGCCGTCCACCTGGGGCTGCAGCGTGACCGAGCGTCGGGACTTGAGAGTGGCAACGTACTCGGTCCAGTCCTGGATGTCGGTCTCCTGGACGGTGGCCAGCCTGACCGGTACGCCGGCGGGTGCCCGGCCGGCGGTCGCCTGGGCCGGCTCGCGCTGGCACGCCGCGAGGGGGGTCGAAAGGAGCAGGGCGGCGAGCAGACCGAGCACGCTCCGCGCGGGACTCGGGCGTCGGGGCATCGGATCGGTCTCCAGCAGGCGGTGTACGGCTCGTGCGCGGGAAACGGGTCCGCCCACGGCGATGGAGGCTCGGGGCGGTCGTATGGTGGTCCAGATCGCGTAAGCGGGGCCGATTCGCGCGGTGGTCGAAGAATAGCGGAAAGCGGGCGTCCGCGCGCGGCGGGGCCGGCGTCGGCTCGACGGCGGCTCCCGGACCGCTCCGGCTCGGCAGCCGGACGGCCGAGGGACGGTCGCCTCCCGGACCGCGGGCCGCCTTTACGGCTCGGCGCCGCACGGCTACGCTCTCGGCCTTGCGGAGGCAGGCGACACATGACGCACGACGAGCGGCCGAGGCCCGTGGGACGCGAGCGCTACCGGCACTTCGCGAGGATCACCACCCGCTGGATGGACGACGATGTGTACGGCCACGTGAACAACGTCGTCTACTACTCGTTCTTCGACACCGTGGTGAACGGGTACCTCGTGTCGGCCGGGGTGCTCGACCCGCGCACGAGCCCCGTGATCGGCCTCGTCGTGGAGACGCGCTGCCACTACTTCACGGCGATCGCCTTCCCAGACGTCGTGGACGCCGGGCTCGCGGTGACGCACGTCGGCACGAGCAGCGTGCGCTACGAGGTCGGCATCTTCCGCAACGAGGCGAGCGAGACGGCCGCGCGCGGCCACTTCGTCCACGTGTACGTCGACCGGCGCTCCCGGCGCCCGGTCCCGGTGCCCGAGGCGATGCGCGCCGCCCTCGAGCGGATCCGGGTCTAACGGCGCAGGCCCGTCACGAAGCCGACCGGGACCAGGACGAGCCCCGGTGCGATCAGCCAGACGTTGCCGGTGACGAGCCCGGCCGCGAAGAGCAGGGCGCCCAGCACGAGGAGCGCGTAGCCGATCGGCACGCCGGCCGCGCCTGCGAGACGCGCGCCGGCTCCCGGTATACTTGGCGCGTGACGGACGGGCGACTCGAGGAGCTGATCGAACGGGCCGCCGCGGGATCGGGGCCGCTCGTGGCGCTCACCGGCGCCGGCGTCTCGGCGGAGAGCGGGATCCCGACGTTCCGCGGGCCAGACGGCTACTGGCGCGTCGGCTCGCGCCACTACCGGCCGATGGAGCTGGCCACGCGGGCCGCCTTCGACGCCATGCCGGACGACGTGTGGGGCTGGTACCTCCACCGCCGCGCGGTCTGCCGCGCGGCCGCTCCCAACGCGGCCCACCTGGCGCTCGCCCGGCTCGAGGCCGCGCTCGGCGACCGCTTCCTCCTCGTCACGCAGAACGTGGACGGCCTCCACCTGCGGGCCGGCAACAGCCCCGCCCGCACCTACCAGGTCCACGGCAACCTCGACCTGATGCGCTGCGCGGCCGGGTGCTCGCGCGACCTCGTGGCGATCCCCGAGCCGGCCGACCCGGCGCGGCTCGTCTGCCCGCGCTGCG
>DASVDK010000008.1:0-15778 GCA_036381125.1 Thermodesulfobacteriota bacterium | reverse complement strand
GGACGCCTCGAGGAACTCCAGGCTCGAGCCGAGGATGGTGGCGAGCAGTACCCCGCGGACCCGCACGCGCGGCTCACCCGGCCGCCGTGCGCCGGCCGGCGAGCGTGCAGGGCTCCCCGCGGCGCGCGAGGGCCGCGGCGCCGGACCGGTGAGCGCTCCCGAGCGGCGCGAGGCGGCGCGACGTCACGCCGTCAGTGTAGCCGGCTTCCGGGGGGAGCCGGGCGCGTCAGCCGCTCCGTCGCCCCTCGATGACCGTGTACACGGACGCGGCCCCGATGAGGGCCATCCCGGCCGCGGCGAGGAGGTCGGGCGCCTCGCCGAAGACGACCAGGCCGAGGAGCAGCGAGAACGGGAGCCGGAGGAGGTCCACGAGGGCCATCCGGGAGAACTGCCCGATGGCGTAGCCGCGCGAGAGGCAGATCTGCCCCGCCCACGACAGCACGCCGATGACGACGAACCACGGAACCGTCGCGACGGCCGGCGTCTGCCAGGCGAAGGCCGCCGGCACGGCGCTCAGCACCGAGCCGATCGCCATGAAGTAGAACGCGATCCGCTCGGGCGGCTCGGTGCGGGAGAGCTGCTTCACGGCGAGCATCGCGAGGCTCGTGCAGCCCGCACCGGCGACGGCGACGACCGACGCGGGCTCGAACTGCCCGGCCGGCCGGGCGATCAGCAGGACGCCGAGGAGGCCGGCGAGGAGGGCGAGGACGCGGCCGCGCGAGACCGCCTCGCGCAGGACGACGACGGCGAGCAGGGTGGACCAGAGCGGCGCGGTGAAGGCGAGGGCGATCGCGTCCGCCAGCAGGAGCTGCTCCAGGGCGTAGGCGAACGCCATGAAGCTCGTGTACCCGAGCGTGGCTCGCCAGACGTGGCCGGGGAGGTTCTCGGTCCGGAGGAGCCCGAAGCCGGATCGGGCGACCATCGGGAGGAAGCAGAGCGTCGCCGCCAGGTGCCGGAAGAAGACGACGACCGCGACCGGCAGGTCGGCCGTGAGGTGCTTGATGATCGCGGACACCACGGTGAGGGCCGCGACCGCCCCGGTGAGGTAGAGGGCGCCACGCGCGTCGGCAGTCACGGTCGGGACGAGGGACGCAGGGTCATGGTCTCGTGGCGGAGGCGGCGCCTCGAACCGGAGGGCCGCCCCCGCCTGGTCGTTCGGCCGCTCAAGCCGCCGCCGGCCGATCGGGAACGCCCGGGGTCGCCGCCGGACGAGCCCCGCGTCGCGCGCGCTGCGCGGCGACCACGACGCCGAGGAGCAGGAGCGCCGGGATGTAGAAGAGCGCCGCCGGCGGGCGGGCGGTCGGAACCCTGACCGCCGTGATCCGGAAGCCGGGCTCGAGGCCGAGCCGCTCGGCGTAGCTGCCGAACCGCACCTGCGCCACCTGCAGGTCCTCGCCGGTCCGCCGGAGCGCGAGGCCGGCGGCGGCGAGGCGCTCGGCCGGCGTCCCGGCCGTGTCGAGGCGCACGCTCACCACCTTCCGCACGTCGTCCCCCTCGATGCTGAGCCCCTCGACGCGCATCTGCAACCGCCCCTTCGGGGGGGTCGCGGCCACGACCTCCTCGAGCCGCGCCGGCGAGGCGTCCTCGTAGGGCGGGGCGATCCGGTCCATCCAGAAGCCGGGCCGAAGGAGCGTGAAGGTGACGAGGAGGAGGGCCGCGGTCTCCCAGAGCCGACTGCGGGTCAGGAAGAAGCCCATGGTCGCGGCGGCGAAGACGAGCATCCCGAGCGTGGCGGCGGCGATCACGAGCAGCGTCTCCCCCCAGGAGTGCAGGTCCATCAGGAGGAGGGTCGGCTCGAAGATGAAGAAGAACGGCAGGAGCACCGTGCGGAGGGCGTAGACCGAGCCCTGGAGACCGGTCTTGATCGGGTCGGCGCCCGAGATGGCGGCCGCCGCGTACGACGCGAGGCCGACCGGCGGCGTCACGTCGGCCATGATCCCGAAGTAGAAGACGAAGAGGTGGACGGCGATCAGCGGGATGGCGAGCCCCGCCTGCGCCCCCAGCTCGACGATGACCGGCGCCATGAGGGTGGCGACGATGATGTAGTTGGCGGTCGTCGGGATCCCCATGCCGAGGACGAGGCTGATCATCGCCGTGAGCACGAGCATGAGGATGACGTTGCCGCCGGAGATGAACTCGACGAAGTCGGTCATCATGAAGCCGAGGCCGGTGAGCGTGATCGTGCCGACGACGATCCCGGCCGTGGCGGTGGCGATGCCGATGGCGATCATGTTGCGCGCGCCGAGCTCCATCCCCTCGATGAAGTCGCGCCACCCCTGCCGGAAGGCCGGGACGGCGCCCTGCCCGCGGAACCACGCGAAGAGCGGCCGCTGGGTGAGGACGATGGCGATCATGGCCGCCGTGCCCCAGAAGGCCGAGAGCCCGGGCGAGAGCATCTCGACCATCAGGCACCAGAGGAGGACGGCCAGCGGGAGGAGGAAGTGGAGGCCGGTGCGGACCGTCGGCCAGGTCTCCGGCAGGTGGAACACCGGCGCGTTCGGGTCGTCCAGCTCGAGGTCGGGGAAGCGCGAGGCGTACCAGACCGAGGCGACGTAGGCGGCGACGAGGAGGACGACGAGCACCGGGCCGGCGGCGGAGCCGAGGAGCGCCTCGAGGGCGCCGACGCCGTAGTAGACGACCCCGGCGAGGACGATCGTGCCGGCGATCCCGAGGCCGAGCCTGAGGAGCCGCATCGGGAGCGGCCGGCTCGTCCGGCGCGCGAGCGGCTGCGTGCCGAGCTTCAGCGCCTCGATGTGCACGATGTAGAAGAGCGCGACGTACGAGATCACCGCCGGCAGGAACGCGTGCCGGATGATCTCGGAGTACGGGATCCCGACGTACTCCACCATCAGGAAGGCGGCGGCCCCCATGACGGGGGGCATGATCTGCCCGTTGATGGAGGAGGCGGTCTCGATGGCGCCGGCCTTGACGGCGCTGAGGCCGGTCCGCCGCATCATCGGGATGGTGAAGATGCCGCCCGAGACGACGTTGGAGATCGACGAGCCGGAGACGACGCCGTTCAGGGCGGAGGAGACGACCGCGACCTTCGCCGGCCCGCCGCGCAGGTGCCCGAGGAGGGCGAAGGAGACCTGCATCATGTAGTTGCCGGCGCCCGCCTTCTCGAGGAGCGACCCGAAGAGGACGAAGAGGAAGACGAAGCTCGTCGAGACGCCGAGCGCGGTGCCGAACACCCCTTCGGTGGTCAGCCACTGGTGGGTCAGCGTCTTGGTGAGCGAGGCGCCCTTGTGCTGGATGACCTCGGGCATGTAGGGGCCGAGGAACGTGTACGCGAGGAAGACGAGCCCCACGACCACCATGGGCGGCCCGAGGGCCCGGCGGGTCGCCTCGAGGAGCAGGACGATCCCGAGGAGCGCAGTCACGAGGTCGGCCGCGGTCGGCATGCCGGGGCGGAGCGCGAGCTCCCGGTGGAACACGAACAGGTAGGCCGAGGTGACGGCCGCGACCAGCGCGAGCACCCAGTCCGCGATCGGGATCCGCGTCCGCGGCGCCCGCTTCGACGCTGGGTAGGCCAGGAAGGCCAGGAAGAAGGCGAACGCGAGGTGGATCGCCCGCGCCTGCGTGTCGTTCAGGATCCCGACGCCGAGGACGAAGGGGAGCGGCGAGGCGTACCAGAGCTGGAACGCCGACCAGGCGACGGCGACGACGAAGAGCACCCGGCGGGCGACGCCGGTCGGCTTGCGACCGCCGGTGTCGGCCTCGGCAACGAGCTGCTCGAGGTCCGCCGCGCCGAGCGGCGGCTTCGTGGTGGTCTCTTCGGCCATGACGAGCCTCCTTCACCGGCTCGGCGCCAGCTTTCGCTCCGCGCTGGGCAAGCCCGCGCTCCGCTCACCGCGGCGCTTCGCGCCGCAAGAGCCGGTGGCGCCTCGCCCGAGCGGCGCCTTGCGGCGCCGCCGTCGACGGGACGCCGCCGGGGCCGATCGCGCGACCGGCCCCGGACGCGATCGGCCGACGTCTTACTTGACCCAGCCCTTTTCCTTGTAGTAGCGGAGCGCGCCGTCGTGCAGCGGCGCCGAGACGCCGTCGGTGATCATCCGCGCCGGCTCGAGGTTCGCGAAGGCCGGGTGGAGGCTCTTGAACTCGTTGAAGTTGTCGAAGACCGCCTTGACGATCCGGTAGACGACCTCGTCGGGCGTCCGGGTCGACGTGACGAACGTGGCGAGCACGCCGTAGGTCTCGGTCGGGTTCGGGTTGCCCCGGTACATGCCGCCCGGGATGGTGGCCTTGGCGAAGTACGGGTGCTGCTTGAGCAGGCCGTCGACGACCGGCCCGGTCGCGGGGACGAGGACGCTGTCGCACGACGTCGTCGCGTCCTGGATGTTGCCGGCCGGGTGGCCGACGGCGTAGAGGAACGCGTCGATCTTGTTGTCGCAGAGCGCCTGGCCGTGCTCGTCGGCCTTGAGCTCCGACGCGAGGGCGAAGTCGCTCATCTTCCAGCCGAGGGCGGCGATGAGCTGCTCCGAGAGCGCCCGGGTGCCGGAGCCGGGGTTGCCGACGTTGAAGCGCTTGCCCTTGAGGTCGGCCAGCGTCTTGATCCCGGAGTCGCGGCGGGCGACGATCGTGACCGGCTCGGGGTGGAGAGAGAAGACGGCCCGAAGCTCCTTGAACGGCTTCCCCTGGAACCCGGCGGTGCCGTTGTACGCCTGGAACTGCACGTCGGACTGGGCCATGCCGAGGTCCAGCTCGCCGGTCTGGATGGTGTTGACGTTGAACACGGAGCCGCCGGTCGACTCGACCGAGCAGCGGATGCCGTGCTCGCGGCGGTCCTTGTTGACGAGGCGGCAGATCGCGCCGCCGGCCGCGTAGTAGACGCCGGTGACGCCGCCCGTCCCGATCGTGACGAACCGCTGCTGCGCCGAGGCCTCGGGGGCGCCGGCGGCGACCGTGGCGACGGCGAATGCCGTGGCGAGAATCGTGGCTACAGGTCTTGCGGTCATGCTCCCTCCTCTCACGGGGTGGACGCGCCCCCCGATCCGCCGAGCAGCGCGCGAGCGCCCGCGGCGTCCGCCAGCGGGCGCCCGATGACGCGAAGGCCATCGACCAGCTGCGCCACGACGGCGGCGTTGTCGGGCGCCCGCCGTCCGTCGGCGAGCAGCAGGTTGTTCTCGAAACCGACCCGGGCGTGTCCCCCCAGGGCCGCCGCCGCCAGCACGCAGGCGGCTTCCCGGCGGCCGAAGGCGCAGACCGCCCAGACCATCTCCTCCGCCTCGTCCAGGGAGGCGAGGAAGGGCAGAAGGGTACGCGGATCGGACTCTTGCCCGACAGTGTAGCGGCCGAGGACGAAGAGCGCGAACGGCCGCGAGCCGGGGATCAGGCCCCGCCTGCGCAGCTCCCGGAAGCGCGTGAGGTCCTCGGTCGAGTAGAGGATGTACTGCGGCACGATCCGCTCGGCCGCCAGCCATGCCAGGAACGCGGCCGCTTCCCGCTCGTCCCGCCCCGGCGGCAGGATCTCCCGGATCGCGAGCGACACCGCCTCCGGCCGGAGGGCCCGGACGAGGGCCATCTGCGCCTCGGGCCCGTAGACCCCGGCCGCCTCGGTGGTCGCCTGGATGACCAGCCCGTCCCCGACGGCGCAGCGGATCGCCGCCGTCGCCTCGCGGTAGGCGTCGACGTCGAGCGTGTGGCGTCCCTCGCGGTCGCGCACGTGGAGGTGGATCATCGCGGCGCCGGCGTCGCGGCAGGCGCGGGCGCACGTTGCGATCTCCTCCGCCGTGATCGGCAGGGCCGGGTGGTCGGCCCTGGTCTTCGAGGCGCCGTTGGGCGCCACGGCCACGATGACCGGCGTCATGTCCGGGCCGCCGCGAGCGCGGCGTCGACCGCGTCGCCGAGCCGCTCGACGATCGTCTCGAGGTGCGCCTCCTCGACGACGAAGGGCGGCGCGAGGAGGACGTGGTCGCCCGACCGGCCGTCGATCGTCCCGCCCATGGGGTAGACGAGGAGCCCGCGCGCCATCGCCTCGCGCTTGATCCGGTTGTGCACGGCAAGGCCGGGGTCGAACGGCGCCTTCGTGGCCCGGTCCCGGACCAGCTCGATCGCCTGGAAGAGGCCGCGCCCCCGGATGTCCCCCACGTGGGGATGGCCGCCGAAGCGGGCCTCGAGCCGTTCCCGCAGCCGGCGCCCCATCGTCCGGACGCGGCCCAGGAGCCCCTCCGCCTCGATCGTCTCCTGCACCGCGAGGGCGGCGGCGCAGGCGATGGGGTGGCCGATGTAGGTGTGGCCGTGCTGGAAGAACCCGGAGCCGCGCTCGAACGCCTCGTAGATCTTCCGGGCGAGGAGGACGGCGCCGATCGGCTGGTAGCCCCCGCCGAGCCCCTTGGCCACGACGAGCAGGTCGGGGGAGATCCCCTCCTGCTCGCAGGCGTGCAGCGTGCCGGTCCGGCCCATGCCGCACATGACCTCGTCGAGGATCAGCAGGACCCCGTAGCGGTCGCAGATCTCGCGGATTCGCCGGAAGTAGCCGGGTGCCGGCGGCACCGCGCCGGCGGTGGCGCCGACGACGGTCTCGGCGATGAAGGCGGCGACCGTCCCGGGCCCCAGGCGGAGGATCTCGGCCTCCAGCTCGTCGGCGGCGCGACGGCCGTAGGCCTCCTCCGTCTCGTCCTCCCGCTTGAAGCGATAGGCGAAGCAGGGGGCGATGTGCGGCGCGTCGATCAGGAGCGGCGCGAACGGCTCGCGCCGCCACCGGTTGCCGCCGACCGCCAGCGCGCCGAGCGTGTTGCCGTGGTAGCTCTGCCAGCGGGCGATGACGTGGCGGCGCTCCGGCTCGCCGATCTCGACGAAGTACTGGCGGGCCATCTTGAGCGCCGCCTCCACCCCCTCGGAGCCGCCCGAGACGTAGTAGACGTGCGAGAGCCCCGGCGGGGCGCCGGCCGCGAGGCGGTCGGCCAGCGCCTCGGCCGGCTCGGTCGTGAAGAAGCTCGTGTGCGCGTAGGCGAGCCGCTCGGCCTGCGCCCGGATCGCGGCGATCACGGCCGGGTGGCCGTGACCCAGGCACGAGACCGCCGCGCCGCCGGAGGCGTCGAGGTAGCGCTTGCCGGTCGCGTCGAAGAGGAAGACCCCTTCGCCGCCGACGGCGACCGGCGGGTCGAGGCGGGTGTGGCGGTGGAGGACGTGGCTCATGCTGTGGCTCCCGTACCCTCTGCGTTCGTGGCTAACCGGTCCGTCGACGCCGCGTCCGCCTCGCCGGGCGCTTCGGCGCGCGCTCGCGCCAGTAGGCCGCGAACGAGGCGAGCTGCGCCTCGCTCGCGGAGATGGCGGCGACGGCCCTGTCGCCCCCCCTGGCGACGAGGAGCGCGAGCAGCGCCTCGACGATCGACATGGCGGCGGTCACCGAGTGGAAGAACGACGGCGTGTCCGTGGTGAAGAGCAGCGTATGCCGCGCCAGTCGTGCGAGCGGGGAGACCGGGCTGTCGGTGAGCGCCACGATGGTCGCGCCCCGCCCCACCGCGAACTCGACCGCCCTCACGGTGTCGCGCGTGTACGGCGCGAGGCTGATGGCGAGGAGGACGTCCCGGGTCCCGATGCCGCGCAGGTCGTCGGGGAACGTGCCGCCCCGTCCGTCGAGGAGCACGCCGTTGTCACGGAACAGCCGATGGACGTAGTGGAAGAAGAAGGCGAGCGGGAAGCAGCTCCGAAGGCCGAGGACGTAGAGGGTGCGCGCCCCCTCGAGCGCCGCCGCGCAGGCCAGGAACCGGTCGACGCCGTTGCGGTCGAGGCTCGCCTGGAGGTTGCGCAGGTGCCCCGCGATGGTCTCGCGCACGGCCGTCTCGGCCCTGTCCCCCGAGCCGCGACCCTGCAGCTCGAGCGCGCGGCGCGAGTAGCTCGTCGTGCGGCGCCTGAGCCGCTCGACGAACACCTGCCGGAGCGCGGGGTACCCGTCGAAGTCGAGGCGGCGGGCGAGCCTGAGCAGGGTGGCGGGCTGGACGCCGGCGCTCGCGGCGACGCGACGCATGGACAGGAGGGCGACGTCGTCCGGGTGGTCCACCAGGTAGCGCGCCGACCGCTGCAGCTCCCGGCTGAGCGCGGGGAACCGCTGCGCGATCGATCGGCTGAGCTCGGCGAACTCCATGGGCGACGGCTCCGATGCCTGGCCTCCCATGTCCGGCACGGTACACCGGCCGGGGCAGGCCTGCAACAACTATATCAGGTCCACGGAATCTGAAACAAATGAGCCGCCGTTCCGGTCGGCGCTATCGCCGCGCGTCGACCAGGCGCGCCGCGACGAGCGCGCTGCCGGCCGACATCGCGGCGCAGAGGCCCGCGACCGACCGGAACGCCTCCACGAAGGCCTCGTCGACCGCCCGCTCGAGGGCGGCCCGAAGGGCGCCCGTCACGCCGTCGGGCGGCCCGGCGTCGGCCAGGCGGGGCGCCTCGGCCAGCAGGGCCCGCGCCACGTCGGGCGGAACGCCGAGCGACGCCACGCGCGACTCGAGGGCGGGCACGAAGACGGCGAGGGCGAGCAGGCCGGCGAGCGCCACGACGATGAGGGACGCCAGCCGGGCGACGGCGTTGTTGACGCCCGAGGCGACGCCGGCGTGCGCCTCGTCCTGGGCGCCCATGACGGCGGCGGTGAGGGGCGCCACGGTCACGGCCATGCCGAGGCCGAGGACGACCATGGGGAGGAAGAACGTCGTCCAGTACGAGCCGCCGATCCCGGGCCAGGCGAGGCCGGCGAAGCCGACGGCCGAGACGGCCGGCCCCGCGACGAGCGGCCCACGGGCCCCGTAGCGGTCGCGCAGGCCCCCGGACCATCGCGAGAGGACACCGACGATCAGGGCGAAGGGCAGGAAGGCCGCGCCGGTGGCGGTGGCGGAGTACCCCTGCACCTGGACGAGGTCGAAGGGGAGGAAGAACACCGCCGCGCCGAGGGCCCCGTAGAGGAGGAAGGTCAGGAGGTTCGCGCCCGCGAAGACGCGCGACCGGAAGAGCCAGAGCGGCATCATCGGCGCCCTTGCCCGCGCCTCGACCGCCAGGAAGGCGCCGAGGAGGAGGAGGCCGACCGCGAATACCAGGGGCGACCGCTCGATGAGACCGAAGGTCACCGCCCCGAAGCCGGCGATGGCCAGCGCGGCCCCCGGGAGGTCGAGCGGCCCCGCGACGCCCGCGGCGCGGCTCTCCGGCACGTGCCGCTCGGCCACGGCCAGCGTCGCCAGCGCCACCGGCACGATGACGAAGAAGACGGCCCGCCACGACACGACGTCGACGAGGAGACCCCCGAGGATCGGCCCGCCCGCGGTCACGATGGCCGAGGCGCCCGACCAGGTGCCGATGGCCCGCCCACGGCGCTCCGGCGGGAAGGCGGCCGTGAGGATGGCGAGGCTGCTCGGGACGAGGAGCGCCGCTCCGAGGCCCTGCACGGCGCGTGCGGCGAGGAGCAGGGCGACGCCCGGTGCGAGCCCGCAGGCCACGGAGGCGGCGGTGAAGACGACGACCCCGAGGCCGAAGACGCGCCGACGCCCGAAGCGGTCGCCCGCCGCGCCGCCCACGAGGATGAGCGCGCCGAAGGCGAGCATGTAGGCGTTCACGACCCACTGCATCTCGGCCGCGTCGGCGCCGAACGCCTGCTGCATGGCGGGGAGGGCGATGTTGGTGATGGAGCTCTCGAGGAAGCCGAGGGTCGAGCCGAGGATGGTGGCGGCGAGGACCCAGCCGCGCTTCACGGGCATCGGCCGTCGGTCTTTCGGATCCGCCCGGTCCCGCGCGGGGCTAGAATGCCTTCGGAGGTCGCGATGCCGTCCAGGCCGCTCCGCGCCATGTCGCCGGTCTCCCATCCGGTTCCTGCTCCGACTACGCCTACCGCACCAGAGTCGCCGCCGCCTCGGCCGGCGTCCGACCGGCGTCCGGCCCTCACCCGTCGGACGGCGGGCCCCGGACGCGGACGCGGTGAGCGTAGCGAGATCCGAGGGGGAAGGAGAAGCCGATGCTCAAGGAGTTCCGCGAGTTCGCGATCAAAGGCAACGCGATCGACCTCGCGATCGGCGTGGTCATCGGGGCCGCCTTCGGCAGGGTCGTGACCTCACTGGTCGACGACCTGATCAACCCGGTGCTCGGGCTTCTGGTAGGCGGGATCGACTTCACGAACCTCTTCATCGCCCTGAACGGCGAGAGCTACCCGACGCTGGAAGCCGCGAGGGTGGCGGGCGCGCCGACGCTCAACCTGGGCCTCTTCGTCAATGCCGTCATCAGCTTCCTGATCGTCGCCTTCGCGCTCTTCCTGGTGGTGAAGCAGATCAACCGGTTGAAGCGCGAGAGCCCGGCCCCGGCCGCCGCAACGCCCACGACGCGCGCCTGCCCCGAGTGCCTCTCGAGCGTGGCCGTCAAGGCACGGCGCTGTCCCTTCTGCACGTCGGCGCTGGCGCCGGCCGCGTAAGGAGGGGACCTGGCCCCGCGCGCCGGCGGCGCCGGCGCAGCGGGGGTGATCGGCCGGCCGGTGGCCGCCAATGGCACAGGCGCTCGCCCTCTCGGAGAGGAATCACCGCGGCCCCGAACCGCTCCCGTCCGGCGACGCCGCTGGCGGCCACGACGCCCGGTCCGAGGTCCGCGACTGCCAGAGGATGCCACCGGCTCGATCGTTCGTGACGCCGGTGCCGAAGACGCCGTCGTTCGGCCGACCCGGATCCGAAGCCTGCCGAACGGCGCCGGCCCCGACTCGTGCCGAACCGGGTCGTAGTCCATCCGGGTGGAGTCCCGCGCGGTCCCGCTCTCGCCGCGCTTCGGGACGTCGGCGGAGAGGAGACCGGAGAGCCTGCCGCCCTCGAAGCTGCCGGGTCCCGAGGCGCCTATGCCGAGCCGTGTCTGCCCCGCGTCCACGATGAAGTTGCCGTCCTCCTCCTGCACCGGGGTGAGGAAGAAGCCCCGGTAGCCGCCGACGTCGCGCCGGTCGCCGCCTGAACGTCGCCGCGCGGGCGAACGGATCGACCACCCCGCCGTGCCGATCGCCGGAGTCGTGTGGGAACCGCGTCCGGGGCGGCCAGGACTGGCCGTTTGCGGGTACGGAGCCTGCGCAGACGGTCCTTCGTCGCGGAAGACAGAGGGAGGATCGCCATGGCGCTCACCGAACGACTGAGGCGATTCCTGGACGAGCAGCGCGTCAACTACCAGCTCCTGCCCCACCGGGAGGCGTTCACCGCTCAGGAGGTGGCGCAGGCGAGCCACGTTCCCGGCCGGGAGCTGGCCAAGGCGCTCGTGGTCCGGGAGGACGGCGCGCGGTACCTCATGGTGGTGCTGCCGGCCCCCTGCCGGATCGACCTCGCGGCGCTCGGGCGGGAGCGGGGCACGCGCAAGCTCTCGCTCGCCTCCGAGGGGGAGATCGCGGAACTCTTCCCGGACTGCGAGACCGGCGCGATGCCGCCCTTCGGCAACCTCTACAACCTGCCGGTCTACGTCGACGCCTGCCTGCCGAGGAGCGCCGACGTCTTCTTCCGGGCCGGCAACCACCACGAGGTCGTGCGGATGGGGTACCCCGACTTCGAGCGGCTCGTGCAGCCGATCGCCGGGGAGTTCTGCCTCCATGCCCGGGAGACGCGCAAGGACGAGTAGGCGGCGCCCGCGGCAGGGGGCCGTCGGCGCGCGCGGGCCCGCAGCTCGAGGAGCTCGCCGACGATGCCGCTGCGGAAGGCGAGCACGCAGACCACGACGATCGCCCCCTGGATGATCGTCACCCAGGGGCGGAGCTGGGCCAGGATGAGCGTCACGAGGATCGCCTCGCCCTTGTAGAAGATCCGGCCGGCCGTCTCGACGATGTACCCGGGCGGCCGCTCACCCCACTCCTCGTCGGGGACGGCCACGACGGGGCACTCGAGCACGGCCGGGTGCCGCGCCACCGCCTCCTCAACCTCGATCGTCCTGCTCAACCTCGATCATGGTAGGGGTCGAATGGCGCGCCGCGACATGTCGCAACGCTGCGACGTGTCGCACGCGTGCAGTGGGTGGGTCGGCGGGATGCTACTGCCTGATCATCGCGGCCTTCACCGTCACCTCCCGATGCGCCTCGCGATCGAGCGTCAGGTCGGGCTTCAGGTCGAAGCCGATCTTGAGGATACTGCCGGTGAACGCCGCCATGGCCGGGTATTCGTCGGTCACCGGCGCCCCGGTGTCGCAGCCCACGTCGAAGGTCTCGTCCAGCGAGTAGCCGAAGGCCGCTGTGCGGGGGATCTGTCCCTCCGCGACCAGCGTGTCGTCGACGTACAGGCGGCCCACGCCGCCGGCGCCGGTCGGCTCCTGGCCGGTCTTCTCGAACGTGTACCGGATGGCGTGCCGCCCGGGCGTGAGCGCGTTGGCCGCACGGATGTAGGTGAATTGCGAGGCGGCGAGGTTGTAGCAGTAGACCGCCTTGTCGTCCTTCACGTAGAGCGACCAGCCGCCGGTATCGCCGCCCATGACGCAGATCGGCCCCTCGGCGCCGCCCTTCGGGATCTCCACGTGCGCGGTCATGGTCCAGGAGCGGTTCTTGGTGTCGGGCGCGTTCCCTTCCGGGATGCGCACCGCGCCGGGGTAGAAGGTCAATTGCTCGCGAGTGGAGTAGAGGTCGCCGCGGCCGAGCAACCGCTCCTGGAAGCGATCGTCCAGCGGCAGGACGTCGTACCGGCCCGCCTCCGCCCACCACAGGCCGACCAGATCGACGAACCTCTGCACCATCGGATCGTTGAGATCGCCCAGGCTGCGGCCCTTGATCAGGTCGTTCGCCTCCGCCGGGTCCTCGTCGATGTGGTACATCTCCCAGCGCTGCTCGTCGATGCTGGCGAACTTCGAGCGGCTCTCCCACGGCAGCCGGCCGTTGTACGTCACGATCTTCCAGCCATCCTGGATGAGACCGCGATTGCCCAGCATCTCGAAGTACTGCGCCGGGTGCGTGGTCGGCGCGCCGGCGTCGTCGAAGGAGTAGTTCATCGGCACCCCTTCGATGGGCGCCTGCTGCACGCTGTTGACGATCGACGGGGGCTCGACGCCGGCCGCCGTCAGGATGGTCGGCACGATGTCGATGACGTGGTGGAACTGGCGGCGGATCTCCCCCCTGGCCGCGATGCCCTTCGGCCAGTGCACCACCAGCGGATTGCGGATGCCGCCGAAGTGCACGTACTGCTTGCAGAACTTGAAGGGGGTATTGCCGGCCATCGCCCAGCCGACCGGGTAGTGGTTGTACGAGCCGGGGAGGCCGAGCCGGTCGATGCGCTGGAGCTTGAACTCGAGCGTCTCGGGGGCGTTGGCGGCCAGGCTCATCTCGTTGAAGAGCCCGTCGAGCGTGCCCTCGCCGGACGAGCCGTTGTCGCCGATGAAGACGAAGATCAGCGTGTTGTCGAGGTCGCCCGCCTCCCGGAGGAAGTCGACCAGCCGGCCGATCTGATGGTCGGCGTGCGAGAGGAAGCCGGCGTAGACCTCGGCCATGCGCGCGTACAGGCGCTTCTGCTCGGCCGACAGGTCGTCCCACCTGGGGATCCCCTCCATCATGGGTGAGAGCACGGCGCGCTCGGCGACCGTACCCGCCTGCTTCTGGCGGGCGAGCACCGCCTCGCGGTACCGGTCCCAGCCCATGTCGAACTTGCCCGTGTACCTGTCGATCCACTCCTTGGGGACGTGGTGCGGGGCGTGGCAGGCGCCGAAGGCGAGGTAGAGCAGCCAGGGCTTCTCCGGGTCGACGGACTCGTTGTTGGCGATCAGCTCGATCGACCGGTCCACCAGGTCCTCGGAGAGGTGATAGCCCTCCTCAGGAGTGGCGGGCGGGTCGACCGGGGTGTTGTCGCGGTGCAGCTTCGGGTACCACTGGTTGTTGTCGCCGGCCATGAAGCCGTAGAAGCGGTCGAAGCCGAACAGTGGGCCGGTGGGCCACCGGTCGTAGGGGCCGGTGGGGCCCACCTCCTCCGAGGGGGTGTTGTGCCACTTGCCCACCGCGAAGGTGTTGTAGCCGTGGGTGCGGAGCATGGCGCCGATGCCGGCCTTGTCCATCGGCTGGCGGGCGTTGTAGCCCGGGAAGCCTGTAGCGAACTCGGTGATGTTGGCCATGCCGACCGAGTGGTGGTTGCGCCCGGTGAGGAGGCAGGCGCGCGTGGGCGAGCAGAGCGCAGTGGTGTGGAAGTTGGTGTAGCGCAGGCCGTTGTCGGCCAGGCGGGTGATGTTCGGCGTCTCGACCAACCCGCCGAAGGTATCGCACCAGCCGTAGCCCACGTCGTCCAGGACGATGTAGACGACGTTGGGGGCGCCCTGGGCTCGACCGGGAACGCCGGCTCGGAGTCGCGCCAGGTGCGCCCGACGCGGCCGGTGAACGTCGATCCTTCCGGGTAGGTCTTCATGTGGCCGCCCGCGCTCGCCTGATTCTTCGGCATGGCTCCTCCTCACCCGGCCGCGTGGCCGGGTGTACGCCGTACGACGGGTCGTTCGCCCAGGACTCAGGACACGTTAGGGCGGGGGTGGGCCCGGTCAATCGGGCACATTCTGGAAGGGAGGCAAGCTCTCGAGGCGCAAGAGAGCGCCCCGGCGTCGTCGGCTGGAGCCTGGGGCTTTCGGCCGAGCTTGCGGTAGAGGCTCGCGTGAGGGCGTTCAGCACCCGCTCGAGCACGTTGACCATCTCTCGGACGTTGCCGGGCCAGCGGCGGTCCTGCAGGGCGCGCATGGCCGCCGGCGCGACGCGGCCGGCGGGCGTCCCATCTCCTCGGCGAGACGGCGCAGGACGTGGCCGGCCAGCGCCGGGATGTCCTCGCGGCGCTCCCGTAAGGGCGGGATGAGGAACTCGGCGTGGGGCTGGCTGAGGAAGGTGACGATCCCGTCGCGATCGACGACGACCGAGCCGAAGTGGACCCGGTCGAGGATCTCCTCAGAGGACGTTGACCGGCCGGATCCCCTCGAACGGGGTCCCGTTGGGGACGCCGGCCCGGTCCTGCGGGGAGCGTCTCACGGCCACCCAACCCATGTTAGCACCGACTGCGCCGGTAGCGCGGGCGGCCGGCTCAGCGCCCCAGCCGTCGTGCCGCCGCGAGCACGGCGATGACGGTCATCGCGTCGGTGATCTCGCCCGCCGTCACCATGCGGAGCACCTCGTCGAAGGGGAAGGTCCGCACCTCGATGAACTCGGTCTCGTCCGGCGGCGCCGTGGCCGGGATCAGCTCCTCGCCGACGAAGACGTGGCAGGTCTCGTCCATGATCGACTTGTTCGAGTGGAAGGTCGTGAGGTAGGTGAGGCGGCCGGCATGATACCCGGCCTCCTCGGCCAGCTCGCGGTTGGCCGCCGCCTCGCGCGACTCGCCGGCGTGCATGGCGCCGGTCGGCATCTCCCAGGTGAGGCGCTTCGAGACGTACCGGTACTGCTGCGTCATGACGACGGTGTCGCGGTCGAGGAACGGGAGCACGCCGACGCACTCGCCGGTCGTGATCACCCCGTACAGGGTCTCCCGGCCGTCGGGCATCACGGCCACGTCCTCGCGGACCGACATCCACCGGTTGCGGTAGACCTCGCGGGAGGTCTTCGTGCGCCAGGGACGGGGCGGCATCAGCGGGGCGTCCGTGCCAGGAAGGCGCCGGTCCGCCGTCCCTCGTCGCCGCCGAGGCTCCTCCGGAGCCGCTCGAGATCGGCGGCGGTGTCGAGGTCGAACCACGCGGGCAGGAGCGCCGTCCGCAGACCGGAGGCCTCGGCGCGGCGCCGGGTCTCCGCGAGCACCGCGCCGGTGCTCCAGGGGATCCCCTCGAAGAGGGAGGGCTGTGGCGACCGGAGGCCGATGAGGTAGTAGCCGCCGTCGTCGGCCGGGCCGAGGACGAGGTCGGCGCCGTCGGC
>DASVDK010000007.1:0-9419 GCA_036381125.1 Thermodesulfobacteriota bacterium | reverse complement strand
GCGAATCGCGCCGGGCGTGGCCGACAACCGCGGGATGATATTGTGCATCGGCACGCTGCCCATCTCGGCGTCGGGCAGCTCCGTGATCACCTCGCGGGCGCGGACGTGCGGGTCCTCGAGGAGCTGCGCCACGTCGTAGACCGGCCCGGCGGTGACGCCGGCCTCCTCGAAGAAGGCGAGGTTCTCGGCGAGCGTCCGCTCCGCGATCTTCGCCCCCACGATGGCGTCGAGCTCGTCGGCGTGCTGCAGGCGGTCGGCGTTGGTACGGAACCTCGGGTCGTCGATCAGGTCGGCTCGGCCGATGGCGCGCAAGAGCCGCTCGGCCATCACCTGCATGGACGCGGAGATGGCGAGCCACCGGCCGTCCTTCGTGGCGTACACGTTGCGGGGGGCGGCGGTGTTCGAGCGGCTCCCGACCCGCTTCTTGATCCGGCCGGTCAGCTTGTAGATCGCCGCCTCCGGACCGAGGATCGAGATCAGCGGGTCGAGCAGCGGCAGGTCGATCACCTGCCCGCCCTTCCCCCGAAGGTCTCGCGCCCGCAGCGCGATCAGGACGGCCGACGCCCCGTAGAGACCGGCCACCATGTCGGCGAGCGACAGAGGCGGCAGCACCGGCGGCCGGTCCTCGAAGCCGTTCATGGCGGCGAAGCCGGACATCCCCTCGACGAGCGTGCCGAAGCCGGGCCGGTGCGCGTAGGGGCCGTCCTGGCCCCAGCCGGACACCCGCACGACGACGAGCTTCGGGTTGCGCCCGAGGAGGACCTCCGGGCCGAGCCCCATCCGCTCGAGCGTCCCCGGCCGGAAGTTCTCGAGGAGCACGTCGGCGCCGTCCACGAGCCGCAGGAGGATGTCGCGACCCGCGGGCTTGCGGAGATCGAGCCTCACGCTCTTCTTGTTCCGCCCGTACACCTTCCAATGGACGCTCACGCCCTTCACCCGCCAGTCGCGCAGCGGGTCGCCCCGTCCCGGCTCCTCGATCTTGATCACCTCGGCCCCGAAGTCGGCGAGGACGAGGCTCAGCATGTTGCCCGCGACGAGGCGGGAGAGGTCGAGAATCCGAACGCCGTCGAGCGGGCACTCGGCATCGGGGACGAACGTCCTCACCGCGGCATCTCCTGAGCGGCAACCCCGTCCTGCGTGAACACGGCGCAGCCCTCCGGCGGGATCGAGACCCAGACGGTGGGCTGCGCGAGCTCGGTCGGCGCGTCGACACGGAGGACGCCTCCCGCAACCTCGAGCTGGTACTGGTACCGGGCCCCGACGTAGCTCCGCTCGGCAACGCGCGCCTCGAGGAGGTTCGGCTCGGTCCCGGCGTCGGCCGCCCTGGCGTCGAGGAGGCGGACCTTCTCCGGCCGGACGGCGACGACGACCGCCGTGCCCGGGGTGACGGGCCGCGGGCTCCTGACGACGAGCGGCCGGCCGCTCTCGAGGCGCACGGTCACCGCTTCCCCCCCGCCGCCGACCGACTCGGTCACGCCGCGGAAGAAGCTGCTCGTCCCGATGAAGTCGGCCACGAAGGGGTCGGCCGGCGTCTCGTAGACGGCCTTGGGCGTCCCCATCTGAACGATACGCCCGCTGCGCATCACCGCGATCCGATCAGAGAGGGTGAGCGCCTCGATCTGGTCGTGCGTGACGTACACGGTCGTGATCCCCACCCGGCTCTGCACCCGGGAGAGCCAGGACCGGGCGCGCTCGCGCAGCTTCGCGTCGAGGTTCGACAGCGGCTCGTCGAGGAGCAGGATCGCCGGCCGGTAGACGAGCGTCCTGGCGAGGGCGACCCGCTGCTGCTGCCCGCCCGAAAGCTGGTGAGGATGCCGCGCCGCGTACGCCTCCATCTCGACGAGGTGCAGGACCTCCGCGATCCTGGCGCGCTGCTCGGCCGCGGGCACCTTCCGGAGCTTGAGCGGGAAGGCGAGGTTCTCGTAGACGGTCATGTGCGGCCAGAGGGCGTACGACTGGAACACCAGGCCGCAGTTGCGGCGCTCCGGCGGCAGGAAGCGCCCCGTGGCGGAGTCGAAGAAGACGGCGTCGCCGACCCGGATCTGCCCCTCGTCGGACCGATCGAGCCCGGCGATGGCGGCAAGCGTCGTCGACTTCCCGCAGCCGGAGGGCCCGAGGAGCGTGACGAACTCGCCGTCCTTGACGGTCAAGCTCACGCGGTCGACGGCGACCACGTCGCGGAACCGCTTGGTGAGACCTTCGACCACCAGCTCAGGCATAGATCCGGATCCCCAGGATGCGTCGGCTCGCGTACACGAATACGACCGTGATGGCGATCTGGATCACGGAGAGGGCCGCGACCGGCCCGGTGTCCCCCTGGATCCAGAACTGGAGCAGGGTCGTCCCGATGACCTCGCTGCCGGGCGCGAAGAGGAACACGGCGGTGACGTACTCCTTGAAGAAGTGGACGAAGAGCACGGCGAAGGACGACGCGAGGGCCGGCTTGAGGAGCTTGATCAGGATGTGCCGGCAGGTCGTCCACCAGTCGGCGCCGACGGTTCGGGCGCTCCGGTCGAGGTCGGGCGCGATCTGCACGAGCATCGGCGCAACGGCGCCGAAGCCGGTCGGCAGGTACCGCATCGTATAGGCCAGTGCGAGGATGACGAGCGTGTTCCGCAGCCAGCCGAGCATCGGGATCGCGGCGATCCCCCAGAAGAACCCGAGGCCGGCGATGAGGCCGGGAACGGCCCGCGGGTAGAGGGCCACGAACTCGAGCGGCCCGCGGTACCGGAACTCCGAGCGCTGCGCCACGAGGGCGACCATCGCCACGAAGGCGGTGGCGACCGCGCCACCGACGAGCGCGATCAGCACCGTGTTCACGATCGAGCGGACGTAGGCCGGGTACGCGAAGACCATCTTCACGTTCGCGAGCGTGAGGAGCTCCCACGGCGGGATGAACGGCGTGAGGAAGCTCGTGACCGCCCGGAGGGCCAGGCCCGCGATCGGCGCGACGACGCCGAAGGCCACGTAGAGGAGGAGCAACGCGAAGAAGGGCCAGCGCAGCCACCCGAGCCGGAACAGCCGAGGCCGGCTCGCCTTTCCGCCGACGGTCACGAATCGGCCGCCGTTGCCGAGCAGGCGGCGCTGCAGCAGGACGAGCAGCGTCACGATGACGAGGAGCAGCGTCGCCGCGGTCCCGACGAGACCGTAGTCCGGCTGCGACGCCGAGAGGCCCTGGTTGTACAGGAACGTGGTGAAGAACTCGATGCCGACCGGCCCGCCGAACACGAGGGGAATCGCCAGCATCTCGAGGGCGACGGTCACGCTCAGGATGAGGCTGTACAGGATCGCCGGCCGCATGAGCGGCACCGTGACCGCCGACAGGGTCCGGAAGGGGCCGGCCCCGACCGTCCGGGCCGCGTCCTCGAGCGAGGCGTCGATCGACGTCGCCGAGGCGAGACAGTAGAGGTGCACGAGCGGCGCTTCGGAAAGGCCGGCGACGACCGCCATCCCCGGGATGGAGTAGAGGTTCCAGGGGGCCTCGCCGGCGAGTCCCGACACGAGCATCGTCACGTAGCCGGCCGGACCGTACATGATGAACCAGCCGAAGGCGAGGACCAGGTGCGAGACGTAGAGGGGCCAGACGAGGACCTGGCCGAGGAGGCGGCGCCCCGGCACGTCGGTGCGGCCGACGAGCACGGCCGTCGCGACGCCGAGGACGACGGCGATGCCGGTCGTGATCGCTGCGAAGACGAGTGAGTTCGCGACGACCCGCCCGAACGACGGGTGCGCGAAGAGGTTGGCGTAGTTCTGCAGCGTGAGCCGCCCCCCCTCGTCGTAGAGCGGCCGGTCGAGGAGCGACTGGTAGAGGATCGGGACGAGCGGGGCGAGCACGAGCAGCAGCGCCAGCACCGCGAGGCCGTACTGGATGAGGGCGTCCCGGCCGATCGCCGGGACGCCCTCCACCCTCGAGAGGCCGAGTCCGCTGGAAGCCAAGGGACTTCTAGAAGCCAAAGGACTTCTTCCAGCGCTCGATGAACGCCTTCTCCTTCTCGAGCATCTCGGGGTCGTAGTCGACGAGGATGACCTTGTCCTCGCCGCCGATCGCCTCGACGACCGAGCTGTACGTGTACCGGGGCACCTCGCTCGCCTTCACGTCCGGACGGTACGGGGTGAGGCCGCCCTTGCCGAACGCGACCTGACCGTCATGCGACAGGATGAAGTCGAGCATCAGCTTGGCGGCGTTCACGTTGGTCGAGGCCTTCGGGATCGCCATCCCGCGCAGGAAGACCGGTGTGCCGTCGTCGAAGAAGCTCCAGCCGAGGATCCGCTGGCGCGCCGGGTCGTCGAGCTTCGGAAAGAGGACGATGCCGGAGACGTAGTACGCAACCGCGTACTCGCCCGCGGTCACCTTGTCGATCATGGGGCCCGCCGACCGCTCGGGCCGGGTCATCGGGCCGATGGTCGAGAGCCACTCCCAGAAGGCATCGCCCTGCTCGCGCGCGGCTGCCCAGTTGATCGAGAGGCCGAACGCCTCGGTCGAGGCGTTGTACGTGGTGAGCTTCCCCTTGAACCGGCCGGGGTTCGACGCGACCAGCTTCGCGAGGCTTCCCATGCCGGTCGGCCGGAGGTTCTCGGGGACCAGCATCTTGTTGTAGAGCAGGACCATCGGGTCGGCCGACACGGTGTAGAGCCCCGGCGCCGGAACGCTCCACTTCGGCAGGTGCCGTGTCTCCGGCGACTCGTAGGGGAGCGCCTCGCCCCGCGAGACGAAGTGCTGCCACCTGTCGATCGCACCGGAGGCCATGAGGTCGGCGGTGCGAGCCTTGGAGCCGCTCTCCGCGTAGTACCGCTCGAACACCTCGCCGCTGCCGAGGTCGAGCGTCTGGACCGAGATCCACGGGTAGAGCTTGTTGAAGCCGTCGATGACCGGCTTCCAGTTGTACGCGGCCATGTTGGAGTAGATGAGGAGCTGGCCCTCCTTCTTCGAGGCCTCGATGATCCGGGCGTACTCCTTCGGGTAATCCCTCGGCAGACCTGCGGGCGCCTGCGCGACCGCCGTGGATCCGAACGCGATCGAGACGAGGGTCAGAGCGGCGAGCAATGGGCGTGTGAGCATATGGCTCCTTTCCATCGCGAGTCGCGCTATCGACGACCGACGGAGTTTCCAAGATTTTGGAAATATGGCCGATGTTCTGGACGATCTTACAGGCGCGAGTCGCGTGCTGTCAAACGCTGTGTTGCCGTGGGAGCCGGCGGCCGGTGTCACTCGGGCCGCACGGAGGCCCGTCGGGCGCGATGCGCGTCAGCCCCGCGCCCTCTCGGGTGTCGGGAACGTTTCCTCGTCGTCCCGCTCGACCGGCCGTTGCGGCCGCTCGTTCACGACCAGGCGGAAGACGTCCGGGCGCGCGTAGTGGCCGACGACGTCGAAGTCGTACTTCCCCTGGGCGAGGAGCGCCGGGTCGAGATCGGCCACGAGGATCCCCTCCTCCCCGAAGAGCGGCCCGGCGAGGTAGTCGCCGAGCGGCGCGACGATGGCGCTGCCGCCGCGCGAGAGGACCTCCGGCGCGCCGGCGAGCTCGTCGTAGACCTCGACGTCGCGTGGGACCATCGCCTTCGTGAGGTACTGGCAGGCCGAGAGGACGAAGCAGCGCCCCTCGAGCGCGACGTGCCGGATCGTCGCCTGCCAGGAGTCGCGCGAGTCGGCGGTCGGCGTCACGTACAGCTCCACGCCCTTGGCGTACATGGCCATCCGCGCGAGCGGCATGTAGTTCTCCCAGCAGACGAGGGCCCCCAGGCGCCCGATGTCGGTCGACAGCACGGTGAGCGTACTGCCGTCCCCCTCGCCCCAGATGTAGCGCTCCGCCGCGGTCGGCTTGAGCTTGCGGTGCGTGCCGATGAGCCGGCCGTCGGGGCCGAAGAAGAGCACGGTGCAGTAGAGCGTGCCGCGGCTGTAGGTCGAGTCGCGCTCGATCACGCCGACGACCACGTAGGCGCCCGCCTCGCGCGCCGCCGCGCCGAGCGCCTCGGTGGCGGGACCCGGCACGTCCACGGCGTGCGCCCAGTAGCGCGCGAACGCCTCGCGCCCCGCGAGGCTGCGCCGGCCGACCGAGGTGCCGAAGCTGAGCGACCAGGGGTAGGCCGGGACGAACGCCTCGGGGAAGACGACCAGGCGGGCGCCGCGGCCGGCGGCGTCGCGGACGAGGTCGGCCGCCTTGCGAACCGTCGCCTCGCGATCCATGTAGACGGAAGCCGCCTGCACCACCGCCGCGCGGACGGGACGGCCGAGGTCCGGCGGCCGGCCAGGCCCTCGCCCCCCGGTCACGCCTTCTGCTCCGCGAAGACGGCGTTGGCCGTCCGGAAGGCCTCCACGCCGGCGGGGACGCCGCCGTACACGGCGGCCTGCATGAGCGCCTCGCGGATCTCCTCCTTCGTCGCGCCGTTGCGGAGGGCGCCCCGGATGTGGAGGCCGAGCTCGTGCGACCGGCCCAGCACGGCGAGCATGGCGAGGTTCAGCAGGCTGCGGGTGCGCCGGTCGAGACCGGGCCGCGTCCAGATGGCCCCCCAGCAGTACTCGGTCAGGAGGTCCTGCCACGGCTCGTTGAACTCGTCGGTGAGCGCCAGCGACTTCTCGACGTACTCGGGGCCGAGGACCTCCGACCGGACGGCCTTGCCCGCCTCGTACAACGAACGATTCATCCTCGAGTCTCCTCTCTTGTGCGGTCCGCCTCGTCTCCGGACGCGCCCCGATCCCCCGAGGTCGGGGCGCGGGTGGCGGCCGATCGTCTCACCCCTACTCGTACCGCTCCCGGTCGAGGACCGAGGGGTCGTGCGACGGCAGGATCGTGGCTCCGGCGGCCGCGATCCGCTCGAAGCTCCGGTAGTATGCCGACAGGTCGACGTGGATGCCGTTCGGGGTGAAGTACGGCCTGTGGCGCCCCGGCAGGTTGTCGAGCAGCGGGACGTTGTCGCTCGCGATGACGTAGCGGCCGGAGGCCCCCCGCACGACGACCGACTGCAGGCCCGGCGTGTGCCCCGGGGTGTGCCAGATGGTGACCCCGGGGGCGATCTCGAGGTCCCCTTCGATCAGGGTGAGGCGCGCCCTGAGGAAGGGCGGGATCAGCGGCGACGGCTCGTGGAGCCCGTCGGAGTCGTAGGCCCAGACGTGGAGCGGCAGCGGCGCGAGCGCGTACTGGAGCTCCGCTCGCTGGGCGTAGATCGTCGCCCTCGGGAAGAGGTGGTTGTTCGAGCAGTGGTCCCAGTGGAGGTGCGTGTTGACGACCACGTCGATGTCCTCGGGGCGGACGCCGAGGCGGGCGAGGGCGGCGAGCGGCGTCTGCTCGGGGCCCTGCGACATCGGGTGGTGACGGCGGGCGGTCGCCTCCGGCGAGCCGACGCCGGTGTCGACCAGGATCCGGCGGCCGTCGGCCTCGACGTAGAACATGACGAAGGGGATCGTGATCGGCTGCGGCGGGGCGCCCATCACGAAGGTCGCCCGGTCCCGCTCCCCGTCGCCGACGTGCAGGGGATGGATCACCGGCGCGCGCATCACCTCGCCTCCGTCCCGGCCTCCCGGCCGCCGACCTCGACGCCGGCCCACTGCTCGTAGAAGCGGACGAGCGTCGTGATGTCCTGCTGCGCCGTTCCCCGGTCCACGGCGAAGCGCCACATGCCGGCCACCGCGTCGCCGACGAAGGTCGGCACGCCGAGCGATTGGGCCAGCTCCTCGAAGAGCTTCACGTCCTTGTACATCAGGCCGGTGGCGAACCCGTAGTTGAAGGTGCGGGTGACGACCTCCTGCGGGAACTTGTCGCGCGTGGCCGTGTTCATGCCGCTGCTCGCGTTGAGGACCTCGAGCGCGGTGGCCGGCGCGAGCCCTGCCCTGGCGGCGACGACCATCGCCTCGGAGGTCGCGGCCATCGCCGTCGCCGAGAGCATGTTGTTGACGAGCTTCATCGCCTGCCCCTGGCCCGGCTGCGTCCCCACGGCGAAGACCCGCGAGCCGAACACCGACAGGAGTCCCCGGTAGCGCTCCACGAGGTCGCCGGGCCCGGCCGCCATCACGGCCAGGGTCCCCCGCTCCGCGCCGCGCGGGCCGCCGCTCACCGGCGCGTCGACGTAGCCGATGCCGGCCTCCGCGAGGGCGGCGGCCACCCGGCGGGCGGCGGCCACGCCGCAGGTCGACAGGTCGATCACGCACCGCCCCGCGCCGGCGGCGACGATCCCCTGCGGCCCGAGCGCCACCGCCTCGAGCTCGGCAGGGCCGGGCAGGCTCAACAGGACGACCGGCACGCAGGAGGCGACCCCCTGCGCCGACGCCTCGAGCGCCACCCGCTCGAGACCACGAAAGGGGGCAAGGGCCGCCTCGCTCACGTCGTGCAGGTGCACCGTGTGGCCGGCGGCCAGGAGCCTGCGGACCATCGGGGCTCCCATCTTGCCGACGCCGATGAAGCCGACTCGCTCGGTCATGCTCGCATCTCTCCCTGTCAGATGCCCAGATAGGCGGTACGGACCCGGTCGTCGTCGCGCAGCGCCGCCGCCGGTCCCGCGAGGACGACCCGCCCGGACTCGAGCACGTAGCCGCGCTCCGCGACCGACAGCGCCATGGCGACGTTCTGCTCGACGAGGAGGATCGACACGCCACGGCCGTGGATGTCGACGAGCGTCCGGTGCAGCTCGTCGACCACCATGGGCGCCAGCCCGTGACTCGGCTCGTCGAGGATCAGGAGCTTCGGCTCGAGCATCAGCGCCCGGCCGACCGCGACCATCTGCTGCTCCCCACCCGAGAGGGTTCCGGCGAGCTGCCCCCGGCGCTCGCCGAGGCGCGGGAAGAGGGCGTAGACCCGCTCGAGCCGCCCGCCGACGTCCGCCGTGCGCCGGAGGGCGTAGGCGCCGAGACGCAGGTTCTCCTCGACCGTCATCTCCGGGAAGACCTGCCGTCCCTCCGGGACGTGGGCGATGCCGAGCTCCGGGACCCGGTGGGCGGCGATCGGCATGAGGTCGCGCCCCTCGAAGCGGATCTCCCCCCGTGACCGGGGCACGAGCCGCGAGATGCTCCTGAGGAGCGTGCTCTTGCCGGCGGTGTTGGCGCCGATCACGCAGACGAACTCCCCGCGGGCCACCTGCAGCGACACGCCGTGGAGCACCTCGTTCCCGTCGTACGCGGCGTGGAGGTCCCGGATCTCGAGCACGACGTCACCTCGGCGCCGCCGCGCCGGAGCCCGGCTCGCCCGGCCCGCCGCCCGCCTTGCCGAGATAGGCACGGACGACGGCGGGATCGCGGGCGATCCTGGCCGGCGGGCCGTCGGCGATCACCTCGCCGAAGTCGAGCGCGAGGATCCGGTCGCAGAGCGACATGATCGGACGCATGTGGTGCTCGACGACGACGAGGGTCAACCCCTCCTCGCGGAGGGAGCGGATCAGGTCGACGACGTCGTTCATCTCGACGGGGGTGAGCGCGGCCATGACCTCGTCGAGCA
>DASVDK010000006.1:0-14562 GCA_036381125.1 Thermodesulfobacteriota bacterium | reverse complement strand
GCCGGTCGCCTATCTCGGCCCGCAGGACGCCAGGTCGGCCGTCAACACCATGACCGAGCACATCCAGACGCTGGTCGAGAAGTACAAGCTCGCCGAATAACGACCCCTGACCCCAGGACCCGGCGCGAGCAGGTCGCGCCGGGTCCCGCATGACCCCGGAGGCGCCCCGGCATGTGGAGCGACATCCTCCACGGAATCGTCGTGAACCTCTACCCGTCCCACCTGTTCGTCGTCCTCGTCGGGACGGTCGCCGGGACGATCATCGGGGCGCTGCCGGGGCTGAGCGCCGTGAGCGGCGTCGCGCTGCTCCTGCCGTTCACGTTCGCCATGGACCCCGCCATGGGCCTCATCATGCTGGCGGCGGTCTACATGTCGGCCGAGTACGGCGGGTCGATCTCGGCCATCCTGATCAACACGCCCGGCACGTCGGGGGCCGCCTGCACCACGCTCGACGGCACCCCCCTCACCCGGAAGGGCCAGGCGCAGGAGGCGCTCTACACCTCGCTCCTCGCGGGCACGGTGGGCGGCCTCTTCGGGGCCTTCGTCCTGCTCTTCTTCACCCCGCCGCTGGCGCAGGCCTCGCTCCTCCTCGGGCCGGCCGAGTACTTCTGGGTCGCGGTGGCCGGGCTCGCCCTCGTGGCCGGCCTTTCGGGCCGGCACACCGTCAAGGGGCTCGTCGGCGTCTCGCTCGGCATCGCCATGACCCTGGTCGGCCAGGACGCCATCAGCGGCGACATGCGTTTCACGTTCGACAACTTCTACCTGGTCGGCGGCATCCCCATCGTCCCGGCGCTCCTCGGCCTCTTCGCGGTGGCGAGCATCCTGAACCTCCTCGAGGACTCGCAGGAGGCGGTCGCGCCGCTCGTCATGCGCAAGGGGGCGCTCCGCTTCGTCGTCGACAAGCTCATGGGCATGAAGCTCATGCTCCTCTGGACGAGCGTCCTCGGCACCCTGATCGGCATCATCCCGGGCGCCGGCGCCTCGATCAGCGCCTTCGTCGCCTACGGGGAGGCGCGCCGGATGTCGAAGCACCCCGAGGAGTTCGGGAAGGGCTCCTACGAGGGGGTCGCCGCCCCCGAGTGCGCCAACAACGCCGTCGTCGGCGGCGCGCTCGTGCCGCTGCTCGCCCTCGGCATCCCCGGCTCCGGCTCGGCGGCCGTGATGTTCGGCGCCCTGACGGTGCACGGCATCATCCCGGGTCCCCGCCTCTTCACGGAGCGGGCCGACCTGATCTACACTTTCGTGATCGGCCTCTTCTCGACCGTGGTCGCCATGCTCCTCTTCGGGCTCGCCACCATCCGCTGGTCGAGCCTCGCCGTGCGCGCGCCGCGGCGCGTCATGGTCCCGGGCGTCCTGGTCCTCTCGGTCATCGGCACCTACGGGCTCGCCAACAGCGTCTTCGACGTCTACGTCCTGGTCGTCACGGGCCTGCTCGGCTATCTCCTCGCGAAGATCGACGTCCCCATCGTGACGATCGCGCTCGGCCTCGTGCTCGGCGCCCTCGTCGAGCAGAGCTTCCAGCAGGCGGTCCTGGTGGGCCAGGTCGACAAGGGCTCCGCCCTGATGTACTTCCTGACCCGCCCCGTCGCCGTGGGGCTCATGCTCCTCGCCTTCGGCATCCTGATCTCGGGCATCGTGCAGATGGCGCGGGGCCGCGGGCCCGGCATGGAGGCCGACGAGGGCGAGCCCGGGCCGGCGGCGACCCCGCGCGGCCCGAGCCTCCGGGCGCTCAACGTCGCGCTCGCGGTCGCGCTCGTCGCCCTGGGGGTCTTCATCGGCAGCGAGGCGCGGTACTTCTCGGAGATGGCGGCGGGCCTGCCGTGGATCCTGGCCGTCGCCTTCGTGCTCCTCGGCGCGGTGCTCCTCGTCGTGAACCTGCTGCCGAAGACCGGCGCCCTCAGGGCACGCGCCTTCCCGTTCGCGAACGTCCCCTGGGGGCAGCTCCTCGCCATCGCGGTCGCGGTCGTCGTCCTCGCGATCGGCACCGACGCGATCGGGTTCTACGAGTGCGCCTTCCTCTTCCTGTTCGCGACGACCTGGATCCTCTCGCCCGACGTGCGGGGCGCCCGCCGGGCCGCCCTGCCGCTCGGCTTCGCCGCGGGATTCACGGTCTTCGTCTACGTGATGTTCAAGCTCGTCCTCGGGATTCCGACACCACCGGGCCTGCTCGTGTAGCCAGGGCCACGAGACGCAAGGAGACCTCGATGGATGCCACCCAGCGCCTGGCCGAGTTCACCCACCGGCTGACCCTCGGCGACCTGCCGGCCTCGACCGTCGACGCGTGCGGCCGCCTCGCGCTCGACACGGTCGGCGTCGGCCTGGCCGCCTGGGACGCGCCGGGGGTGCGCGAACTGCGGGAGCTGTCGGTCGGGTGGAGCCGCGGCGCGAGCCGCCTGTGGGTGACCGGCGAGCGGGTCGCCCCGCCGACCGCCACCCTCGTGAACTCGGCCATGGCCCACGCGCTCGAGTACGACGACATCCACTCCGACCTGCCGATGCACCTCGGCGTGGTCGTCCTCCCGGCCGTCCTGGCCGTGGCCGATGCGCGGCCGGGCGCCACGGGCGCCGACGCGGCGGCAGCCATCGCGGCGGGGTGCGAGGTGCTCTGCCGGATGGCGCGCGCCACGCGCGGCTACCGCGGGCAGGCCGGCTTCCGCGGCTGGAACCCGACCGCCGTCGTGGCCGGCTTCGCCGCGGCGGCCGCGGCCGCGCGGATGCTCGGCCTCGACGCCGAGGGCGTCCAGCGCGCCATGGGCCTCTCCTACGCACAGGCCTCCGGCAACCAGCAGTGCATCCACGACGGCGGCCTCGTCAAGCGGATGCAGCCCGGCCTCGTCGCGGAGGCGGGTGTGCGGGCGGCCTACATGGCGGCCGCCGGCATCACCGGGGCGATGAACGCCATGGAGGGCCGGCACGGCTTCTTCCACCTGTACGAGCAGGGAGAGTACGACGCGGAGGTCCTCACGGCCGATCTCGGGAGCCGGTTCGAGATCGACCGGGTCGGCTTCAAGCGCTATCCGACCTGCGCCATGACCCACCCGGGGATCGACGCGGTGCTGGACCTGAAGGCGGAGGCCGGCTTCGAGGCCGCCGACGTCGAGGCGGTCGAGGTCTACGGGTCGGCCTTCGTCACCGGCATGGTGGGGCGGCCGTACGAGCCGGGCGACAACCCCCAGGTCGCGGCGCAGTTCAGCCTCGGCTACACGGTGGCCACGGCGATACTGACGGGCAACGTCCGCCTCGCCGACCTCGACCGGTCCCGGACGCTCGACCCGGAGCGCCGACGGCTCGCGTCGCGGGTGACGGTCGTCCAGGACGACCGGCTCACCGGCCGCTGGTCGACGCGCGTCGTCGTCACGCTGCGCGACGGCCGGAAGCTCGAGCGGGCGCTCGAGGTGAGCCGCGGCCGGGCCGATCAGCCGCTCTCGACCGACGAGCTGATCGCGAAGTTCCGCGACTGCGCGGCCGCGGCGGGGCCGGCCTTCACCGCCGAGCGCGTCGACCGCCTGGTGGCGCTGCTCCTCGGGCTGCCGCGGCTGTCCACTCTCGAGCCGCTCGGCGAAGCGCTGGCGCCGGCGGCCGCGGCCAGACGGGCGCGCGCCTAGCACGTGGCGTCGATGCGAGCGGCGCCCCGGCACGGTCGCCGGCTCGCGGATTCAGGCCGGCGGAAAACGGAAAGACCTGACCCCCTGGAAAACGGAAAGGCCTGACCCCATGGAAAATGGAAAGGCCTGACCCCGATGTCACCTGAGGAGAGAGCATGGATCTCGGACTTCGCGATCGCGTGGCGATCGTGACCGGCGGCAGCCGCGGAGTCGGCCGGGCGATCGCCGCCGCGCTCCTTGCGGAAGGCGCCCGGGTGGTCGTCGCGAGCCGCGACCCCGGTCGCCTGGAGGCGGCCCGCGCCGCGCTGGCCCGCGAGACCGGCGGCGACGTGCGGGCGGTGCCGACCGACCTCGAGCGGGACGCCGACGCGCGGGCGCTCGTCGAGAAGACCCTCGCGGCGTTCGGGAGGCTCGACATCCTCGTGAACGCGGCCGCGACGGTCATCCCCGACGATTTCCTGAGGCTCACCGAGGAGCGGTGGGGCCAGGTGTTCGAGCAGAAGCTGAACGGCTACGTGCGCTGCCTGCGGCACGCGATCCCGCCGATGCGCGAGCGGCGGTGGGGGCGGATCGTCAACGTGTGCGGGCTCGCCGCGCGGCAGCCGCACTACCAGACGATCCCGGTCGGCCTCAACAACGCCGCCGTCCTGAACCTCACCAAGGCGCTGGCCGCCGGGCTCGCGAAGGACGGCATCCACGTGAACGCCGTCATCCCGCACATCATCGACACCGACCGGCAGGACGAGACGATGCGGGAGTGGGCGGCCCTCACCGGGCAGACCGAGGCCGAGGTCCGCCGGGAGCGGATCGCCAGGATCCCGCTCGGCCGGATGGGGCGGCCGGAGGAGGTGGCCAGCGTGGTCGCCTTCCTCGCCTCCGAGCGGGCGAGCTTCGTGACCGGGGCCGCGTGGCACGTCGACGGCGGCGTCTACCAGTCCATCTGAGCGCATCCGGGGAGAGGAGGCGTATGGCGACTGGCGAACAGGCGAAGCGGGTCCGGCTCGTCGGGCGGTCGGACCTGGGTGGATGGGGCGACGCATCCCAGGTGGTCGTGCAGGGCAACCTCGCCTGCGTGGCCGCCATCGGGGACCCGCACGAGGGGACGACGCTCCTCGACGTCTCCGACCCGAGGAAGCCGAGGGTCCTCTCGCAGATCCCCGCCCCGCCCGGCACCCACTCGCACAAGGTGCAGCTCTGGGGCGACCTGATGTTCGTGAACAACGAGCGGCTCAAGGGCTACACGGGACGCGACTTCGTCCCGGGGCTGCGCGTCTACGACATCTCGAAGCCCGAGAGCCCGCGGCCGCTGCCGCCCATCGTGACCGGCGGCGTCGGCGTCCACCGGTTCCGGATCGACCGCGAGCGCGGCCTCGCGCTCCTGCCGACCGGCGAGGACGGCTACCTCGACAAGATCCTCTGGATCGTCGACGTCAAGGACCCGTCGAAGCCGCGCCTCGTGTCGCGCTGGTGGCTGCCCGGCCAGTGGACCGCCGGGGGCGAGCAGTCGGACGCGGCGCCGGGGGAGCGGTTCGCCGCGCACGGTCCCCCCTGGATCGAGGGCGACCGCCTCTACCTCGGGTACTGGGACGCGGGGTTCGTGATCCTCGACGTGAAGGACCTCTCGCGGCCGAAGCTCCTCTCGCGGCTCGACTGGAGCCCGCCGTACCACGGGCACACCCACACCGCCGTGCCGGTGCCGGGGCGCGGCGTGGCGCTCGTGACCGACGAGGCCCACGGCAACCGGAACTACGAGCGGTCGCAGTTCCTCTGGGTCGTCGACGTCCGCGACGCGGCCAACCCGGTCCCGATCGCGACGTACCGGCCGGAGCTGAACGGGTTCATGACGAGCGGGGGGCGGTTCGGCGCCCACAACCTGCACGAGGCGGTCACAGGCGACCGCGTGTTCGTCGTCTGGTTCAACGCGGGGCTCAGGGTCCTCGACATCCGCGACCCCTACCGGCCGACCGAGGTCGGCTACTACATCCCCGCCTCCGACTGGGGGCAGCCGGTGCAGAGCAACGACGTCTTCGTCGACCACCGCGGCCTCGTCTACGTCACCGACCGGCGGGGCGGCGGGCTGCACGTGCTCGAGTACACGCCGTGACGCTCGTCGTCGAGCGGCTCGCCAAGCGGTTCGGCGCCGTGGCGGCGCTCGGGGGGGTCTCCTTCGAGGTGGCTCCCGGCGAGCTGCTCTGCCTGCTGGGACCGAGCGGCTGCGGCAAGACGACGACGCTGCGCTGCGTGGCCGGGCTCGAGGCGCCGGAGGAGGGCTCGATCCGGCTCGGCGATCAACTGCTCGCCGACGGCGCGCGCGGCGTCCTCGTCCCCCCCTACCGCCGGCGGTTCGGCATGGTGTTCCAGTCGTACGCCGTCTGGCCGCACCTGACGGTGCTCGACAACGTCCGGTACCCGCTGCGCTTCGGCCCGAAGCTGTCGCGCGAGAGGATGACCGCCAGGGCGCGCGAGGCGCTCGCCCTCGTCCGCCTCGGCGGCTTCGAGGACCGCTACCCGCACCAGCTCTCGGGCGGCCAGCAGCAGCGGGTCGCCCTCGCCCGCGCGCTCGCCATGGAACCGGCGGCGCTCCTCTTCGACGAGCCGCTGTCGAACCTCGACGCCAAGCTCCGCGAGGAGATGCGCGCGGAGCTGGCCGACCTCCGATCGCGCCTCCGGGTCCCGGCGCTCTACGTCACGCACGACCAGGCGGAGGCGATGGCGCTCGCGACCCGGATCGCGGTCATGCACGAGGGGCGGATCCGGCAGATCGGCACGCCCGAGGCGATCTACCGCGAGCCGAGGGACGAGTTCGTGGCCACGTTCCTCGGCTCGGCGAACCTCCTGCCGGGCGTGACCGAGACGGATGCGGAGGCCGGCCGGGTGCGGGTCCGCACCGCCGTCGGGCCGCTCGCGGCCCGCGTCTCCGGCGCCGTCGGCCGCGGGGCCCGCGTCGTCGTCGCCATCCGGCCCGAGCAGATCGCCGTGCACCGGCAGGCGCCGGCCGACGGCGCCGGCATCGCCGCCGAGGTCGTCAAGGCGAGCTTCCTCGGCGCCTTCACCGACCTCACGCTCGACGCCGGGGGCACGAGTCTCGCCGTCCAGGCGCGGGGTGCGGTCGCCGCGCGCCCCGGCGAGCGCGTCCACCTCCTGCCCGAGCCATCGGCCTGTACGGTGGTCCGGGTCGAGTCCACCGGCGCGGCGGGCGAGCCCGCCGCCCACGGAGCCAGCTCATGACCGACGGATCGTCCCGCGTCTTCCCGCCGCCGCCCCCCCGGGAGAGCCTCATCCGGGGGGCGATCGACTTCCACGTCCACTCGGCGCCCGACGTCTTCGACCGCTGCGCCGACGACGTCACGATCGCCGCCATCGCGGTGCAGAAGCAGATGGGCGGCCTCGTCCTCAAGAACCACGTCGCCGAGACCGCCTCGCGCGCCTACCTCCTGCGGCGGCACTTCCCGGGGCTCGAGGTCTTCGGCGGCATCGCGCTCAACGGCGCCGTGGGCGGCCTCAACCCGCAGGCCGTGCAGTGGATGGCCCGCATCCAGGGGCAGTACGGCCGGGTCGTCTGGCTGCCGTCGATGGACGCCGACCGTCACGTCCGCTTCTTCAAGGAGCCGCGCGAGGGCATCCGCGTCGTCGAGGGCGGAAGGCCCGTGCCCGCCGTGCTCGAGATCATGCGGATCTGCGCCGACCTCGACCTCGTCCTCCAGACCGGTCACGCCTCCGCGGACGAGGTCATGGTGCTCGCCGAGGCGGCGTCGCGGATCGGCTTCCGCAAGCTCCTGGTCACCCACGCGCTCTTCGCGGTCGTCGACATGTCGATCGACCAGATGCGCGAGGCGGCGAAGCTCGGCGCGACCTTCGAGCTGGCCTCCCTCGGGACGTTCATGGGGCCGGGCGCCCACATCGCCTGGATGAGCCACTGGAAGCGGGTGACGCCGGAGGACAACGCGAAGGCGATCAAGGCGGTCGGCGCCGAGCACTTCGTCCTCGCCACGGACCTCGGCCAGGTGGGCAACCCCTCGCACCCGGACGGGTATCAGTTCTTCGTGCAGCAGCTCCTCGCGGCCGGCGTGACCCGCGAGGAGATCGACCTCATGGCTCGCGTGACGCCGGGCCGCCTGCTCGGCCTCGCGCCCTCGCACTCCGGAGAGCGGACATGATTCTCGAGGAGCGGACCTACACCCTGCACCCCGGCAAGGTGGGCGAGTACTTCTCGCTGTACGAGAAGGAGGGCATGGCGATCCAGGTGCCGATCCTCGGCCGACTGGTCGGCTACTTCTCCAGCGAGATCGGTGAGCTGAACCAGGTCGTCCACATGTGGGCGTACGAGAGCCTCGAGGAGCGGACGCGCCGGCGGGCCGAGCTGATGGCCGACCCCCGATGGAAGGCGTTCGTGCCGAAGCTGCTCGCCCTGGTCCAGAAGATGGAGACCCGCATCCTCGTCCCCGCCCCCTTCTCGCCGCTCAAATAGGGGTCAGGTCTTTCCATTTTCCATGGGGTCAGGTCTTTCCATTTTCCAAACTGGAAAGCGGAAAGACCTGACCCCGTCACCATGCGGTCGTGCCGCCGTCGACGGCGAGGACCTGGCCGGTGATGTAGGCGGAGGCGTCGGAGGCGAAGAGGAGGGCGGCGCCCTTGAGGTCGTCCGGGCCTCCGACGCGGCCCATGGGTGCGGCGCCGGCGATCGCCTCGCCCCGCCGCTCGAGGACCACGCGCGTCATCCGGCTCGGGAAGAAGCCGGGCGCGATCGCGTTGACGGTGATCCCGTGGCGCGCCCACTTCACGGCGAGGTCGCGGGTGAACGCCACGACCGCGCCCTTGCTCGTGGAGTACGCGATGGCGTCGAGGATCTCCGGCGCGCTGCCGGCGAGCGCGAGGATCGAGGCGACGTTCACGATCTTCCCGTATCGCCGCGCGATCATGTGGCGCCCCACCCGCTGGCTCACGAGGAACGTCCCGAGCACGTTCGTCTGCTGAACCTTCCCGAAGTCGGCGGCCGACACGTCGGTCGCCGGCGCGGCCCAGCTCGTCCCGGCGTTGTTCACGAGGATGTCGATGCGGCCGTAGTGCGCCATGACCTGCGCCACCGCGGCGTCGACCTCCTCCTCCCGGCCCACGTCGCAGCGGACCGCCAGGCACTCGAAGCCGGCCGCGCGGAGCGCCGCGGCCCCCTCCTCGAGCCCCTCGGGCTTGCGCGCGGTGATGGCCAGGCGCGCCCCGGCCTCCCCGAGCGCCTCGGCGATCTGCCGGCCGAGACCGCGCGACCCGCCGGTGACGACGGCGACCCGGCCGGTGAGATCGAAGAGCTGCTGGACTCGCACGTCCCCTCCTTCCGGGCGCTGCCGGCAAACCAATCACGCTATTGGTTTGCAGCACTGCCCGCTTCGGCGGCCTTGCCGCTCGCTGGTTTGCGCGAAGCGCCCGAACACGGTTTGACACCAAACCGGCCGCGCGGCATGCTGATGCTCCACACACGGCACTTCCAACCGGCGTGGAGGAAACGATGTTCCGCTTCGGCATGCGGCTCTTCGGGGCCCCCGTCCTCGCGCTCGCGCTCGTCCTCGCCGTCCTGACCTCCCCGGCCATCGCCCAATCGAAGCTGCGCGTGGCCTACGGCGACGTTCCGAGCGCCGAATCGCTGAACCTCCTCATCGCCCTCGAGCAGATCAAGGCCCGCGGCCTCGAGGTCGAACTCCTCACGGTCAAGTCCGAGGACCTCGCGGTGCAGGCGGTCGCCAACGGCCAGGCGGACGTGGGCGTCGGCACCCCGTACGCGGCCATGCAGCGGCTCAAGGTCCCGCTGCGGTTCTTCTACCAGCTCAGCACGCTGCGCTTCTTCCCGGTCGTCAACGGTGAATTCTACAAGAGCTGGAAGGACCTCGACGGCCAGGAGTTCGTCGTCCACTCGCGCGGCTCCGGCACCGAGGCCATCATCAAGCTCATGGCCCAGAAGCACGGGATCACCTTCAAGAACCTCAGCTACGTCCCGGGATCCGAGGTGCGGGCGCTCGCCCTGCTGCGCGGCAACATCAAGGCGACCATCGTCGACTCCGCCAACCGGCGCTTCATCGAGCGCGAGGCGCCGGGCAAGTTCGTCTTCCTGTCCACCGGCGACACGAAGGCGACCGACGACGCGCTCTTCGCCCGGCAGGAGTGGCTCGAGCGCAACGCGAAGAGCGCCGACATCGTGGTCGAGGAGTTCCTCAAGGTCTGGCGCGCGATCAAGAAGAACCCGGCGTTCGTGGCGGAGGCGCGGGCGAAGTACGGCCTCCTCAAGGACCTGCCGGCCGACCTGGAGAAGGACATCGTCCCGTACTACACGGAGGCCGCGGAGGCCGGGGTCTATCCGGTCGACGGCGGCGGCGTCGCGGCGGTGAAGAACGACTTCGCCTTCTTCACCCTCTCGGGCGCCATCCAGGGCGACCCGAACGCGCTCAAGGTCGAGGACTTCTGGGACCTCGAGCCGCTGAACCGCGCCATCCAGAAGCTCGGCCGCTCGGCGCGGCTCGAGCGCCCCGGCGCGCTCGCCCGGTAGCCTCGTGACCGTACCGCTCGCATGGCGGATGCCCGGAGGCGCGCTCGCACGCGGCCTCCGGGCATCGGCCCTCTGGCGCCTGGCGTCGATCGCGCTCGTGCTCGGCGCCTGGGAAGTGGCCGGCCGCATCCCGGTGAGCTTCGCCTTCCCGAGCTTCGGCGCCACGGCCGGCGCCTTCGTCGCCGCCGTCGCCGACGGCAGCCTGCCGCGCGCCTACCTGACCACGCTCGAGCCGCTCGTCATCGGGCTCGCCCTCTGCGGCACCGTGGGGGTTCTCACGGGGGTCGCCATGGGCCTCGCGCGGCCGGCCGAATGGCTCCTCGTCCCCGTCTTCGTCGTCATGCAGGCGGCCCCCATGGCAGCCCTGATCCCGCTCATCACGTTCGTCTACGGGATCGGGCTCGCGGCCAAGGTGCTCGCGGTCGTCGTCCTCGCCGCGCCGGTGATCGTCCTGAACGCGTACAAGGCGGTGCGGACGGTGAGCCCGTCGCTGCTCGACATGTGCCGGTCGTTCCAGGGAACTCGCCGGCAGGAGATCGTGAAGATCGTCCTCCCCGCGGCGAGCCCCGTCATCTTCGCCGGCCTGCGGCTCGGCGCGGCCGCCGGCTTCGTCGGGATCGTCCTGGCGGAGCTGCTCATCACGCCCACCGGCATCGGCGACCTCATCACCTACAGCGCGTCCATCGCCGACTACCCGACGATGTACGCGGTGATCGCCTCCATCATCGTCGTCGCCGGCGTCACGGTGTCGCTCCTCGAGCGCGCCGAGACCCGCTTCTTCCGCCCCGAGGCGAACCGGAGGTGAGCCGATGACCCCCCCCGCCGTCGAGGTGCGCGGCATCAGCAAGAGTTACGGCGGCGAGATCCAGGCGCTGCGGGACGTGAGCATCGAGTTCCCCACCGGCGAGCTGACGACCCTCCTCGGGCCGTCGGGCTGCGGCAAGACGACCCTCCTCAAGATCATCGCCGGCCTCGTCCAGCCGGACGCCGGCGAGGTGCGCGTCGGCGGCCGCACGGTCACCGGGCCCGGGCCCGAGCGGGCGTTCGTCTTCCAGGACTTCGCCCTCATGCCGTGGGCCACGGTGCTGCGCAACGTCGGCTTCGGCCTCGAGCTGCGAGGGACGCCCCGCGGCGAGCGGGAGGACGTGGCGCGCCGCTACATCGAGGAGGTGGGGCTGCTCGGCTTCGAGCACCGCTACCCGCACGAGCTGTCGGGCGGCATGCGGCAGCGGGTCGGCCTCGCCCGCGCCCTGGCCGTGAACGCCGACGTCATCCTCATGGACGAGCCGTTCTCGGCCGTCGACGAGCAGACCCGCCGGAAGTTCCAGGAGGACCTCCTCCAGCTCCTCGCCCAGGAGAAGAAGACCGTCATCTTCGTGACGCACAGCATCGAGGAGGCCGTCTACCTCTCGAACCAGATCGTGCTCCTGTCGCGGCGGCCGGGGAGCGTCTCGCGGATCATCCGCACGGGCTTCGACCGGTCGGGTAGCCCCGACGAGATCCGGCGCGCCGAGCCGTACCTCGACACCGTCGAGGAGATCTGGCAGCTCCTCAAGCAGTACCTGGTGTGACGCCGATGCGCCTCTCCCGGCTCCCCATGATGTCCTCGCTGCTCCTCTGGGGCCTCCTCTGGGAGGCGGTCGGCCGGGCCGGCCTCGTCCCCATCGTGCCCCCGCTCACCGAGGTCGTCGTCACCTTCGGCCGACTCCTCGGCACCGAGACGTTCGTCGCGGCCGTCTGGAACGCGCTCGCCTCGTTCGCGCTCGGGCTCGTCCTGGCCATCGTGATCGGGATCCCGCTCGGCGTGCTCATGGGGCGGGTCGCCGCGGCCGACCGGCTCCTCGGGCTCTGGGTCAACGTGTTCGCGAGCGCGCCGCTGACCGCGCTCGTGCCGGTCCTCATGCTCCTCTTCGGCCTCGGCACCACGACGGTCGTCGTGACGGTGGTCCTCTTCGCCCTCTGGATCATCGTCCTCGACACCCGGGCCGGCATCCGCGACGTGAGCCCCTCGCTCGTCGAGATGGCGCAGGCCTTCGGCGCGAGCCGGGCGGCCGTCTATCGCAAGGTCCTCTTCTTCGCGGCGCTGCCCGAGATCCTGGCGGGGGTCCGCCTCGGCTTCATCCGGGCCGTGAAGGGGGTGGTGATCGGTCAGCTCCTGGTGTCGATCATCGGGCTCGGGGAGCTGTTCGAGCTGTACTCGCGGAACTTCCTGATGCGGGAGTTCTGGGCGCTGACCCTCGGGCTCTTCGTCTTCGCGCTCGTCGGCTCGGCCGCGATAGGGCTGCTCGAGCGTCGCGTGGAGTACTACGCGGCCTCGCGCGGCTAGCCGATCGTCACCACGAGGTCGCCGACGCCGTCGACGTGCCCCTCGAGGCGGTCGCCCGGCCTGATCGGTCCGACCCCCTCGGGGGTCCCCATGAAGATCAGGTCGCCCGGCGCGAGCGCCACGAGCCGGGAGAGGATGGCGATGGTCTCGGGCAGCGTCCAGATGTGGTAGCGCAGGTCGCTCTGCTGGCGGACCTCGCCGTTGATCCTGAGCCAGATGGCGCCCGACTCGGGGTGACCGATCTCGGCCGCGGGGCGAAGCGCGCTGCACGGCGCCGACTGATCGAACCCCTTGCCCATGTCCCACGGCCGCCGGAGGTCCTTGGCCGCGCCCTGGAGGTCTCGCCGCGTGAGGTCGAGCCCCACGCCGTAGCCCCAGACGTGGTCGAGGGCGCGCGCCTCGGGGATGTGGACGCCCCCCTTGCCGATGGCGGCGACCAGCTCGATCTCGTGGTGGAGGTCGCTCGTCGCCATCGGAAACGGGATCGCCGACCCGCTCTCGACGACGGCGTCGCCCGGCTTCATGAAGAAGAACGGCGGCTCGCGGTCGGGGTCGTGCCCCATCTCGATGGCGTGGGCCCGGTAGTTGCGGCCGATGCAGTAGATCCGGCGGACCGGGAAGCGGTCCCGGCCCCCCGCGACCGGCAGCGAGGGGACCGGCGGCTGCTCGATGACGTAGGCCATACGCGCATCATAACCGAATTCGGGCACGACGAGACGCGAAATGGGACGCCGCAAGGACGCCACGAGAACGGAGACCCCCAGGGGTAACGGCTCCCGGCCCGAGCCCCGCGCCCTCGAGCGCGCGCTCGGCGAGCTGCGGCGGCTCCTCGCGAGCGGCCGCTACCCCGTGGGGAGCCGCCTTCCGGCGGAGCGGGACTTCGCCCTGACGCTGCGCGTCGGGCGCTCGACGCTGCGCAAGGCGCTCGCGGTCCTCGAGGCGGACGGGAAGATCTGGCGGCACGTCGGCCAGGGGACGTTCGTCGGCCGGACCCCGCCCGGTCAGGCGCTCGAGCCCGTCGCGGACGCCCAGGGCGCCAGTCCGCGCGAGGTGCTCGACGCGCGGCTCGTCCTCGAGCCGGCCATCGCCCAGTTCGCGGCCGTGAGCGCGCGGCCCGAGGACATCGCCTACCTGCGCCGGTGCCTCGCGAAGCGCGAGGCGGCCACCGACCCGGAGACGTACGAGTTCTGGGACCGCACGCTGCACCGCGCCATCGCCGAGGCGACCCACAACCCGCTCCTCGTCGCCTTCCTCGAGATCGTGAGCCGGCTGCGGCGCGAGCCGGGCTGGAAGGCCTACCGGCTCTCCACCCTCACTCCGGAACGGCGAGTACGGTCGGCGCTGCAGCACCGCGCCATCGTCGACGCGATCGCGGCACGCAGCGCGCGCGACGCGTTCGAGGCGATGCGGGCGCACATCGACACCATCCGGACGAACCTCTTCCGGGAGCAGGAGGACGGCGAGGACGGCGTCTAGCTCGCCCTCGATCGCTTGCGGTCGAGTAGCTGGTCGACGAGCGCGAGGAGCGCGTCGCGGTCGAACGGCCTGGCGAGGTAGGCCGACGCGCCGGCCAGGACGGCCCTGGCGTGCATCTCGGTGGAGGCCGCCGCGGTGCAGACGATGATCGGGCGAGTGGGCCAGCGCGCCTGGGCGAGCCGGCAGACCTCGAGCCCGTCGCCGTCGGGGAGGGCGACGTCCACGAGCAGGAGCGCGGGGGGCCGGGCGTCGGCGAGCACGGCCCGCGCCTCCCCGACGGTCGACACGACCACCAGCTCGTACCCGGCCGACTCCAGGGCCGCTCGGAGGATCGGAGCGATGTCGGCCTCGCCCTCGACGATGACGACCCGCGGCATCATGCCGAGCCTCCACTCCCGAAGTGTGAAGGCTATCACGTTTTTCGAGGGCTGACCTGGTGCCCAGGAGAGCACCTGATGCAGGGCGGCGCGACCGTACACGGCGGCGGCACGAGCGGCCGCCGGGTCGGCGTGCTACTCGCGCATGGCGGCCGGATCGAGGCCGTGCTCGCGGCAGAAGGCCTCGTAGGCAAAGGGGGAGATCTCGCTCGGCTTGATCTCGCTGCGGCCGCCCCAGAAGACGTT
>DASVDK010000005.1:0-20325 GCA_036381125.1 Thermodesulfobacteriota bacterium | reverse complement strand
AACGCGCTCCTGCCGGTCGTGACCATCGTCGGCTACAACCTCGGCTTCGCCCTGAGCGGCTCGGTGCTGGTGGAGACGGTCTTCGGCTGGCCCGGTCTCGGCCGCCTCCTCTTCGAGTCCATCGGCAGCCGCGACTACCCGCTGCTCCTGGGGATCTTCCTCTTCCTCTCGGTCGTGGTCGTCGTGACGAACCTCCTGACCGACGTCCTCTACGCCTACCTGGATCCGCGGATCCGGTACTAGCGGGATCCCTGGAGCGGGCATGGACTTCTGGCGGCGGTTTCGACGGAATCGGGCGGCGGTCTTCGGACTCGCGGTCGTCGGCCTGTTCGGGCTGGTCGCGCTCCTCGCGCCGGCCATCGCCCCCGCGGACCCGTTCGCGATTTCCCGGGCCTCGTTCCGGCCGCCTGGCGAGGGGTACCTCATGGGGACCGACGCCCTCGGGCGGGACGTGTTCAGCCAGTTCGTCCACGGCGCCCGGGTCTCGCTCACCGTCGGGCTCCTGGCCGCCGCCGTCGCCGTTGCCATCGGGATCGTCGTCGGCGCGACGTCCGGGTTCCACGGCGGCCGGCTCGACGCCGTGCTCATGCGCATCACGGAGATGTTCCAGGTCATGCCCCGCCTCGTCCTCGCCCTCGTCGTGGTGGCGCTCCTGGGGGGCGGGCTCGACCGGATCATCGCCGTCATCGGCATCCTCTCGTGGCCGCCGGCGGCCCGCCTCGTGCGGGCGCAGTTCCTGTCGCTCAAGGAGCAGGAGTTCGTCGAGGCGGCGCGGTCCATCGGCCTGTCGCGTCTCCGGATCATCGTCTCCGAGATCCTCCCCAACGCCCTGCCCCCGGCCGTCGTCGCCGGCTCGCTCGACGTGGCGCAGGCGATCCTGCTCGAGGCGAGCCTCTCCTTCCTCGGGCTCGGCGATCCGAACGCGATGTCGTGGGGGACGATGCTGCAGGAGGCCCAGCGCTACCTGCGCCAGGCGTGGTGGCTCTCGGCCTTTCCCGGGGCGGCGGTCTTCCTCACGGTCCTCGGCTTCAACCTGGTGGGGGACGGGCTGAACGACGCCCTCAATCCCCGTCTTCGAGAGCGATGAGCGCGACGGCGGGGCAGCCCCTGCTCGCCGTGCAGGAGCTCTCGACGCACTTCCTCACGTCGCGAGGGGTGGTCAGGGCGACCGACGCGGTGAGCCTCGCCGTGCGCGCGGGGGAGGCCGTCGGCCTGGTCGGCGAGTCCGGCTGCGGCAAGTCGGTGACGGCGCTGTCGGTGCTCCGGCTGATCCCCGAGCCGCCCGGGCGCTACGCCGGCGGCCAGGTGCTCTACCGGGGCGTCGACCTCCTGCGGCTGCCGCCGGAGGCGATGCGCAGGGTGCGCGGCCGGGAGATTGCCATGATCTTCCAGGACCCCTCCACCTACCTCAACCCGGTCATGCGGGTGGGCGAGCAGATCGCCGAGGCGATCCGCTTCCACCGGGGTCACGACCGGGTCGAGGCACGGGTGGCCGAGGCGCTCGACATGGTCGCCCTCCCCCGGAGCGCCCGGGTGGCGGAGCGCTACCCGCACGAGCTGTCCGGCGGGATGCGGCAGCGCGTGCTCATCGCGATGGCGCTCTCGTGCCGGCCGGCACTCCTGATCGCCGACGAGCCGACGACGGCCCTCGACGTGACGATCCAGGCGCAGATCCTCGACCTCCTCAAGTCGCTGCAGAAGCAGCTCGGGATGGCGCTCCTCCTGATCACGCACGACCTCGGGGTCGTGGCGGAGGTCTGCGACCGCGTGTACGTCATGTACGCCGGCCGGGTCGTGGAGGAGGCGCCGGTCGAGCGCCTCTTCGATGCCCCCGCCCATCCCTACACCGCCGGGCTCCTTCGCTCGGTGATCAGCCTCGAGCGCCCCGACGCGGAGCTCTACGCCATCGAGGGCTTCGTTCCGAGCCTGGCGGACCTCCCGACGGGCTGCCGGTTCGGCCCGAGGTGCCCGAGCGCGATGCCGGCCTGCGCCGAACGGGAGCCGCCGCCGCTGACGATCGGCCCGGGTCACGCGGCCGCCTGCTGGCTCGCCGAGCCTGGCCCGGCGGGGCCGAAGCCGTCATGAGCGCTCCGCTCGTCGTCGCCGAGGGCCTCGTGAAGCACTTCGCCCTCTCCGGCGGCTTCCTCACGGGGGCGGCGCGCCGCCTCGTCGCGGTCGACGGCGTCGACCTGACGATCGCCGCGGGCGAGACGGTCGCCCTGGTCGGCGAGAGCGGCTCCGGCAAGAGCACGTTGGGGCGCCTCCTCCTCCGCCTCCTCGAGCCGACCTCGGGCCGGGTCCTCTACCGGGGGGAGGACCTCACCCGCCTCGACGAGGCGGCGCTCCGCCGGCTCCGGCGCCGGATGCAGATGGTCTTCCAGAACCCGTTCGCCTCGCTCAACCCGCGCAGGTCGATCCGGGCGGTCCTCCGCCAGCCGTACCTGACTCACCGGATCTGCGGCGCGGACGAGGCCGACCGGCGGGCGGCCTCGCTCCTCGAGTCGGTCGGCCTCGCGCCCGCCGCGCGCTACCTCGACCGGTATCCCTACGAGCTCAGCGGCGGCCAGCGGCAACGCGTCGTCATCGCCAGGGCCATCAGCGTCGGGCCGGAGTTCATCGTCGCCGACGAGCCGGTCTCGGCGCTCGACATGTCCGTGCGGGCGCAGATCCTCACGCTGCTCAAGCGGCTCCGGGCGGAGATGAACCTCGCCTACCTGCTCATCACCCACGACCTGTCGGTCGCCCGCGCGCTGTCGACCCGGGTCGCCGTGCTCTACCTCGGGCAGATCGTCGAGTCGGCGCCGGCCGAGCGGCTCTTCGCGTCGCCGCTGCATCCGTACACGCAGGCGCTGATCGCCGCCACCCCCATCGCCGATCCCCGCCGTGCGCGGCGGCGGGAGCGGCTCATCCTGCCGGGCGAGCCGCCGTCGCCGCTCGCGCCGCCGAGCGGGTGCCGCTTCCACACGCGCTGTCCCCACGCCGGGCCGGAGTGCCGGGCCGTCGCGCCGGTGCTCCGCGAGGCCGCACGAGGCCACGCCGTGTCCTGTCACCTGGTCCACCCGGTCGAGCGGCCGCCGGGAGGGACGCCGCCCGGCCCTCCGCACGCCAGGGGTTCCGTGCGATGGTCCGACGCGGGTGAGTTGTCGGGAGGGGAGGGAGGCTCGGCGGATCCCGGGCCGGCGTTTCCCTCCCGACTCCGATCTCGAGGAGGAGGAGAAGCATGAGCAGCGAGACATCGACGACCGGTGCCAGGAGGCCCCTCACCTCGGGCCGCCTCTCCGCCACCGCGCAGCGGGTGCTCGACCACATGCTGACGCCGCGGCTCGCGAGGGACCGGCGTGCCCTGCCGGAGCACCTGCAGGTCGACACGGCGCACGTCGTGATGCTCCGCGAGCGGGGGATCCTGCGGTCGGACGAGGCGCGGGCGATCCTCGGAGCGCTCGAGGAGGCGGCGGCCCTCGGCGATGCGTTCCCGATCGACCCCAGATTCGACTCGCTCGTCCTGCAGGTGGAGACCTTCCTCACCGACCGTATCGGCGAGGACGTCGGCGGCCGGATGCACACGGGGCGAAGCCGCATCGACCACAACGCGGCCGTGGCGAGGCTCTTCGTCCGCAATCGCCTCCTCGTGGTCCACGACGGTCTCGCGGCGCTGTCCGACCGTCTCCATCGGATGGCCGCCCGGCACGTGGGGACCCTCATGCCGGGCTGGACCCACCTCCAGCACGCCCAGCCCTGGACCCTCGGCCACTACCTGCTGCGGCAGTTCTACCTGTTCGAGCGGGACATGCAGCGGGTCGAGGAGGCGTTCGCCCGCGTGAACCTGAGCGCCCTCGGCGGGGCGGCGCTCTGCGGCACCTCGTGGCCGCTCGACCGCCGGCGCGTCGCCGAGCTGCTCGGGCACGACGACATCGTCGTCAACTCGCACGACGCCGGCGAGTTCACGCTCGACTGGGTCATGGAGACGGCGGCGGTCCTCGGCATCGCCATGGTCGACCTCGGCCGAATGGCCGGCGACCTCTACCTCTGGCACAGCTGGGAATTCGACCTCGTCGAGGTCGACGACGGGTACTGCGGCTCGTCGTCGATCATGCCGCAGAAGAAGAACGCCGTCGCCCTGGAGCACGTCCGCGGCTTCGCCGGGCGCGCCGTCGGCTGGTTCCCCGCCTCGGCCGGCATCGCTCGCAGCGCGTCGAGCACCGACTGCGACCCGGCCTACGCGGGCCACGTTCTCGACGAGGCGACCGACACGACGTGGCGCTGCCTCGACCTCGTGGTCGGCGTCCTCGAGTCCTTGACGATCAACGCGGACGAGATGCGCCGCCGGGCCGGTGCCTTCTGGAGCACCGCCAGCGCCCTCGCCGACGCCATCGTCAGGGAGCGCGATCTCTCCTTCCGCACCGCGCATCACGTGGTCGCCCGCCTGGTCCGCAATGCCGTTCGCGACGGGGTCACGGTCGAGGCCGTCACGGGCGCCATGCTCGACGCCGCGGCCCAGGAGACCCTCGGCCGGCCGCTCGGGCTCCCCACACCGTGGGTCCGGCAGCAGCTCGACCCGGAGCGGTTCCTCGAGGCGCTCGCCACCGAGGGGAGCCCGAGCCCGCGGGAGATGGGGAAGCAGCTCGCCGACGCCGACGGACGACTGCAGCGTCACCGCGCCTGGCGGGAGGCACGGCGGCGGCAGATCGACCAGGGCCGCCGGCTCCTCGCCGAGGCCGTGCGGAGGGTGTGACCGTGATGCCCACCACGCCCCTCAGGACCCTGGCGGAGAAGGTCCGCCCGGAGCACACCGCCCTCGTCGTCGTCGACATGCAGAACGACTACTGTGCCGAGGGGGGCGCCTGCGATCGGAACCGGCTTCCCCTCGCACCGGTGCGCGGCGTCATCCCGACCGTGCAGCGCCTCCTCGCCGGGGCCAGGCGCGCGGGCGCCACGGTCGTGTACGCGATGATGACCGCCGACCCCGCCGCCGACTCGCCCCCGTGGCGCGAGAAGCGGGAGGAGGCCGGCCTCGTGGCCAGCTGCCTCGACGGCACATGGGGGCACCAGGTCGTCGACGAGCTGCGGCCCGAGCCGGGCGACGTCGTCATCAGGAAGCGCCGATTCAGCGCCTTTCTCGGGACCCACCTCGACATGGCCCTCCGCGGCCGCGGAGTCCGCACCTGCGTCGCCGCCGGCGTCGTCTCGAACGGCTGCGTCGACTGCACGGTTCGCGACGCGTTCCAGCTCGACTACTACGTCGTCCCGGTCGCGGACGCCGTGGCCGGCTACGTCCCGAACCTGCACGCGGCCGCGCTGGTGAACTGGCAGCGGCGCTACGGCACCGTCGTGCGGGCCGACGAGGTGCTGCGGTGCTGGCTGCCGTGAAGGCCGTCCCCGGCAGGCCGTGAGGCCCCGGGGCCGTGATCTCGCGGGCCGGCCGGGCTCACCGGGCTTCGGCCTCGCGCCGACCCCACCCGGGGATCGGGCACGGCGGGTGCGAGCGACCGGGGCCGCAATGAGGCGCGGCGGGTTCTGGGCACTAGCGGCCGGCCTCGGCCTGGCCGCGACGGCGGTCCTGCCGATGTCGCGGAGCGACCGGTGGTGGATCCGCGCGCTCGACTTCCCGCGCCTGCAGCTGCTGGCCCTGTACGTCGCCGCGGCCCCGCTCGTGCTGCGGGCCGCAGGCGCGTCGCGAGCCGGCCGGCTCGCCGCGGGGGCGCTCGTCGCGGCCGCCGTGTACCAGGCCGCGTGGGTCTGGCCGTACCTGCCGGGCGCGCCGGTCGAGGTCGGCGCCGCGTCGCGGCACGACCGGACCCGCGCCGTTCGCCTCCTCGTGGCGAACGTCCGCCAGGGCAACCGCCGCGTCGATCGCCTGCTCGACCTCGTCGCGGCGGTGGAGCCGGACGTCGTCGTGCTGGACGAGGCCGACGACTGGTGGGTCGGACGCCTCCACCGGCTCCGGGCGACCTTCCCGCACGCGACGACCTGCCCGCTCGACAACGCCTACGGGATGGCCCTCTACTCGAAGCTGCCGGTCGACGAGTCGAAGGTGCGGTTCCTCGTCGAGCCCGACGTGCCGTCGATCCACGCCCGGGCGCGGCTGCGGTCGGGCGAGGCGGTCCGGGTGATCAGCCTCCACCCGAGGCCGCCGCAACCGGCGTCCGACACCGGCGAGCGCGACGCGGAGCTGGTCCTCGTGGGCCGGGAGGCGGCCGCGACGCCCGGGCCGACGATCGTCTGCGGCGACATGAACGACGTGGCCTGGTCGGCGACGTCGCGCCTCTTCCAGAAGGTGAGCGGCCTGCTCGACCCGAGGCGCGGCCGCGGCCTCTACGCCACGTTCCACGCCCGGACGCCCAGGTGGCTCCGCTACCCGCTCGACCACCTGTTCCACTCGGGGCACTTCCGGCTCGTGCAGATGCGGACCCTCGGCGACATCGGCTCCGACCACCTGCCGCTCCTGGTCGAGCTGGCCTACGAGCCTGGCGCGGCTGCCGAGCAGCCGGGCCCACGTCCCGCGGCGGAGGACCTCGAGCGGGCGCGCGAGGAGGTCGAGCCGGTGCGAGGGGCGCGGCAGGCGTGAGACCGCCTGCCCTGCCGCCTGTGCGAAGTTTCTCATAACAATCAAACAGCCCGCGCAGTATGGTGGATGCCAGTGGTCCGACCGGCGCGGCCGGTTGCGGGACCACTCGGGCCCCCGGTCCACCGGGTCCCCGCGCGGCTCGCAGCGCACGCCTCCACGCCCGCTCTCCCGCCGATCCCGCGTGATCCACCCTCGTGCCGACCGGGGCTGGGGAGAGTCGCCATGGCCGACGACGCGGCGCCGCCTCGCAGACGCGGCAAGGTCACGGAGGCGATCGTCCGCACCCTCCAGGGCCGGATCGCGCGCGGCGAGCTCAAGCCGGGCGAGCAGCTCCCGCCCGAGCGCCAGCTCGCCGAGGTGTTCCAGGCGAGCCGCGGCTCGATCCGCGAGGCGCTGCGCGCGCTCGAGCTGTCGGGGCTCATCCGGTCGCGCCAGGGGGGCGGCAACTACGTGGCGCAGAGCCTCCCCTCCGCGCTCACGGTCCCCCTCGGCAACTACCTGGTGCGCCAGCGGCAGGCGCTCCTCGACCTCTACGAAGCGCGGCAGATGCTCGAGCCGCGCCTCGCCTTCCTCGCGGCGGAGCGCGCCACGCGCGCCGACGTGGAGCGGATCCGCGACGCGCTCGCGCGGCAGGAGCGGGACCTCGAGGCCGACGACCTCGACGTCGCCTACGACGCCGACCGGGGCTTCCACCTCGCCATCGCCGAGGCGGCGCACAACCAGACCTTCATCCGCCTGCACAACTACCTCTCGGACCTCGTCTCGGAGAGCCGGCGCGAGCTGGTGGACAGCCATGCCCGGCGCGAGCAGGCGATCGTCGACCATCGCCAGATCCTCGATGCCGTCGCGGCCGGCGACGGGCCGGCCGCGTCGGCCGCGATGCTGCAGCACCTCAAGACGCTCGAGGGGCTCCTCGTCGACGCGCTCGAGTCGTACCGCGGGGCGCTCGTGCGCTTGCAAGGGGGGCCGTCCGACCGGGCGGGGCCGTCGGGCGATGATCCGACCGCTGCCGACAACGGTCGGACCACTGTCAAGGAAGGGGTGAGGACATAGCGCCGCGCCGGGCACCGGGAACGGGTACGGACCCGACCCCTAGAGCACGTACAGGAGGGGACGGGAGCGGAGGCTGTCGGGGGCGAAGAAGCCGGTCTCGGCGAACCAGCGGAGCGGCCCCTCGGGCTCCGGCTCGGCCATGACCGCCAGCGCCCGGCTGCCCGCGAAGAGGCCGCCGAACAGGAGGCGCCCCGCCCCGCGGGCCTCCACCAGCGCGAGGGGCGCCATGTCCGGGTCGGTGACGACGCCCTCGACGATCGTGACCCGGCGCGAGCCGTCGGTCACGAGCGGGGGCAGGCGCCAGGGCTCGAGGAACTCGGTGAAGGGGGTCACCGTGTAGCCGGTCCAGGCGCCGCCCGTCACGTAGGGGTCCTCGTCGACCAGGCGCCGCACCGCGGCCTCGTCGGGGGCCCGGTAGACGACGTCGGCCGACCGGCCGTCGGGGGCGGGGCCGCCGCCCACCACGAGGCCGCGGGCCCTGAGGTCCAGGAGGCGGCCGAGGTGGGCCTCCCGGTAGGGGGCGCGCCGGGCGAGGTAGTCGTCGGCGGTCGTGACGGCGACGTGGGCGATGATCATGAACGGATCTTACACCGGAGGGAGCAATGGCGGCGTTCACATGTGAGGTCGTGTACCGCGGCATCTTCCAGAAGAACCTGGCCGCCCGGATCTGCCGCGGCATCGTGCTCGCCGCGCGCAAGGCGGGCCGCTGGGGGATCGCGTTCGGGCGGTACGGCGACAGCCCGCAGCGCAACGGAATCCCGGCGAAGGACTTCGCCATCGTGGCGGACACCCAGGAGGAGCTCGAGCAGAACATGGCCCGCTACGAGCCCAAGGAGGTGGACGTCACGATCTGCCTCGACGACACGCTGGCGAAGGGGGTCGAGTCCTGGGCGTGGTACGGCCTGCAGCCGATCAACCGGCTCACGGTCAGGGACGGCACGGTCCTGATCACGTCGCTGCAGAGCGCCGAGGAGCTGCTCGAGGACATCCACCGGAAGGACGAGCCCTACAGCCTCGGCCTGCTCCCCGCCAAGGCGTCCTTCTCCGGCCTCTGGGTCCACCGCGAGGACCACACCGAGGCGCGCGTCCTCGGCGCGCTTGCCCGCATCAAGCCGGAGTTCCTCTCGCTCGACGCGGTGTCGCAGGCGATTCGCGAGGCGGAGTGGGGCAACGACCTCAAGGTCGCCTCGGCGGAGAAGGCCTACGACCGGATCGAGCTGCGCCCGGTGAGCCCCACGGAGGGGAACCCCGAGAAGCCGTACGCGTTCGACATGCCGGCCTGGCACCAGATGCGCGACGGGGTCACGATCCCGGCGATCCCGGCCGGCCACGCCACGGCCGAGGGCAACGGCTTCATCCCCGAGCGGAACCCGTACTTCAAGAAGTTCACGACCCGCACGATGCGGCCGGTCGTCGACTTCGACAAGTGCGTGAAGTGCACGCTCTGCTGGATCGCCTGCCCCGACTCGGTCTTCAACGTCACGGCCGAGCAGCTCTACGACCCGGCGATGGAGGCCTGCTGCGGCTGCGGGGTCTGCGAGGCGGTCTGCCCGGCCAAGGACTGCATCACCATGGTCAACGAGGCGGCGTTCGAGGACAACGCGAGCCAGTACGAGATGTGGAAGGCGGACAAGGAGGCCTACCGGGCCTGGATGCAGGGGAAGATCGGCGACAGGAAGTACGTGGTCCGGTCGCACGGCTTCCGCTTCCGCGGCCAGTACGACGAGGAGATCCAGGAGCAGCTCGACATCGGCGGGGTGGAGATCACCGAGGGGATCCCGGGCAAGAACGCCGACCGCAAGGTCGCGGCCGCGTAGGGAAGGGAGGAGAGTCATGGCAGTCGCGATGCGGCCGCCCGTCGCCCACGACGGCGACGTCGAGCGGCTCCTCTCCGGCAGCGAGGCCTGCGCCGAGGCGCTGGCGCTGGCGGACATCGATGTGGTCACTGCGTATCCCATCCGGCCGTACGACACGGTCATGCAGGCGATCGCCAAGAAGATCGCCAACGGGAAGCTCGTGGCCGAGTACATCGTGGCCGAGGGCGAGCACAGCCAGTTCGAGATCGTGAAGCACGCGTCGACGGTCGGCGCGCGCGTCTTCTGCGGCTCCTCGGGCGTCGGCTGGATGTACGCGATGGAGTGCCTCACGGTGACGCCGCCCCTGCGCGTCCCCATGGTGGCCATGGTGGGCAACCGCGCCCTCGACGACCCCGGCGCCTTCGGCGTCGAGCACAACGACGCCCTCGCCGTGCGCGACCTCGGCTGGATGCTCATCTGGGTCGACACGGCGCAGGAGATGCTCGACACGACGCTCCTCGCCTACCGGATCGCCGAGGACCGGCGCGTCCTGCTGCCGATCGCCATCTCGGCCGACGGCGCCTTCCTCACGCACTCGCAGGCGCTGGTCAGCGTCCCGGCCGAGGAGAAGGTGAAGCGGTTCCTGCCGCCCTACAACCGGCACGAGCTGCAGCTCCACCCCGACAACCCGATCACCGTCGCGCCGCAGGCGAACGAGGACTGGGTCATCGAGATCCGCCGCCAGAACGACGCGGCGATGGAGCGGGCGTACACGGTGATCGAGGAGGCGTACGCCGACTTCCGGAAGGTCTTCGGCCGCGGCCCGGAGAACCCCTGGTTCGAGGAGTACATGACCGAGGACGCGGAGGTGATCCTCATGGGAATGGGGACCATCTCGCTGCCCTTCAAGGTCGGCATCCGCGAGATGCGCAAGCAGGGCAAGAAGGTGGGCCTCATCCGGCAGCGGTGGTTCCGGCCCTTCGCGACCGAGAGGCTCGTGGCGGCGCTCTCGAGGGCGAAGGTCGTCGGCATCATCGACCGCGACTACTCGTTCGGCTCCCCCTTCGGCTCGGGCGTCCTCGCCAACGAGGTCCGGGCCGCCCTGTACCACGCGCCGCACCATCCGCCGCTCCTCTCCTTCATCTGCGGGCTCGGCGGGCGCGAGGTGACGCTCGAGGACGTCTACAAGGCGACCGACATGTGCTACGCGGCCGCGGCGAGCGGGACGTCGCCGTCGAAGACCACGTGGCTCGGCGTGCGCGAGTAGGAGATCGTCATGACGACGGCAACGAAGTCAGGTAGTTCGTCCGCCTTCACGAACGCGACGCAGAAGCTGGAGCCCATCAAGGGCGTCCACAAGCTGCCGCTCGCGGAGTACTTCACGTCGGGGCACCGCACCTGCCAGGGGTGCGAGTCGGCCCTCGTCATGAAGCTGATGGCCAAGGCGGCCGGCCCGCGCACGATCGTGCTCGGGTCGACCGGCTGCATGTACGTGGCGAACACGACGTACTACACGACCCCCTGGGTGGTGCCCTGGATGCACACGCAGCTCGGCTCCTCGGGCTCGGCGGCGCTCGGGACCTCGGCCGGCCTCAAGGCCCTCATGAAGAAGGGGAAGATCAAGAGCGAGCCGATCAACGTGATCGCCTTCTGCGGCGACGGCGGCGGCGCCGACATGGGCCTTGCCGCCATCTCGGCCACGCTGACCCACAAGGAGTACAACAGCCTCATCCTGCTCTACGACAACGAGTCGTACGCCAACACCGACATCCAGCTCTCCGGCTCGACGCCGTACGGGGCGAACACGACCTTCAGCCCGCCGGGGAGCGTCAAGCGGATCATCCACACCCGGTGGAAGAAGAACACCGCGGGGATGCTCGCGGCGGGGCATCCGGAGTGCCGGTACGTGGCGACCGTCTGCGCGTCGTACCCGGTCGAGTTCACGAACAAGGTGCGGCGCGCCCTCTCGATCGGCGGGCCGACCTTCATCCACTCGCTCGATCCCTGCCCGAAGGGGTGGGACTACGACCCGATGCTCTCGCACGACCTCGGGGAGCTGGCGGTCGAGACCGGGATCTTCCCGCTCTACGAGGTGGAGGACGGGGTCGTCAAGTACTACGGCAAGAGCAAGGGGCACGCGGAGGGCAAGCCGCGCAAGCCGGTGCGCGAGTACCTCCTCAAGCAGGGCCGCTTCGCCCACTTCACCGACGAGGACGTCGACTACTTCCAGCGGAAGGTGGACGAGATGTGGGAGAAGTGGGAGGTGCCGGGCGTCGCCTGCCTCTGGAAGGAGAAGCGGCCGGTCGTACCCGAGCTGAGCTGACCGGGCCGAAGGTCCCGTCCGGGCGCGAGGCGCCGGCCTCGCGCCCGGCAACGGACCCGGCGGTTCAGACCCCCGCCGTCGCCTCCGCGGCGCCCATCTCGAGCGCCACGGCGGCCGCGTGCACGACGGCCGCGATCCGCACCGCCTCGTGGACGTGATCCTCCGTGAGGCCGCCCTCGAGCACCACCTTCTCGTGCGCCCGCACGCAGGCCTCGCAGCCGTTGACGGCGCTCACGGCGAGCGAGAACAGCTCGAAATCGACCTTGCTCGTGGCGGGGCTGGCGAGCCGGTTCATCCTGAGCCGGGCCGGCTTCTCCGAGTAGCCCGGCTTGCCGACGACGTGGCGGAACCGGTAGTACACGTTGTTCATCGCCATCAGGGCGGCGGCCGCCATTGCGTCGTCGACGACCGCCGCGCCCGCCTCGCTCCGCGCGTCGGCGAGCACCGCCCGGCTGAGTTCCGGGTTGCGCGCGGCGATCGCCGACGCCGCCGCCACGCCCCAGCGCTGCGCCGGCGTGAGGACCCCGGCCTGGAGGACCGACTGGAGGTTCAGCCGGATGTCCTTCGCCGGCTCGGGGATCGCGTCCCGGAGTCGCTCGAGGGCCGCCATCGCTAGGCCACCGCGAGCGTCGGCTCGCCCTTCTTCCAGTTGCAGGGGCACAGCTCGTCCGTCTGCAGGGCGTCGAGCACGCGGAGCACCTCGTCCACGTTCCGGCCGACGGACAGGTCGTTCACGCTGACGAAGCGGATGATCCCGTCGGGGTCGACCACGAACGTCGCCCGGAGCGGGACCCCGTCCGTCTTGTGGAGCACGCCGAGCGCGGTCGACAGCTCGCGCTTCGTGTCGGCGAGCATCGGGAAGGGGAGGTCCCGCAGGTCCGGGTGGTCCCTGCGCCACGCGAGGTGGACGTAGTGCGTGTCGGTGCTCGCGCCGAGCACCTGGGCGTCACGGTCCCGGAAGTCGCGCTCCCGCCGGCCGAACTCCGCGATCTCGGTCGGGCAGACGAAGGTGAAGTCCATGGGCCAGAGGAAGAGGACCTTCCACTTGCCCGGGTAGCCCCGGTCGGTGATCACCTCGAACTCCTTGCCCTTTTCGAGGCTCACCACGCCCTGCAGGGCGAACTCCGGCATCCGGTCTCCGACGGTCAGCATGCACAGGCCTCCGTGTGTCTCCGTTGCGTGAACAGTGTCCAGGGTTATACGGTGTCTAAACACGGTCCCAAAAAAAAGGACGCGCTACCGCCTCCGCCCGCCCGACTTCCTCGCGCCCGCCGGCGCCCGCCGCCGCCCGTGCATGACCACCTGGTACTCCCGCACGTCGTAGTCCTCGAGGGCGTCGACGTTGTGGACCTGCACGGCGTCCCACGGGACGTCGTGGATGGCGCCGGTGGCGTCGTCGATGAAGTGGTGGTGGGCCTCGACGTTCGGGTCGAAGACCACCCGGCCCTCCGCGAGCACGAACGCGCGCAGGAGGCCCTTGCGGACGAAGAGGTTCAGCGTGTTGTAGACGGTGGCCCGGGAGAGCATCGGCAGCGAGCCGCTCGCGCGCTCCCAGACCTGGTCGGCCGACGGGTGCTCGTCCGTGAACAGCGCGTACTGCGCGACGGCCACGCGCTGCGCCGAGGGCTGAATGCCCCGCTCACGAAGCGTTTGCACGACGTCGGGCTTCACGGTCGGTTAGACTATGTCCAAAGCACGACGATGTCAAGTGGCAACGGCCGCGCGCGGCGGGTCGAGGCGCCGCGCCGGCCGGTTCCGAGGACGGGCGGGGGCGAAATTCCGTTATAGTGGCACTGACGGCCTCGGGAGCGTGCGATCCGGGGTGGCGGACGCATCCGACCGCGGGCTCGGGCGGCCCGCGGGTCGGCCGGCACGACGGGGCCCCGGGAGACGGCAGAGCCAGGAGGTACGCGGGATGGCACACGGAATCACCAGGCGGAAGTTCCTTGCGCGGAGCGGTCTGGCCGCCGGAGCGGCTGCCGGCCTCACGGCCCCGAGCGCGCGCGGGGGCGAGGCGCCGGTCCTTCGGGTCGGCGTCGTCACGTCGCTCTCGGGCAAGGACGTGCTCGGCGGCAACCTCACGAAGCGCGGCTACGACTTCTGGGCGGAGACCGTCAACGCCGCGGGCGGCGTCGAGGTCGGCGGCCGGCGCGTCCGGGTCCAGATGTTCTACGGCGACGACCAGAGCACGCCGTCGGCCGGCGCGGACGCGGCCGAGCGCCTGATCGTCCAGGAGAAGGTCGACGCCATCTTCGGCCCCTACACGAGCGGCTCGACGATCGCGGTCTCGCCGATCTGCGACAAGTACCGGGTGCCGATGATCGCCGGGTCCGCCGAGTCGCCGAACGTCTGGAAGCGAAGGCCGACGTACACGTTCGGCATGATCCCGGCGGTCGACCTCACCGCCGGCAAGTCGCTCGCGGTCATCGTCGAGCAGGCGAACCCGAAGCCGCGCTCGGCGGCGGTCATCGGCGTGAACGAGCCGTTCTCGAAGGAGACCGCCGAGGGCTTCCAGAAGGGGGCCCGGGACATCAAGCTCGAGGTGGCCCGGTACGACCTGATCCCGGCGCGCGCCGACCTGGCGCCGGTCGTGTCGAGCGTGGCCTCGGCGAACCCGGACATCGTCGCCGTGGGCGGCCATGAGGAGGTCCTGATCAACTTCGTCAAGGCGTCGAAGGCGCTCGGCTACCGGCCGAAGGCGCTCATCATGCACTACGGCGTCACGGTCCCGGCCTTCGCGGAGCAGCTCGGCAAGGACGCCGACGGGACGCTCGGGATCACGGTCTGGACGCCCGACGTCCCCTACAAGGACGAGGTCTTCGGCACCGCGCAGCAGTACGACCAGGCGTCCTTCAAGCGCTGGGGGACCCACCCCGACTACACCGAGGCCGCCTGCTCGGCGAGCGGCCTCGTCCTGGCCGCGGCGATCCGGAAGCTCGGCAAGCTGCCGCCGTACTCGCCCGAGGACCGTCAGGCGCTCAACGCGGCGATCGAGGACGCGAGCCTGACCACCTTCTACGGGCCGGTCCGGTTCGCGAAGTCGGGGGATCACCACCACTGCAACATCGAGCCGGTGCCGGTGCTGATCCAGATCCGCGGCGGACAGCAGTTGACGGTGGGGCCGCAGGACGCCAAGAAGACCGACATGGTCTACCCGCTGCCCGCGTGGACGTAGATGGACCTCTTCCTGCAGACCGCGATCAACGGGCTCCTGATCGGCGGCGTCTTCGCCGCCTTCTCGCTCGGCTTCCAGCTCGCCTTCGGCGTGCTGCACGTCGTCGACTTCGCCGTCGGCGGCTGGGTGATGCTCGGCGGCTACGCCGGCTACTGGGGGTCCACGCTCCTCGGCGTGGACCCCTTCCTCCTCCTGCCGGCGACCTTCGCCCTGTTCGCGGCGACCGGGTACCTCCTCGGGCCGCTCGTCTACCGGGTCCGGGCGACCCGCTACGCGCGGCCGGCGCTCATGACGCTCGCCTTCACGTTCGGCCTGTTCCTCGTCATGCGCGGCGGCGCGCTCACCTTCTGGGGGTTCGACACCCGCGCCGTCTCCACGGTCGCGAGCGGCGAGAACATCCGGATCGGGCCGGTCGTGGTCCCGCTGCTCAGGCTGATCGCGTTCCTCTTCGCCGCCGCGCTCGCCCTCGGGCTCTTCGCCGTCCTGTACCGGACGCGGCTCGGGCTGGCGATCAGGGCCACCGCCCAGAGCCGGGAGTACGCCGGGCTCATGGGGGTGGACGTGAAGCGGCTCTCCGCCCTGGTCTATGCGCTCTACACCGGGCTCACCGGCGTGGCCGGCGTCCTGATGGCCGCCATCTACTCGGTCACGCCGGAGACGGGCCTGCGGTATACCCTCTTCGCCTTCTTCGTGGCCGTCCTGGCCGGGCTCGGGTCGGTCGGGGGCGTCCTGGCGGCGGCGCTCTTCCTCGGGGTCCTCGAGGCCATGGTCGCGGTGTACGTCGGCAGCAGCTACTCGCACCTCGTCGTCTTCGGCACCCTCTACCTCGTCCTCCTGCTCTCGCCGCAGGGGATCCTCCGCCGCGGGGCGATCGCCGAGTCGTGAGGGGAACGGCAGCCAGGGCGGTCCTGCTCGCGGCCGTCGCGGCGGCGCTCCTCGCGCTGCCGCTCTGGACCTCCTCGTACTGGACCCGCATCGCGACCGGCGCGCTCATGTGGGCCGGGCTCGCCTGCTCCTGGAACATCGTGGGCGGCTACGCCGGCTACGTGAACTTCGGTCACGCGGCCTTCTTCGGGGTCGGCGCCTACAGCACGGCCATCCTCATGGGATACGACCACGAGTGGCCCTTCTTCCTCACGCTGCCGGTCGGCCTGGCCGTCGCCGCGGCGCTCGCGGCCGCGATCGGCGCGCCGACGCTCCGGCTGCGCGGGGCCTACTTCGCGATCGCGACCTGGGCCTTCGCCGAGGTGCTCTTCGAGCTGGCGACGCTCCTCGACGTCACCGGCGGGACGGGGGGCCTGAGCCTCCCGCCGCTCCTCGACGAGCGGTTCTTCTACTACACGATGCTCGCGGCCGCGGCGGGTACCTACGCCCTCGCCTACGTGCTCCTCGAGCGGGCCCGCTTCGGCTACCGGCTCAAGGCGCTGCGCGACAACGAGGTGGCGGCCGAGACGATGGGGATCGACACGACCCGGGTGAAGGTGCAGGCGTTCGCGCTGAGCGCGGCCCTCGCGGCGCTCTTCGGGAGCATCTACGCGTACTGGGTCACGTTCATCGACCCGCCGAGCGTCATGGGCGGCGACCTCACGGACCAGATGGTCGTCATGGTCCTCCTCGGCGGGCTCGGTCACCCCTGGGGGCCGGCGCTCGGCGCCGCGGCGCTCTACCTGGTGAACCGGTTCTTCTGGGCGACCTGGGGCGACACGGCCGCGTACATCGCCCTCCTCGGCATCGCCATCGGCGCCGTCGTGCTGTTCCTCCCCGACGGCCTGGTCAGCCTCGGGTCGGGGCGTCGGCGGCGGGGCGCGCTGCGGGCCCTCATCGGCAAGCTGTGGTGACCGCGGCCCCCCTCCTCGAGCTCGTCGGCGTCCACCGCGCCTTCGGCGGCATCCAGGCCGTTCGCGGCGTCGACCTCGCCGTCGCCCCGCAGGAGATCGTGGGGATCATCGGCCCCAACGGGAGCGGCAAGAGCACGCTCTTCAACCTGATCTCGGGCGTGCTCGCGCCCGACGCCGGCCGCATCCGCGTGGGGGGCGTCGACGTGACCGGCTGGAAGCCCCACCGGATCGCGAGGGCCGGCGTGGGGCGGACCTTCCAGATCCCGGCGCTCTTCGAGCACATGACCGTGCTCGAGAACCTCAGGGCGGCCTCGGTCGAGGGCGAGTGGAGGACCGCGCCGGCCCGGGCGGCCCGGGTGCTCGACCTCCTGCGGCTCGCGGCGGTGCGCGACACCCTCGCGGCCGACCTGTCGGGCGGGCAGCAGAAGCTCCTCGAGCTCGGCCGGGTGCTCATGCGCGAGCCGCGCCTGATCCTGCTCGACGAGGCGACCGCCGGCGTGCACGTGAGCGTCCGGCAGGTCATCCTCGACGCCGTGAAGGCCAGGCGCGAGGCGGGGGCCACGTTCCTCCTGATCGAGCACGACATGGAGTTCATCCGCGCGGTCTGCGATCGGATCGCCGTCATGAACTTCGGCGAGATCGTGGCGGTCGGCGACTTCGAGGGGCTGCTGCGCGACTCGCGGGTCATGCAGGCCTACCTGGGGCGGAGGACCTGATGCCGGCGCTCGCCGCCGAGCGGATCGTCACCGGGTACGGCAAGCACGAGGTGGTGCACGGCGTCTCGCTCGAGGCGAGGGCCGGGGAGATCACCTGCGTGTTCGGGCCGAACGGCAGCGGCAAGAGCACCCTCCTCAAGGCGATCGCCGGGGCCGTCCCGATCTGGGGCGGGCGCGTCGCCCTCGGCGACCTCGAGCTGACGGGGCTCCCGGTGCACGAGGTCGTGCGGCGGGGGGTGATCATGCTGCCGCAGAGCGGGGGCGTCTTCCCCCGGCTCACGGTCGTCGAGAACCTCCGGATGGGCGGCTACGCGATCCCCGACCGGCGCGCGGTGGAGCGGCGGGTGGAGCGCCTCCTCGGCGAGTTCCCGTCGCTCGCCAGGCGGCGCGCCGTGCCGGCCGGCCAGCTCAGCGGGGGGGAGCGGATGATGCTCGCCATGGCGCGGGTGCTCGTCGCCGAGCCCCGCTTCGTCCTGCTCGACGAGCCGTCGGCCGGCCTCGCGCCGGCCATGGTCGCCGACGCCCTCGCCCGCGCCCGCGAGCTCAGGGACCGGGGCATCGGCGTCCTCATGGTCGAGCAGAACATCCGCGAGGCGCTGCCGATCGCCGACGTCGTCCACATCCTCGTCGCCGGCGAGGCGCGGTTCCACGGCCGGCCGGACGAACTGGCCGACGACCGTCGCCTGATGGACCTCTACATGGGGGTGACCTGACGAGGACGGTCCTCGGCGCCGAGCCGGGAGGCCGGCCGCGTGACCACCACCGTGCCGTACTTGGCAGGGGGAAGGGAGTCGCGGGGAAAGAAGCGGCCGGTCCGGGCCGGCTCGGTGATCGACACGACGAAGTCGTAGCGGCCCGGCGTCGGGAAGCAGAGGCGCGCCTCCTCGAACGGGCCGAGGAAGTCGCTCGCGAACGAGCGGCCGTCGGTCGAGCGCGAGAAGCGGACCGGGTCGCCGCAGACCTGGTCGATGGGGTCGTCGAAGCGGACGAAGACCTGGCGCGTCGTCCCGTTCTGCCAGGTGACCTCCGTCCCCGGCGGGACGTAGAGCGTCGCCGGATCGGTCCGGGTCGACCCGGTCCGGTCGATCCGGACGAGCGGCGGGGCGCCGGCCGCGACCGACGCCGTGCCGGGGTAGCCGCCCTGCGGTACGGCGCAGGCGCTTAGCAGGAGCGCGGCGAGCAGCGCCGCGGATCGGTCTCGACCTGCCGTCATCATACGCACGCCATCATACGCACGCCCGCGAGCAGGAGACACGCCGCGCGCGGGTCACCGCTGACGGCGACGCCGGACGCCGTCGCGGCGCCGAACGCTGTCGAACGCTGTCGAGCTTCGACGCCGCTCACCTCGCCGGATCGCTCCGAAGCTCGCGACCTCGCTCGGTTCTCCGTTCGGCATCCCCGTTGCGTACCAGGCGGCCGCGGCCGCGCGGGGCGGCCGAACGGAGGATGCGAACATGAGAGCGAAGAGGTCGACCGCCGCGCTCGCAGCGGCGATCTGGCTCGCGGGATTCGGGCCGTCCGCCGCCCGGGCCGACGAGACCTGCCAGTCGCCGTACCTGCCGAAGATCACCGGCTCGGAGGAGTTCGTCTACGTCTGGACCCTCGGCGTCGAGGGGATGGGCGACGGCTCCGACAAGCTCGTCACCGTCGACGTCCGCGAGGGCTCGCGGACCTTCGGGACGGTCGTCCACACCGTCTCCGTGGGGGGCCGCCACGAGGCGCACCACGCCGGCTTCACGGACGACCGCCGGTACCTCTGGGCCGGCGGCCTCGACACGAGCCGGATTTTCGTGTTCGACGTCCACACCGACCCGTCGAAGCCGACGCTCCACACGGTGATCCACGACTTCACCGAGCGGAGCGGGGGGGTCGTCGGCCCGCACGCGTTCTACGCGCTGCCGGGCCGCATGCTCATCAGCGGCCTCTCGAACGCCAGGGACCACGGCGGGCGGACGGCGCTGGTCGAGTACACGAACGACGGCACGCACATCGCCACGCACTGGATGCCGACCGACCAGGACCCGCGGGGCGCCCGGGTCGAGAAGGTCGCCGACGGCTACGGCTACGACGCGCGCGTCCTGCCGCGAAAGAACGCCCTCTTCACCTCCTCCTTCAGCGGGTGGTCGAACTACATGATGGACTTCGGCCAGATGCTGAAGGACGGCGAGGCGATGAAGCGGTTCGGGCAGACGGTGGCCGTGTGGGACTTCCACACCCGGCAGCCGAAGAAGGTCCTCCACGTCCCCGGCTCGCCGCTCGAGATCCGGGTCGCCTGGGGCCCGCGCAGCAACTACGCCTTCACGGCCACGGCCCTCACCTCGAAGCTCTGGCTCATCCACGAGGACGAGCGGGGCGAGTGGCAGGCCAGGGCCGTGGCCGACATCGGCGACCCGGCGAAGGTGCCGCTGCCCGTGGCGATCAGCCTCTCGGCCGACGACCGGACGCTCTGGGTCGACACGTTCATGGACGGCATCACGCGCGCCTACGACGTCTCGAATCCGTTCGAGCCGAAGCTGATCCACGAGAAGAGGATCGGCGCCCAGCTCAACATGGTCTCGCAGAGCTGGGACGGCAAGCGGCTCTACTTCACGAGTTCGCTCCTCGCCAGGTGGGACAAGAAAGGGGCGGACAACGAGCAGTACCTCAAGGCCTACACGTGGGACGGCCGGGAGCTGCGCGACCGGTTCGCCCTCGACTTCACCGCCCTCCAGCTCGGCCGGCCGCACATCATGCGGTTCGGCAGCCGGGCCCTCTACCAGTACTGACCCCTCGCCTGCCGTCCGGGCGCCGCGGCGCCCGGACGGCAGGCGAGGGGTCAGTACTGGTAGAGGGCCCGGCTGCCGAACCGCATGATGTGCG
>DASVDK010000004.1:0-2683 GCA_036381125.1 Thermodesulfobacteriota bacterium | reverse complement strand
GTGCGCTTCCGCGGCTCCGCGCAGGGCATCCTCCTGCTGACGCGCGCCGCGCCGGCGGTCGCGGGCGAGGGCGCGACGGAGGCGTACCTCACGCAGCCGAACCTGATGGCGCACGCGGATGCGCTCGGCGGCCTGCTCGCGTTCGCGGGGACGCTCAATCTGGAGGGGCTGACGCTGCGGCGCGGGGAGCTCAACGCCGGCGGCTGGGGCGAGGGATACATCGACCGGCGGCACCCGCACACCTACCTGCACGAGGCCGTGCTCAGCGCGAACGTCCGGCGCGACGCGGCCGCCGCGTCGCTCTCCGTTGGCAAGGGCTTCGTGCCGTTCGGCACGGACGACCCGATGATGCGGCCGTTCGTGAAGTATCCCTCGAACCACCACCTCTCGCAGCTCCTGGAGCGCGCGGTCGTGATCGGCGCGCTCCGCTACGGGCCGGTGATCCTCGAGGGCGCGCTCTTCGACGGCGACGAGCCGACGGGGCCCACGGACTGGCCGAACCTGGACCGCTTCGGGGACTCGCGCGCGGCTCGCCTCACGATCGCGCCGGCGGACGGGCTCGAGCTCCAGGCGAGCCATGCGTTCGTGGCGTCGCCCGAGCACGACACCGGCGGCGGCCTCGACCAGTCGAAGTGGAGCGCCTCCGTCCACTTCGACCGCCCCGACCTCGATTGGAGCCCGTACGCGCACCTCGAGTGGGCGCTCACGCGCGACGGCCACCCCGGCCAGTGGGGCTACGCGTTCCACAGCCTGCTCGCCGAGGCCGCCGTGCGCCGCGGGAGCGTCGCGCTCGCCGCCCGCCTCGAGAGCAGCGAGCGGCCCGAGGAGGAGCGACTCCTTCGCGGCTACCCGTTCCGCTCGCCCCGCCCCGCGCCCGACCTCAGCATCCTCGCGCGCAGCCGCTGGCAGATCGCCACCGCCAACGTCACGATCGAGCCCGCGTGGACGTTCCCGGTCCGCGTCGCGCCGTTCGCGGAGATCTCGCTCGGCCGCGTCCGAAGCCTCACGCCCGGCTCGCTCTTCGACGCCCGCGAGGTGTACGGCTCGGACCGCCTCTGGAGCCTCTCCGTCGGCGCTCGCCTGGCGACCGGCCACGCCCCCGCCCGCATGGGACGTTACGGCGTCGCCGCCTCGCCCGTCATGATGAGGATGCCCTGACGCCAACGCGCGGGCCGGACGCCGGCCCGCCGCGACCCCGGATCGCATGAAACCGACCGCGCCCCGAGCCGCCCTCCTCCTCAGCCTCCTCGCCGCCCTCGCCTGCGGCGACGGCTCGCCGACGACGCCCGAGCCCACGACACCCGCCGACTCGGCGCCGACCGGGAACTCCGGGGATTCGACCTTCGGTTCGGCGCCGAGGACGCTCGCCGTCCTCGGCAACGGCGACGTCCCCGAACGCTACACCGCCGAGGTCGCCGAGCGCGACGGCTGGGCCTACACCAGCACCTGGGGCGGCTTCCCCCGCGGCGGCAACTTCGGCGACGTCGTCAAGATCTGGGATGCTCGCTCCGGCACGCCCGCCCTCGTCGATTCGCTCAAGGTCCCCGGCGCCCAGACGCTCGACGACCTCCAGATCTCCGACGACGGCAAGCTCCTCGTCGTCGCCACCGAGTACGCCGGCGGCTCCATCATCATCTACGACCGGAGCGACCCGGCCCGGCCGGTCCAGCTCTCGAAGTTCACGTCCGCCAACACCAATCCGGGCGTGCACACCGTCAAGCTCGCCCGCTGGAACGACCGCCACTACGCGTTCCTCTCCGTCGATCCCGGCGGCGGCCGCCACGCCGCCCTCGTGATCGTCGACATCACCGACCCGCGCGCCCCGCGCGAGATCCTCGCCCGCACCATGGGCAACCCGTACGTGCACGACGTCTTCGTGCGCGACGGCATCCTCTTCACCGCGAACTGGGACGACGGCCTCGTCCTCTGGGACATCGGCGGCGCCGGCCGGGGAGGCACCGTCGCCAACCCCGTCCAGCTCGGCGCCGTGCGCACCGCCAGCTACAACAACCACCCGTCGGTCCACAACGTCTGGTGGTTCCACGACCCCCGCACCGGCTCCAAGCGCTTCGCGTTCGTCGGCGAGGAGAACGCGCCCGGCCAGGTCGGCGTCTCCGCCACCGGCGACATCCACGTCGTCGACGTCAGCGACTTCTCCAAGCCCCGCGAGGTCGCGTTCTATCACGTCGACGGCGCCGGCACCCACAACTTCCACATGGACGAGGCGAGCGGGATCCTCTACGCCGCCTACTACAACGCCGGCGTCCGCGCCCTCGACGTGCGCGGCGACCTCTCGAGCTGCACCGCCGCGCAGAAGTCGACCGACGGCCGCTGCGACCTCGCCCGCATGGGCCGCGATGTCGGCCACGCCCTCGGCGACGTCCCGCAGCCCTACACCTGGGGCGTCCACTTCGAGAACGGCAAGCTCTACGCTTCCGACATGGTCCACGGCCTCTACGTCATCGACGCCTCGCCACTCGTGCGATAGGCCGGCATCCGGTCCCGCCCGCCGGTCGACTCACGCCCACCCGCCCGCCGATTCGTGCCCCCACGCCCGCCGATTCGCGCCCGACGGCGGCGGATGCGCGCCCCCACGCCCGCCCCGGGGCACCCTCACGGCGCCGGCCGCGGCCCCCCGAAGCCCGCCCCCACCGACACCAGCACCCCGGACCGCGGGCTGAAG
>DASVDK010000003.1:0-12327 GCA_036381125.1 Thermodesulfobacteriota bacterium | reverse complement strand
CATGATGGCCCTGGCCACGAAGAGCGTCGCCAGCACGATGACCGGCGAGAGGCAGTTCGGCAGGATGTATCGCGCGAGGATCCTCGCGGCGCCGGCCCCCTGGGCGCGCGCCGCCTCGACGAACTCCTTCTCCCTGAGGGCGAGGGCCGAGCCGCGGACGAGCCGCGCGAAGGCGGGGAGCGCCCAGAAGCCGATGGCGATCTGCGTGCTCGCCTCGCCCGGACCGAGCGCCGTGACGATGGCGATGGCGAGCAGCAGGTAGGGGAAGGCGAGGAGCACGTCGGTCGCCCGCATGAGGAGGTCGTCGACGAAGCCGCCGAGGAAGCCGGCCGCGAGCCCCAGGGCCGAGCCGAGGACGAGGCCCAGCCCGGTCGCCACGGTGGCCACCCGGAGGGCGATCCCGGCGCCGTAGATGACGCGCGAGAGGATGTCGCGGCCGAACTCGTCCGCGCCGAGCGGGTACTCCGCGCTCGGCGCCGCCCGCCGGTCGGGGAGGTTCTGGAGGTACGGGTCCTTCGGCGCGAGCCACGGCGCGAAGAGCGCCATGACCAGCACGGCGGCGACGACCACGAGGCTCGCCGCCACCATCGGGTTACGCGCGAGCGCCATGGCGCACCCGGGGGTCGACCAGCGTGTAGGCGAGGTCGGTGAGGAGGTTGATGAGGACGAAGGAGGCGGCCATGACCAGGACGCACCCCTGGACGAGATAGAGGTCGCGCGTCCGGATGCCGGCCACCATGAGCCGCCCGATGCCGGGCCAGGCGAACACGGTCTCGGTGATCACCGCGCCGCCGAGGAGGAGCCCGATCTGGAGCCCGAGCACCGTGAGGACCGGGATGAACGCCGCCTTGAGCGCGTGGCGGTTCACCACCCGGGCCTCGGCGAGCCCCTTGGCCCGCGCCGTCCGGATGAAGTCCTCGCCGAGCACCTCGAGCATCGAGGCGCGGGTCATCCGCGACACCATGGCGATCGACGTGAGCGCGAGCGTGAAGGCGGGCAGCACGTAGCTCACCAGGCCGTCGTCCATCCCGCCCACCGGGAAGATCGGCCACCGGTACGCCAAGTAGTAGATCAGGAGGAGCCCGATCAGGAAGACCGGCATCGACAGGCCGAGGAGGGAGACCACGGTGATGCCGTAGTCCTCGATGCGGTTGCGGCGGACGGCCGAGAGGATGCCGGCCGGCAGGCCGAGGAGGACGGTCACCGCCATGGCGGCCGCCGAGAGCTTGAGCGTGGCCGGGTACGCGTCGGCGATCTCCTCGACGACCGGACGCCGGTTCCGGTAGGAGAGCCCGAGGTCGCCGCGGACGATGCCGCCGAGGTAGTCCGCGTAGCGCACGAGGAAGGGCCGGTCGAGGCCCAGCTCGGCGCGGAGCGCCGCCCGCTGCTCCGCGGTGGCCGCGTCCCCGAGGAGCACCACGGTCGGGTCCCCGGGGACGAGGCTCATGACGGTGTGGATCACGAAGGTGACGCCGACCAGGACGAAGAGCGACCAGGCGAGTCGCTTCGCGACATAGCGCGCCACCGCCGTCCCTCGCGGCCTATCGATCGAGCCAGACGGGACGGAGCCGCAAGTAGTACTCGGCCGGGTGCCCCACGTAGCCCTTCACGTACGTCCGCATGACGACCGACTCCTTCGTCTGGTAGATCGGGATCCAGACGACGTCGTCCGTGACGTGCTCGAGCACCTTGCCGTACGCCGCCTCGCGCACGGCCGGATCGAGCGACGTGCGAGCCTGGTCGAGCAGGCGGTCGACCTCGGGGTTCCTGTAGCGGGGGTACTGCGTCCCCTTCGGCGGGATGTTGGCCGAGTGGAAGCTCGCGTAGAGGCCGAAGTCGCCGTCTCCGGTCATCGTGACCCAGCCGAGCGCGAAGAGGTTGTACTCCGCCACCTCCCTGCGGATCGCCGCGAGGTACGCGCCGAACTCCATCCGCCGGAAGTTCACCTTGATGCCGGCCTTCGTGAGCTGCGCCTGCACCGCCTCGGCGATCTCCCGGTCCTTGAGGTCCCGGCCCTCGGAGGCCCAGAAGGCGACCTCGAGCGGCTTGCCCCCCTTCTGCAGGACGCCGTCCGGACCCGGCGTGTAGCCCGCCTCCGCGAAGAGCTTCTTCGCGAGCTCCGGGTTGTAGGCGTACTTCTCCGGGAGCTGCGTGTCCTTGTAGCCGAATACCGACGGCGCGATCACGCTGCGGGCCGGGAGCATCGCGTTCTCGACGACGTACTCGTTGATCCCCTTCACGTCGATCGAGTGCGCCACCGCCTTGCGCACGCGCACGTCGTCCATCGGCGGCGCGGCGGTGTTGAAGCCGATGTAGACGATGCGAAGCCCCGGGTTCTCGACGACCAGCGTCTTGCGGTCCTGCTTGAGGCGCTCCATCTCGATCGGGGCCGCCCTGAGGAGCATGTCGATGTCGCCGCGGTCGTAGGCGATCATCCGCGCCCCCTCCTCCGGGATGACGCGGAAGACGACCCGGTCGAGGTACGCCTTCGGGCCCCAGTAGTCGTCGTTGCGGACGAGCGTGATGGACTGGTTGCTCCGCCACTCCTCGAACCGGAACGGCCCCGTGCCGACCGGGTTGCGGCCGAAGGCGTCGCCGTGCTTCTCGACGGCCGTGGGGCTCACGATCCCGACGACGAAGACCATCGTGAGGTGGTTGAGGAGCGGGCCGAAGGGCGAGGCGGTGAGGATGTCGACGGTGTGCTCGTCGACCACCCTGGCGCCGCTCACCGGCCCGAGCCAGGCGCGGCCGCGCGCGGGCGACTTCGGGTCGATGACCCGCTCGATCGTGAACTTGACCGCCTGCGCGTTGAAGGGGGTGCCGTCGTGGAACCTGACCCCCTTGCGCAGGTGGAAGCGCATCGCCGTCGGGCTCACCCGCTCCCACCGCTCGGCGAGCATCGGCACGATCTTCATGTTCTCGTCGAGCGCGACCAGGGTCTCGAAGATGTTGTTGTAGACCCAGACCTCGGGCGCGGTCGTCGCCTTCTGGGGGTCGAGCGAAATCGCGTCGCTCGGCCGGCCGATCGTGAGGGTGCCGCCCGTCTTCTGCGCGAAGGCGGCGCCCGGTGCGAGGAGGATCGCGGCCGCGAGCGCCGCGAGGACGAGACGGAGGCTCATGGCATCTCTCCCGGAACGTCAGTCGATGTACTGCCCGCCGTTGATGTCCATGCTTTCGCCGGTGATCCAGCCGGCGCCCGGCGACGCGAAGAAGAGGACCGCGGCCGCGACGTCGTCCGGCTGTCCCACGCGGCCCATGGGGATCGTCGTGAGGATCTCGCCGATGAGGGGACCGTTCCAGATCCCGGCCGTCCTCGGCGTCTGGATGAGGCCGGGGCACACGGCGTTGACCGTGATGCGCGGCGCCAGCTCCTTGGCGAGCCCCTTGGTGAGGCCGATGACGCCGGCCTTGGCGGCCGCGTAGGCCGACTTGCTCACCGTGGCCGGCGGGCCGCCGCCGTGCTTGGCGGAGATCGAGGCCATGTTGATGATCCGCTGGCCGTCGCGCGTCCGCATCTGCGGCACCAGGTGGTGGCACCAGTTCCAGGCGGACTTGAGGTTGTGCCGGACCACCTTGTCGAAGTCCCGGTGGGTCATCTCGTGGAACCAGCGCGGGTCTCCGCCCCCCGCGACGTTCACGAGGATGTCGACGCGGCCGAACCGCTCGAGCGCCGTGCTCGCGAGGCCGCCGACCACGTCGTAGTCGGCGGCGTCACCGACGAGCACGTCGCTGCGGCGGCCGATTTCGCGGATCTGCGCGGCCACGGCCTCGGCCGCCTCGGGCCTGAGATCGGAGACGATCACGTCCGCGCCCGCCCGGGCCAGGGCGCGGGCCGAGGCGCCGCCGATGGCCCCACCCCCGCCGGTCACGAGCGCCACCTTGCCGGTCAGATCGAAGAACGGATGCATGGGAAGCGATCATACCGGCCCGCGGCGCCGGCTGCCAGATGGACGCCGTCCACCCGGTGCCGCAGGCCTCGGCCTCGCGGCGGACCTCGGCCGGTCCCGGCCGCGCCTCCGTCGGGCGGAGCATCCGCACGGCCGCGGGGCCGACGGCAGCGAGCGTAGCGCTATTCTCTGCGCCATGCGGAGGCCTGCGCCCGAGCTGGTCTGGCCCGGCAAGAAGGTCCCGCCCCACGTGCCGCCGGTCTCGCTCGTCGAGGTGCCGGCGCTCGGCCGCGCCGCCGCGGACGGGGGGCCGGCCGACAACCGGCTCGTCCACGGCGACAACCTGCCGGTCCTCGAGGCGCTCCGGGCCGACCTCGCCGGCCGCGTGCAGTGCGCCTACCTCGATCCCCCGTACAACACGCGCGCCGGGGTGAGCCACTACGACGACGACGCGGACGACGCCGAGTGGCTCGGCTTCATGTACGCCCACCTCGTCCGCCTCCGGCCGCTGCTCGCCGACAGCGGCGTCGTCTTCGTGTCGATCGACGACGCGCAGGCCGCGTACATGACCCTCCTCATGGACGAGGTCTTCGGCCGCCGCAACGCGTGCGGGCCCCTCGTCTGGGAGAAGAAGCGCAAACCGTCCTTCCTCGACGGCCGCGTCGGCGGCGTCACCGAGACGATCCTCGCCTACGCCGGGCGCCGCGAGGCGGCGCCCCCCTTCGTCGGCGGCACGACGACCCGCGGCAAGAAGTACCCGCTCAACAACGCCGGCAACCCGCTCGGCGTGCTCGCCTTCCCGGCCGGCGCCGTGCACTTCGGCTGCGCCGACCAGGTCTTCGAGCCGCAGGACATGTCGGAGGGGCGGGTCGTGACGCGCCTCCTCGACCGGGTGGAGGTGCGCGACCACCGCAACGTCGGCCCCTTCCGCCTCGAGGGGGAGTGGCGTTACACCCAGGCGACGCTCGACCGCTGCCTCGCCGCGGGCGACCGCATCACCATCAGCCGGGCCCCCTTCCGCCCGAACCACGTGCGCGCTGGCGGCGCGCCGAAGAAGCTCAAGAACCTCCTCAGCGCCGCGCACTATCCGGTCGGCACGTACGAGGACGCCACCGAGGAGAGCCGCCGGCTCTTCGGCGAGGCCGCCTTCCACTACCCGAAGCCCGAATCGCTCATCGGCCTCCTGGTACGGGCCGTCACGCGGCCGGGCGACCTGGTCCTCGACCCCTTCGCCGGCTCGGGCACGACCGGCGCCGTGGCGCACAAGCTCGGCCGGCGATGGGTCATGATCGAGATCGGGCCGCAATGCGACACGCACATCGTCCCCCGCATGCGGCAGGTGATCGACGGGACCGACCGGGGCGGCATCGGCGAGGAGGTCGGGTGGCGCGGCGGGGGCGGCTACCGGTACTTCCGCGCAGTGCCCGTCGTCGGTGCACGAGCGACCGCACGCCTCTAGGTCACCCGGCCGTGCGATGAGATACTGCCTCTCCTCGGCGCGGTGCGGCGCCGGGAGAAAGGGGGTTCTCATGCTCGCACGACTCGCCCTCCTCGTCGTCCTCGTCTGCGCGCTGCATGCCGCGTCTCCACCTCGGGCGGCCGCCGCCTGGTCCCACATCCGCGTGCTCGACCTCGGACGCGGCATCGAGTACGTCCCCGATCCGGACGCGCGCGAGGCGGCCTGGGACTGGTACGCGACCCACGTCGACGCGATGGAGGCCAACGGACCGCGCTTCGCCTCGGAGATGACCTCCCGGAACGAGGCGATCCGGACCTTCGCGTACCGGATCGACCTCACCGCCTGCCAGCACGTCGGTTGCGTGAGCACGAACGAGGTCGACGAGGAGGCGGCCGACCTTCCCGAGTCGTACTACATGCACTTCTCGGAGACGACGACGCTCAGGTTCGTCGGCCTCGACGGGGAGACCGTGGATACCGTCACGATCCCCGGCTGCCCGCCGTCACAGCCCGTGAGGAAGGACTGCCGCGTGCAGCTCTGGATGTGGGACGACGCCCGGTGGGCCTTCAACGTCAACGACCCCGGCTTCCAGGCCTGGCAGGCCGACCGGCTCGTGGAGAGCCTCTCGAGCGATCAGGACGGCCTGCTCCTCGACGAGCACGCCTCGAGCATCAGCGGCAACTGGTACTGGGACAGGCAGACCTTCGCCGTATCCGGGGGCGGCGTCCGCGAGCTCGACGGCCGGCGGCCGGGCGCCGCGGCGAGCGAGATCTATCAGCCGATGGTGACGAGCTGGCTCACGGTGCTGCGCGCTCGCGCCGCCGAGGCGGGGAAGGTCGTGCTCGTGAACGCGGCCGGCTGGCTCCTCAACGAGCCCATGATCGACCAGGTCATGGCGACCCGCGGCGCCTTCACGGAGTTCCTCCATCGGCCCGACCAGTTCGACGGCGGCAGCGACCAGTACGAGCGGTTCATCGAGCTCATGAAGGAGCTTGCGGCCGTCGGCGGCACGGCCGACCTCTCGGGGACCCTCTGCTACGAGGGACCGTCGGGCTACGACGCGGGCAACTACGGCTCGGCCGCGGCGCGCTACCGGATGTGGCGGCTTGCGAGCTACTACCTCGTGCGCGAGCCGGAGGGGAGCCCCGGCACGATCTACTTCAACCCCGGCCTCTGCGTGAGGCCCGGGTCGTCCGATCCGCTCGCCTTCACGGAGGAGTGGCTGCCGGCCTACGAGATCGGGTTCGGCTCGCCGGACGGCGAGGTCGAGGTCCTCGAGCGCGGCTCGTACGCCGACGGGTCGAGGACGTGCCGGTACGAGGTCTTCTCGCGCCGCTACACGAACGGGCTCGTCCTCGTCCGGACCAAGGACTCTTCGGAGTGCACGAACTGGGGTGACGCGTCGGCCGCCACCGTCTCGCTGCCGCGGGAGATGCGGATCCTCCGCGAGGACGGGACGCTCTCGGATCCCACCTCCACCGTCACCATCCGCAACGCCGAGGCCCTCGTCCTCGTGGACTAGCCGCCTGGGGGTCAGGTCTTTCCATTTTCCGCGGGGTCAGGCCTTTCCGTTTTCCAGTTGGGAACGCGTAGAGGCCTGACCCCGGTCGTGGCGGTTCACTGGAGGCAGAACTCGTTGCCCTCCGGATCCTGCATGACGACCCAGTACTCGCCGAGCCGCGGGTCCTCGTGGGCGTGCAGCCGTGCGGCGCCGGCCTTCACGAGGCGCTCCACCGCGGTGTCCACGCGGACGCGCCGCTCGGCAAGCGGCGCGGCATGCCCGCCGCCGACGTTCACGTCGAGGTGAACCCGGTTCTTCGCGCGCTTCCCCTCCGGCACCTTCTGGAAGAAGAGCCGCGGTCCGGCGCCGACCGGATCGACGATGGCGCTCGCCACGGGCTGCTCGTGTTCGGGGATCCCCCTGGCCGCGAGGAACTCGGGCCAGGAGGCGAAGCCGGGCGGCGGCGGCTGCACCTGGTAGCCGAGCACGTCGGCCCAGAAGCGGGCGAGCCGGTCGGGATCGGCGCAGTCGAACGTCACCTGGATCGACGGGGTCATCGGGGCGGCCTCACGACGGCCTCGCCGGTCAGCACCACCGTGCCGTCGGCGAGCCGGCAACGGGTGGCGAGGCGCGCGCGCCGCCCCGTCACCTCGAGCACCTCCACCTCGGCCGTCACCGTGTCGCCCGGCCGGACGGGGGCCTTGAACTCGAGCGTCTGCGACAGGTACACGGTGCCGGGCCCGGGCAACCGGTTGGCCAGCACGGCCGACACGAGGCCGGCCGTGAGGAGGCCGTGCGCGATGCGGCCGCCGAAGACGGTGCCCTTCGCGTAGGCCTCGTCGAGGTGGACGGGGTTCGTGTCGCCGGTCGCCTCGGCGAACTTCCGGATGTCGGCGTCGGTCAGCGTCCTGGTGATCTCGGCGCGGGCGCCGACCTCGAGCGGTGCGGTCATGCGCACGAGTCTACACCGCGCTTGACGCGGCTGCCGCTTCGGGAGTCTACTGGGGCATGGCCACCACCGTCCGCCGCGTCGACTACTTCTACGTCCTCGTTCCGGATCGCCCCGGCGAGGCCGCCCGCCACCTGGCCGCTCTGCAGCGCGAGGGAATCGATCTCCTCGCCTTCTCGGGGTTCCCCGAGGGACGCGGCGGGCAGCTCGACTTCGTGCCGGTCGATCCGCGCGCCTTCCGCGCCCTGGCGCGCCGCGAGAAGTGGCGGCTCGTGGGGCCCAAGCGCGCCTTCCTGATCAGCGGCGACGATCGGCCGGGTGCGCTCGCGCGGGTGCTCGGCAAGCTCGCCGAGGCGGCCATCAACGTCGTGGCCGTCGATGCGGCGACCGCGGGCAGGGGACGCTTCGGCGCGATCCTCTGGGTCCGTCCCGAGGACACACGAGCGGCGGGCCGCATCCTCGGCGCGCGCTAACGCGTAGCGGCTGCGCCCCGCGTGAGCGGGGCCGGGCCAGAGCCCCGAGCGCCGTGACGCCGGTCCGTGGGCGGCACGCAGGCACCGGAGCCGACCGGGTCCCCTGGCGCGGTCGGGGCACCCCCGGCTACGATGAGCCATGTCCATCGCCGGACGGGCCACGCCCGCCGCCACCGCCGCGTATGCCACCCGGCTCGCCGGCCGCCTCCCGGCCGCCGCCTTCACGCCGCTCGGCGTGACCGGCCTCACCGTGAGCCGGCTCGGCTTCGGCACCTACCGTGTGGACGACCGGACGCCTGCCCACCGTGCTGCCCTGGAGCGCGCGCTCGAGTCGGGCGTCAACCTGATCGACACCTCCACGAACTACACCGACGGCGCGGCCGAGCGACTCGTCGGTGCGGTCGTCGGCGACCTGGCGCGGTCGGGCCGCGTCCCCCGCGACGCGGTCGTGGTCGTCTCGAAGATCGGGTTCGATCTCCTCGACGACCAGCTCTCGCGCTCGCTCGAGCGGCTCGATCTCGAGACGCTCGACGTCTGCCTGCTCCACAACCCGGAGTCCTTCCTCATGGACGCGGCGCGCCGCGGCCGCTCGGCCACCCCGGCCGCGCTCGCGGCGACGCGCGAGGCGTTCCACCGGCGCCTGCGCGAGGCCTTCCGGTATCTGGAGACGCAGGTGGACGCGGGCCGGATCGGCGCCTACGGCGTCTCGTCCAACACCGTCGCGCGGCCGACCTCCGACCCCGAGGCGACCTCGCTCGCCGACATGTTGGTCGCGGCGCGCGAGGCGGGCGGCGAGCGGCACCGCTTCCGCGTCCTGCAGGCGCCGATGAACCTCCTCGAGCCGGCCGTCGCGCTCGAGCGCCGGGAGGAGGGGCTCACGGTGCTCGACCTCGCCATGCGCGAGGGGATCGCCGTGCTCGCGAACCGCCCGCTCAACGCCATCGGCCCTGGAGGCCTCCTGCGGCTCGCGGACGTCGAGGTGCCGGCTCCGGTCGTCGGCCTCGACGCGCAGCGCATCGTCCTGGCCGCGCTCGAGGCGGAGTTCCAGCGCGACCTCGCCCCCGAGATCGAGGTCGGGCCCGGCAGCGTCAGCCCGTCGGACTTCTTCCGGTGGTCCGACGAGCTGGCGGGCGTGTCGGGCCGCGTCAAGACGCTCGAGCACTGGCGCCACGTCGAGACGCGGATGGTGATCCCGGCCATGAACCAGGTCGTGCGGGTCCTCGACGGCGCGCTCGCGGGCGAGGTGGGCGAGCGGTGGCGGAGCTGGCGGGGCCGCTACGTGCCGGAGCTGGCGCGCTACCTCGAGGCGATGCGGCGCGAGGCGGCCCTGAAGAGCCGCGCCGCGTCCGAGGCGGTGCGCACCCTGGTCGACCGCCACCTGCCGCCGGACCGGCGCGCCGAGTCGCTCTCGCGCAAGGCGATCTGGGTCGTCGCCAGCACGTCCGGCGTCACCGCCGTGCTCGCCGGCATGCGCGCCCCCGAGTACGTCGCCGACGCCGTGGGCGTGCTCGCCTGGCCGCCCCATCCGCATCCGGGGGCGGTGTACGAGGCGCTGGCGCGCGTGCGAGGCTGAGGGTGGAGACGATCGACACGCGCGTCGTCGCGCGCCTGCCCGACTCGCTCCGGCGACGCGCGGCCTTCGACGGCGGCGCGGGCGAGCGCGACAGCTTCCTCGAGGGGCCGGCCTTCGACCGCCGCGGGGTCTTCCATTGCACCGACCTCCACAACGGCCGGATCCTCCGCGTGAGGGACGGCCGCGTGGAGGTCGTGAGCGACTACGGCGGCGTGCCGAACGGCCTCAAGGTACACGCGGACGGCCGCCTCGTCGTCGCCTGCCACCGCCGAGGGATCGCGGCGGTCGACCCGCGGACGGGCGAGGTCACCACGCTGGTCGACCGCTACCGGGGGGAGCCCTTCCGGGCGCCGAACGACCTCGTCTTCGCGAGGAACGGCGACCTCTACTTCACCGATCCGGGCGAGGCGGACCTGCGCGACCCGCACGGGCGGCTCTTCCGGCTGCGCGCCGGGGGGGACCTCGAGCTGCTGCTCGGCGACACGGTCGCCCGCATCCGCTCCGCCGCCGGCCTCGGCACGAGCAACGTCGCCTTCGGCGGGCCCGATCGCCGCAGCCTCTGGATCACCGAGGCGGAGGCCGGCGTCGTCCTCGAGGCGCGCATGCCGGCCGCCGGGCTGGCTCTCTGCGGGCAGCGCTAGCCGACGCGCGCCGCGGCGTGGACGGCCTCCGCGGCGCCGACGCGCCGGCCGAGGTGGAGCACCCCCCAGATGACGGCCAGCATCACGGCCGCGGTCGTCCAGCGCGACACGCCCGCGAGCAGGGCGAGCGTGCCGCTCGAGAGCCCCTCGAACGCGAGCCCCAGCACCGGCAACACCGGCGCGCCGCATCCCACCACGCCGCAGGGCGCGCTCGAGAGGCCGAGGACGCTGCCGACCGCGCCCGCCGCGCCGCCGGCGCGCCAGCCGCGCGCCGGGCAGGCGCCCGCTCGCGCGAGGTCGCGGCCGTGGGCCCAGAGGGCGAAGAACGCGCCGAAGAGGAGACCGGTCGCGCCGATGCGCACGAGGTCCCCCACGGAGACCGAGAAGCCCCACTCGGGCGCGCCGTACTGGCCGTCGGCCACGAACCAGACGAGCGCGAGGTCCCAGAGGAAGTCGAGCCTGCGACCGAGCGGCACCTCGGAGTTGACGAGGTAGCCGGGGAGGTTCGGCAGCCACGCGTTGAACGCCGCGTAGTCCCAGGGCTTGCGGACCAGCGAGAGGACGGCGATCGGCAGGACGAGGTCGAGCGCCAGGACGGCGAGCGCTACGCCGCCGAAGAGCCCGGGACGCGCGCCGACGGCGCGGCGGATGCCCAGGAGGGCCTGCGGCATATTTCGATTGTACGCCCGCGGCGCGCGCTTGACAGCCACTCTCTCGGGGCACTACGCTCTTTGAACATCGTTTTAGCTCGCCCGGCCCGCGCGGCAGGTCGCCGCTCCAGGGCCGGCGACCGCTGGCAATGCCGCGGTCTTGGCGGTCCCGCACGATCGTCAGGTCGGCGAGAGCCGGCCGCTCACCATGGATGGACCGCCTTCCTGCGACAGCCGGGAGGCGGGGCATGATCTCGATCAAGCGACGCGACTTTCTCACGGCTCTTGGCGTCACCATGGGCAGCTCCGCGATCGGCGCCGGCTTCGTCGGCGCGAAGCCGGCCCACGCCCAGGAGCCGCCGAAGGGCAAGATCCCCGATCGACCGTACAAGATCGGCCACATGACCTTCTTCACGGGCCCCGCCGCGGTGCTCGGCGAGCCGATGTACAAGGGGCTCATGCTGGCCGTCGACGAGATCAACGCCAAGGGCGGGCTCCTCGGCAAGCGGAAGATCGAGGTCATCAAGGCCGACGAGGCGGCCGGCACCGACGCGAACGTCCGCGAGCTGCGCCGGATGAAGCTCTCCGAGCAGATCGATCACTTCTGTGGCATCACCTCGAGCGGCAACACGCCGGCGCTCGGCCCCGTGGCCGAGGAGCTGAAGGTGCTCACCATCTTCACCGATGGCTGCACCGACTTCCTCTTCGACAAGGCGGTGCCGGACCCGCACTACATCTTCCGCATCACGAACATCCAGTCGGCCGACGGCGTCATGTGCGCGGTCGGCGCGGCGATGGCGTACCCGGAGGTGCGCCGGATCGCCCACATCCACCCCGACTACTCCTACGGGCGCAACGCCTTCGACCACTTCACGGTCGCCATCAACAAGCTCCTGCCGGGCACGACGGTCGTGTCCGAGGGGTGGCCCAAGCTCGGGACGACCGACTTCACGTCGCACATCACCAAGGCCATGTCGGCCAAGCCGGACCTCCTCGTCTCGTCCGTCTGGGGCGGCGACTACGTGGCCATGTACAAGCAGGCGCTCGGCTACGGCCTGTTCAAGAGGATGAAGTTCGCGAGCATGATCGCGATGGCGGTGGCCCCGCACGCGATCGGCAGGGACCACCCGGAGGGGGTCCTCGCCGGCGTCCACGCGAATTACCACTTCACCTATCCGGCCGGCGACCGGTGGC
>DASVDK010000002.1:0-3988 GCA_036381125.1 Thermodesulfobacteriota bacterium | reverse complement strand
GGGCGGTGCCGTAGGCGAGGATCGCCTCGATCAGGTACTCGCGCTCGAGCACCGCGTCGGAGATCACGCGCTCGTAGTCGTCCACGAGCGCCTCGGCCTGCGCGCGGGCGTCGGCCTGGTCAGGCATGGCGCCGCCCCCGGTCGTAGCCGCGACGATAGGCGCGGGCGTAGAGGCGCGTCATGAAGCTGCGCGCGATACTCTCGACCTCGTCCAGGAACCCCCGCGGATACCGCAGGTGCGGATTCTTCTGCTGGATGAGCGACACGACGTTCGACGCCTCTGCCGCTACGAGTCGGTCCTGATGGCTCGGCTTCCTCGGCATCTACGTGCCCTCCCTTACCCGCCACGTGCTCATGAGCCGCCCGTGGATCGAGCAGTGCCGCCGGCCCGTCTTCGTGACGAGCCCCGCCCGCTCGAGATCGCCGAGTCGGCGCGTCACCTGGACCGAATCGAGCGGCACGTCGTCCATCCGAGCACTATGCGCGGCCAGCTCCCCCGCCGTCTGGTCGGGAAAGAGGCGCACGAGGGCCAGCACCTGGTCGGCCTGCGTCTGCCGCGCGCCGCTCGCCGTGATGGCGCGGGCGGCCACGTGCGAGGTCACCGGGTCCGACGTGCGCGCGGCGCGGACGTCGAGGACGAGCTGAGTCATAGCGGCAGCACCTCTTGCGCGAGCCGCTTCGCCGCGATCTCGCAGTAGCGCTCCTCGATCTCGATGCCGATGGCGCGGCCCGAGAGGAGCTTGGCGGCCAAGAGCGAGGCCCCAGAACCGCAGAAGGGGTCAAGCAGCATGCCGGGCGCGAAGGGACGATAGAGCCACGTCATTACGCCGACCGGAACCGGAGCCCGATGCTCGACCTCGTTGGCGAGCGCCGCCGTGCCGTTGGTTTGCATGAGGCTACTGTGCTCGGGCCGTCCGAAGGCGCCTCGGCCGAAGACGTGGACCAGCACGAGGTCCCATCGCCACGGCCCGGCCGCAGGGCTGTTGACGAACGACCGATGCCATGCGAGCGTCCGACAGTGCGGTAGGCGGCGAATGCTCGATCGGATGAACTCATAGCCCCGTCCACTCGACGTGCCGAACACAAGCATGGTCTTGGCCTTCTCGCTCGCCAGATGGAGCGCCACGGCGATGTTGCCCGTGGCGGCGAACTCCATCTCGGTCCGTCCCGAACTGTAGGGCGGGTCCGTAATCACCACGTCCACGTCGGGCAGCTGCGGCAGCACCTCCCGGCAGTCCCCGTGGTAGATCGTGATGCCCGCGTGCTCGTAGTAGGGCTTCACCCCCGCCTCCGCTGGCCCGGCTGGGCCGCCAGCGCCCCGACGCGCGTCAGGCGATCCATACCCGCACCTCCGTGCGCGGCTCGCCGTCGTCGACGAAGGCCGCGTCGAGCGCCACGACCTGGCGATCGTCGCGCCACACGACGCCGTTCGCGGCGTCGAGCACGAGCTTGACCAGGTTGTCGAGGTCGGCCCGCCGTGTCGTCTCGCGGAAGCGGAGCGCGACCCGCACATCCCCCAGGAACGGCCCGCCGCGCATCGCGAGCTTGAGGTTCCACCCGATGGCCTCTTCCGCAAGCCTCGTCGCCCGGGGCGTGTAGACGCGGCCGAGCCCGAGCCGCGGCCGGCCCTTGGGGACGGGCTCGCCGAGGATCACGGCGACGACGAGGGTCCGGGCGTCGTCGGTCATCGTCGCCGCCGTCGCTCGCCGCCGAGGTCTCGCCAGAGGCGCGCCCACGCCTCGCGCTCGGTCCCCTCGAAGCCGCGCTCCTCGTCCGACGGGTTGAGGCCGTCGCCGATGGCTCGTCGGATGTCCGTCCGGTACGGCCCGAGGTCGTCCGCGTAGCGCTGGATCATCTCGCGCGTGTACCGGCCATAGGCCGCCTGCCTCGCGTTATCGATGGCGATCTGGAGCAGCACCGCCAGGTGTGCGCGCCGGACCGGGATCTCGATCGGTCGCCCCCGTGACATCAGCGTCTCCTCTCCCGCCCCCGCTCGCCGCCGACCTGCACGAGCCACGCCGCGCGGGTCATGCCCCGACCCCGTGCAGCAGCGGCGCATCCCCGACGATCCGCCGCCGGGCGATCTCCGCATACGCGGGCTCGCGTTCGATCAGGAGGCACCGGAAGCCGGCCCGTAGGGCCGCAATCCCGGTCGAGCCCGATCCCGCAAACGGGTCGAGGACGAGCCCGCCGGGCGGCGTCACGAGGCGCACGAGCCAGAGCATGAGGGCCACCGGCTTGACGGTCGGGTGAGCGTTGCCCGCACCGCGCTCGTCGCGGTCGGCCTTCGCGCAGTAGAAGAAGCGGGCGGCGGAGCCGGCGTCGGCGTGGAAGGCGCCACCGCCCCGACGGAACTCGCCATAGGTGTGCTTCGCCGGACGGCTCGGCTCGGTCCCGCGCACCGGGGCGAAGGCCCCGGCCTCGACGGGGAAGATCGCGAGCACCTCGTCGCTCCCGTCGTGGACGACGTTCGCGGGCCAGCGGCCGAGGGCGGATCGTTCGTAGGCTACGCGCCCGAGTCCACCAGACCACCCCGGCTCGGACTGCTCATCGCCGTTGACGCCGTACTCGGTCCGGTCCCCTGCAGGCACGGCCACCCGGCACGCGTCGACATTGATCGCCCCGGTCCCGTACCGGAGGACGTTCTCGGCGACCGTGCCGACGAGGGGCTTCCGGGCAAGGCAGATCGGCTCGTGGGCCGGCTTCAGCGCCGTCCCCCACCCGGCCCACTGGCGCGCGGCGGCGGTCGCAGGCGCCGTGATCTCGATCTCGCGACGACCGGTCGCATAGGGCGCGGACTGCTCGAACGCTACGCCAGGGATCGCCGGCCGCTTGCCGACGACCTCCCGCTCGGCCCCGGCCGCCTTGTCGATCGCCTTGCTCACGTCGAGCGACTTCGGGAAGCCGGACCCGTAGAGCCAGCCGATCTGATCGCGGATCTCGAAGCCCGCGTCCTCGATCGCGCACGCGAGGCGGTGATACGTGCGCGTGCCGCCGAAGGCGACGAGGTGCCCGCCAGGCTTGAGGACGCGGAGGCACTCGCGGGCCCACGCCCGGCACCATCGGCCGTACCGCTTCGCCTCGACGCGCCGGGTGCGCGCGGCATCGGCCGACGAGGTCGGGTTGTGGTTCCCGCCGACGTGATCGAAGCGCCCGCGCGCCTTGCGCTCGCGCCGCTCGTTCGCGAAGGTGTCCCACCGAACGCCCATGAATCCCAACCCGTAGGGCGGATCGGTCACGACCGCGTCCACGCTCGCCTCGGGCAGCGTCGGCAGGATGGCGCGGCAGTCGCCGACGCGGATCTCCCAGGTCACCCGAGCGCCCTCCGGAACCGGCTCGTCGCCGTGACGGCGTCGGCCGCCGCGAGCCGCCAGTCCGGATCGGCCCCGGCGGCCCGGAGGTTCGCCATGACGTCCGCCGCGACCGCCTCGGCGAGCCGCGCCGCGCGCGGGTCGCGCAGGCCATGATCGAGGCAGCGGGCCGCCCACCGCCGCCAGAGCCAGAGGGCCGGCACCGCCTTCGCCCCCTCGTACGCGGCCCGGAGCGCGATCACCGCCGGCGCCTCCCGGGCCTCCCGCGCCCGGACCCGCCGATCGAGCGCGCGGACCGCAGCCGTGCAGGCGACGGAGGCGTCCATGGTGGTGGCCATCAGAAGCTCCCGATCCCGCGCGGGCGCTCCGCGTGCTCGTCGGGTTCCGGCATCCGGTCCACCGTCTTCGCGAGCGCGCTCGGCCGGCGCCGCGGCAGCCCGACGAGCGTCCGCGGCGTGATGGGGCGATCGAGCAGCGCGAGCCACGTCAGGCGGGTGCCGACAGCGAAGATCCCGAGCGTCACGAGGACCGCGATCGCTTCGAGCATCGTCTCTTTCCTCCACCTGGCGCCCCGGGGCGGCCACACGACCCACGCCTGTCCGCCCCGGGCGCCCTTCACCGGCGGACCATCCGCCGGCCGTCGTGGCGTGCGCAACCGTCGCTCCCGCCACGACCCC
>DASVDK010000001.1:0-18957 GCA_036381125.1 Thermodesulfobacteriota bacterium | reverse complement strand
AGGCGGGGCGCGAGGTCGTCAGGCACGGGGTCCTCCTCGTGGGGGCCTCGAACCTCCCCGCGAGCATCCCCTTCCACGCGAGCCAGATGTACTCCCGCAACGTCCACGCGCTCCTCGCGGACATGCTCGACAAGGAGGGGAACCTCGTCCTCGACTTCGACGACGAGGTCATCCGCGAGAGTTGCATCACGCGCGACGGCAAGGTCGTCCACGGCCCGACCGCGGCGCTGGTCGGCTAGAGGAGCCCGAACGCCATGCTCGAGACGCTGCTCATCTCCCTCTTCATCTTCGTCCTGGCCTGCTTCGTCGGCTTCGAGGTCATCTCGAAGGTCCCGCAGATGCTCCACACGCCGCTCATGTCGGGCTCGAACGCCATCTCGGGCATCACCATCGTGGGCGCCATCCTCGTCGGCGGCACGGGCGACTGGGAGCTCAACACGATCCTCGGCCTCGTCGCCGTGGTCTTCGCCATGATCAACGTGGTCGGCGGGTTCCTCGTGACCGATCGGATGCTCGACATGTTCAAGAAGAAGCCGGGGACGGAGAAATGACGGCGGCGAACCTCATCGAGATCGCCTACCTCGTCGCGAGCGTCCTCTTCATCCTCGGCCTCAAGCGGATGAGTTCGCCGGCGACGGCGCGCCGCGGCATGAACTACGCCGCGCTCGGCATGCTCGTCGCCATCGCCGCCGCGATCCTCGACCACAAGGTGACCACGTACCGCTGGCTCCTCGTGGTGCTGGTCGCCGGGTCGGCCGTCGGTGCGTACATGGCGCGCACGGTCAAGATGACCGCGATGCCGCAGATGGTGGCGCTACTCAACGGCTTCGGCGGCCTGGCATCCGCGCTGGTCGGGTGGGCCGAGCACGACCGGCTCCTCTTCGAGGGCCTGCCCGTCCCGGCGGACGTCGCCACCACGATCGTCCTCTCGCTCCTCATCGGCGCGGTCACCTTCACGGGGAGCGTCGTCGCCTGGGCCAAGCTGCAGGAGGTCATGACGGGCAAGCCCATCACGTTCACCGGGCAGAAGCCGCTGAGCGCGCTGGTCTTCGCGGCCGTGGCCGCCGCGGGCATCGCCGTCGTCGTCGACCCGCTCGCGCCCGCTGCCGCCGGGCTCCTCGTCGCCGTCCTCGTCGTCTCGGCCGTCCTCGGCGTCCTCCTCGTCATCCCCATCGGCGGCGCCGACATGCCGGTCGTCATCTCGCTCCTCAACTCCTACTCCGGTCTCGCGGCGGCGATGACCGGGTTCGTGCTCCAGAACCACCTGCTCATCGTCTCGGGTGCCCTGGTCGGGGCGTCGGGCATCATCCTGACACAGATCATGTGCAAGGCGATGAACCGATCGCTCGCCAACGTGCTCTTCGGCGCCTTCGGCGCGACCACGCAGGCCGCCTCCGGCAAGAGCGCGGCCGGGCTCACGGTCAGGTCCATCACCCCCGAGGACGCCGCGGTCCAGCTCGCCTACGCCAGCTCCGTCATCGTCGTGCCGGGCTACGGCATGGCGGTGGCGCAGGCGCAGCACGCGGTGCGCGAGATGGCGGAGCTGATCGAGAAGCGGGGCGGCGAGGTGCGCTACGCCATCCACCCGGTGGCCGGCCGGATGCCGGGGCACATGAACGTCCTCCTCGCCGAGGCGAACGTGCCGTACGACAAGCTTCTCGAGATGGACCAGATCAACGACGACTTCCAGAACACCGACGTCGCCATCGTGATCGGCGCCAACGACGTCGTGAACCCGGCGGCCCGCACCGACAGGTCGAGTCCCATCTACGGGATGCCGATCCTCAACGTCGACCAGGCCCGGTCGATCATCGTGCTCAAGCGGAGCATGAACCCCGGCTTCGCCGGCATCGAGAACGAGCTGTTCTACGATCCGAAGACCTCGATGCTCTTCGGCGACGCGAAGACGTCGATCACGAAGGTGGTACAGGAGCTGAAGAACGTCTAGTCATCACCCGCGCCGAGGAGGCGGACGATGACCCAGGCGGCGAGGTGCAGCACGAGGAGGCCCGCGGCGGCAGCCGCCGCCAGGACAAGGGCCACGAGCCCCAGGTAGGCGAGCGCGGTCTCGAGCACACCGGCCCGTGCAGCACAGGTCGTGCCGACGCCGTGTAGGCGACCGAGCCCATGGCGGTTCGTGCGACCCTCGACGGAGGTGCCTCATGTCTCGCGCCCTGATCCCCGCGCTCCCCCTCGCGGCCGCGTTCGTCCTCGCGGCCCTTCCGGCGGCAGCCGAGATCACGTCACGCGCCTACCCGCTGCCCGACGGCGCCGGGCCGCACGACGTGGCGCCCGCCCCGGACGGCGCCGTCTGGTACACGGCGCAGCGCCAGGGGGCGCTCGGCCGCCTCGATCCCGCCACGGGCCAGGTCGAGCAGATCCCGCTCGGCCCGGGCTCGGCGCCCCACGGCGTCATCGTGGGGCCCGACGGCGCGCCCTGGATCACCGACAGCGGACAGAACGCCATCGTCCGCGTCGATCCCCGGACGCGCGCGGTCACGCGCTACCCGCTGCCGAAGGGCCGCGGCTACGCCAACCTGAACACGGCCGCCTTCGACGGCCGCGGCGTCCTCTGGTTCACCGGCCAGAACGGCGTCTACGGCCGCCTCGACCCGAGGAGCGGCGAGATGCGCGTGTGGGACGCGCCGCGCGGCCGCGGGCCGTACGGGATCACCGCCACGCCGGACGGCCAGATCTACTACGCGTCGCTCGCCGGCAACCACATCGCGCGGATCGACGTGGAGAGCGGCGAGGCGACGGTCATCGAGCCGCCGACGCCCGGGCAGGGCGCGCGTCGCGTCTGGTCCGACTCGAAGGGCCGCATCTGGGTGAGCGAGTGGAACTCGGGCCAGGTCTCGCGCTACGACCCGGCCACGGGCGCCTGGAAGGCGTGGAAGCTACCGGGCGAGCGGCCGCGCGCGTACGCGGTGTACGTGGACGACAAGGACAAGGTCTGGCTCTCGGACTTCGGCGCCAACGCCGTGGTTCGCTTCGACCCGGAGACGGAGCGCTTCGAGGTCTTCCCGAGCCCCAGGTCCCCCGCGAACGTCCGCCAGATCCTCGGCCGGCCCGGCGAGGTCTGGGCGCCGGAGTCGGGAACCGACCACCTCGTCGTCTACCGCTAGCCACCGCTGGCGAGCGCAGTCTACGCCCCGGCCTGCGTGGTTCCATGGGGTCAGGTCTTGCCGTTTTCCGTGGGGTCAGGTCTTGCCGGTTTCCATGGGGTCAGGTCTTGCCGTTTTCCATGGGGTCAGGTCTTGCCGGTTTCCGGACGGGAGCAGGTTGAGGGCTGACCGCCCGCGTTTGCCGCGCGGCCGCGGCCCGCGCGCCGTGCCCCCGGTCCGGGGGCGGCACGGGCCCCGGGCGCCGAGCCCGGCGCCTCACGGCCTCTCCCGGTCCTCGGGGCCGGGGAAGAGCCGGTCGGTCCGGCCGAGCAGCCGGTAGGCGACGAGGCCGTACCACTCCTGCAGCGCGAGGCTCGCCAGCTCGAGCCCCTCCCGGAGCGAGTAGGGGGGCGGCGGCGAGGGGTCGCCGGTGGTCTCGTAGTCGACGGGGTAGGGGATCACCGGCCAGCCCACCCGGCGGAAGACCCCCACCGCGCGCGGCATGTGGGAGGCCGACGTGACGAGGAGCCACGCCTCGCCCGGGGTCGGGTTGGCCAGGGGGAAGGAGAGCCGCGCGTTCTCCCAGGTGTTGCGCGAGCGGGCCTCGATGAGGAGCCGCTCGGGCGCGACGCCGAGCGCCTCGAGGATGGCGCGCGAGGGGGCCGCCTCGTCCGGGCCCCCGCCGAGCCGCCCGGAGCCGCCGGTGAAGAGGAGCTTCGCGTCGGGATAGCGCCGCGCGAGCAGGGCGCCGGCGATGAGCCGGTCGGCCGCCGCGCCGACGTTGGGCTGCCCGCGCGCCTGGCTCACCCAGGCGTCGGCGGCCCCGCCGAGGACGACGATGCCGTCCACGTGCGCGGGGAGCCGCTCGGGCCGCGGGAAGCGGTCCTCGAGCGGGCGCAGCAGCCAGGGGCCGAGCGGCGTCAGGGTGAGCGCCAGCGCGGCCGCCGCAGTGACGGTGACCACGACCCGGCCGGCGGCCCGCCACCGGGTGAAGAGGAGCGCCGCCCCGGCCAGGAGCCCCGCGAGGAGCAGCGCCGCCGGCTGCGCGATCGCCCAGAAGAGCTTCGAGGCGACGAAGAGCACACCGTAAGGGTAGCGTAAGGGGCGCCGTCTATAAGAAGAGCGTCATGCAGCCCGCGCGCCGTCTCGCGGCCGAACCGACCACCTGCCCGGAGGTCGAGGTCTCCGTCGTCGTCCCGGTTCTCGACGAGGCCGACAACGTCCTGCCGCTCGTCGCCGAGATCCGCGCGGCGCTGGCCGGCCGGCGATTCGAGGTCGTCTACGTGGACGACGGGAGCACCGACGAGACGCCCGCGCGCCTGGCCGAGGCCGCCGCCCGCTGGCCCGAGTTGCGCGTGCTGCGGCACGACGGCCGCTACGGGCAGAGCGCCGCCATCCGGACCGGCGTGCGGGCCGCCCGCGCGCCGGTCGTCGTGACGCTCGACGGCGACGGGCAGAACGACCCCGCGGACATCCCGGCCATGCTCGCCGCGCTCGGCGCGCCGTCGGCCGGGCGCCCGGTCGGCCTCGTGACCGGCCAGCGGACGCGGCGGCGCGACGCCTGGCTGCGTCGCGTCTCGTCGCGCGTGGCCAACGGCGTGCGGAGCCGCGTCCTCGGCGACGGCGTCGCGGACACGGGTTGCGGGCTCAAGGCGTTCGCCCGGGAGACGTTCCTCGACCTGCCCTACTTCGATCACATGCACCGCTTCCTCCCGGCCCTGGTCCAGCGCGAGGGCTACGCGGTGCACGTCGTCCCGGTCGGGCACCGTCCGCGGCGCGCGGGCCGCTCCAAATACGGCACGCTCGACCGCCTCTTCGCCGGCCTCGTGGACCTGGCCGGCGTCTTCTGGCTCAGGCGGCGGGCGCGCGTCCCACGCGTCGCCCCCCTCTGAGGGTGACCGCGATGCGCGTCTGGCTCCTGATCGGCCTGCTCGGGCAGGCGCTCTTCAGCGCGCGCTTCCTCGTGCAGTGGGTCCAGAGCGAGCGCCGCGGCGAGAGCGTCGTGCCGCTCGCCTTCTGGTACCTCAGCCTGGCCGGAGGCATGGCCCTGCTCGCCTACGCGATCTGGCGCCGCGATCCGGTCTTCATCCTCGGCCAGGCGGCCGGGCTCGTCGTCTACCTCCGCAACCTCATCCTGATCCACCGGCCGCGCCGCCGCGCGCCGGCCCCCGTCCTGGTCGACGGCCGCTGATGCGGTCGGCGGGGATGGTGCTGGTCGCGGCGCTCCTCTTCGCGGCGTCGGCGGGGGTGGGCATTGCCGCGCGGCCGCTCATGCCGGTGGACGAGACGCGCGTCCTCAGCGTGGCGTGGGAGATGCGCGTACGCCGCGACTACCTCGTCCCGCACCTGAACGGCCTTCCGTACAGCCACAAGCCGCCCGCCCTGTACTGGGCCATCGACGCCGTCTGGGCGCTCGCCGGGGTGGGCGAGACGGCGGCGCGCCTGGTGCCGCCGCTGCTTGCCCTGGCCGCGATCGTGGGCACGGCCGTCCTGGCCAGCCTCCTCTGGCCAGGCCGTGACGACCTCGCGGGCTACGCGGCCCTCGCCCTCGCCGGAACGGCAAGCTTCGCGCTCTTCGGCGGGGTCGTCCTCTTCGACGGTCCCCTCGCCGCCTGCGTCACCCTCGGCCTCGCGGGCGTGGTCCTCGCCTGGCGGCGAGAGGATCGCCGCGGGTGGGTCCTCTTCGGCGCCGCGCTCGGCCTCGGCATCCTCGTCAAGGGCCCGGTCGCCCTGCTGCACCTCCTCCCCGTTCCGGTCCTGGCGCCGGTCTGGCAGCACGAGCGTCGTGCGCCGTCCTGGACGGCCTGGTACGTGGGTGCGGCGGCCGGCACCGCGATCGGCGCGGCCATCGCCCTGGCCTGGGCGCTGCCGGCCGCCGCCGCGGGCGGCGAGGACTATGCGCGCGCGATCCTCTGGGGCCAGACCGCAGGCCGGATGGTCGCGTCCTTCGCGCACCGGCAGCCGGGCTGGTTCTACGTCGTGCTGCTGCCGGTACTGCTCTTCCCCTGGTCCCTCTGGCCGCCCGTGTGGCGGGCCGCACGCGCCGAAGCACGCCAGGCGCCGGACGACGGCCAGCGGATGGTCCTCGTCTGGATTGCGGCGGTGGTCGTGCTCATGTCGCTCGTGAGCGGCAAGCAGCCGCACTACCTCGTGCCCCTCCTGCCGGCCTTCGGGCTCCTCGTGGCCCGCCTGCTCGACACGGCGCCGGCGCCGCTGCGGGCCGTCGATCTCCTCCTGCCGGCCCTCCTGCCGGTCGCCGTCGGCATGGGCCTGGTCCTCGTGCCCGGGTCGGCGGTACAGGCCGCGCAGCGCATGGGCGCCCCGCCGCCCCCCGAGTGGGCCGCCGCGCTCGACCCGGCCGCGGGCGCGGCGCTCGTCGTCGGCACGATCGCGCTCGCGGTCGGCACGGCGCACGCGCGCGCGACCGCGGTCGCGGGCGTCGCCGCCATGACGGTCCTCGTCCTCTGCGTCGCCCACGTCGAGTGGAGCCGCGTCGCGGCCGACCGCTACGATCTGCGGCCGGTGGCGACCGCGCTGGCGGCCCGCGAGCACGACGGGCTTGCCGTGGTCGGCGGGTACAACGGGGAGTTCGGCTTCCTCGGGCGGCTCACGACCCCCGTGGCGGTCATCGGGCCGGACGAGGTCGAGCCGTGGCTGGCGGCCCACCCGAGGGGGCGGGTGGTGGTACGCTACCACGATGCCTCCGCGGCGCCCGCCGCGTCGATGCTCGTCGACCGTCCCTATCGGGGCGGCCGGCTCGCCGTGCTGGGCGCGCCGTGACGCAGACCACCGGGACGACCATGCGCGTGCTCGTGGTGGAGGACGAGGCCGAGCTCGGCTCGCTCGTCGCGGCGGCACTCCGGAGGGCCGGCTTTGCGGCCGACGCCGTCGGGCGGCTCGACGAGGCGCAGGCGGCCCTGTCCGCCGTGGCGTACGACGCCGTCGTCCTCGACCTCGGGCTGCCGGACGGGGACGGGCTGGCGCTCCTCGCCGCCCTGCGCGAGCGCCCCGATCCGCCGCCGGTCCTCATCGTGACGGCCCGCGACGCGGTCGAAAACCGGGTCGCCGGCCTCGACGCCGGGGCGGAGGACTACCTCCTCAAGCCGTTCCACATGGACGAGCTGATCGCGCGGGTAAAGGTGGTGCTCCGCCGGCCGCGCGGCGGCGCCCCGCTCCGGATCGAGGCCGGCAACGTGACCTTCGACGTGACGCACCGCGAGGTGCTGATCGGCAATCGCCCGGTGCCGTTCACCCGCAGGGAGATGGCCCTTCTCGAGATGCTCCTCAGGCGCGCCGGGCGCGTGGTCGCCAAGGAATCGATCGAGGAGCACCTCTACAGCTTCGACGAGCCGGTCGGGTCGAACGCCGTCGAGGTGAGCGTACATCGCCTGCGCAGGCGGCTCGCCGAGGCGGGGGCGACGATCGAGATCCACACGCTCCGCGGGGTGGGGTACATGCTCGACGCGGGCGCCTCGTGAGCGGTCGGCCGGTCTCCATCGAGGGCCGCCTGGCCTGGCGGCTCACCGCCATCTTCACCGTTGCGATCGTGCTGGCGGTGGCCGGGTTCTTCTGGAAGGTCGCCAGCACGAACGACACGCTCCTCGACCGGGCGCTGCAGGACCAGGCGAGCGACATCGCCAGGCACCTCGCCGTGCACCCCGACGGCACGTCGGTGCTCGACCTGCCCGCCCCGCTGGCAGAGGCCTACGGCCGCCGGGACGGCGCCTTCGCCTACGTGGTGTACGACCCGCGCGGGCGCCCGGTCCACGCATCGGCCGGCGACGCGCCGGCGCTCTTCGAGAGCCATCACCCGCTGGAGCGCGACCGGACCTTCTTTCGGATCGGACCCCAGGCCGGCCGCGGGGACCCGATGTTCGGGTACGTCGTGGAGGCGCAGGGCGGCTACCGCATCGCGGTTGCGCAGGGCTGGTTCCACGACGACGTCCTGGCCGATTCGCTGGTCGAGGAGTTCATGGAGGTCGGCCTGCTCTGGATGGCGCCGGTGGTCGCGATCGCGCTGTGGGTCGGCGTCATGACCATCCGCACGAGCCTCGCTCCGGTCGTGCGGCTCTCGGAGCAGGCGGCGCGCATCGGCCCCGAGACGCTGGACGCGAGGCTGCCGGAGGGCGGGCTGCCGCGCGAGGTCCGCCCGCTCGTCAGCGCGGTCAACCACGCGCTCTCGCGGCTCCAGGCGGGCCTCGATCGGGAGCGCCGGTTCATGGCGGAGGCGGCGCACGAGCTGCGCACGCCGCTCGCCGTGCTGACCGCGCGCATCGACAGTCTCGACGGGCCTGCGAGCGACGGGCTGAGGCGCGACGCCGCACGGCTCAACCGCCTCGCCGAGCAGCTCCTGCGGGCCGGCCGCCTCGACGCAGGCCCCCTGGACGTTTCCCAGCCCGTGGATCTGCGACAGATCGCGGTCGAGGCGCTCGGCGCCCTCGCGCCGCTCGCGATCCGCGAGGGGCGCGCGCTCGGACTGACCGGCGAGCCGGGGCCGGTGTGGGTGCGCGGCAACCGGCCTGCGCTCCTCGTGGCGATCGAGAACCTCCTCGAGAACGCCCTCGTGCACACCCCCGCGCCCGGCGGAGTCGAGGTGGAAGTCTCGGCCGACGGGACGGTGCGAGTAAAGGACGAGGGTCCAGGCGTCCCGCCGGCCGATCGGGAGGCGATCTTCCGCCGCTTCGTGAGAGGCAAGGACGCGAAGCCGGGAGGGGCCGGCCTCGGCCTGGCCATCGTCATGGAGACGGCCCGCGCCCACGGCGGGTCCGTGACGGTCGCCGACCGGCCGGGCGGCGGGGCCGTCTTCGAGATGCGGCTCCCCGGCTAGCCAGCCGCTCGCCGCACGCCTGCCCGCCACGGGTCCTCGCCTGCCAGACGATGGGCATCGCCGTGCTGGCGACGCTGGTCGTGTCGGTAGAGGCCGCGGCCCAGCAGAGCCTCTGGGTCGGTGAGCGGAAGACGGTCATCGAGGTGGTCGGCCCGGCAGGCCGACACCGGCTCGAGATCCCCGTCCAGCACCTCGAGGACATCGCCGTCGACCAGACGCGAGGCGTCGTCTGGGTCGGGACGCGGCAGGACGTCATCCAGTACACCCTCGAAGGGCAGGAACGGTCCTCACGCCGGTCGAGGGTGCCGTCCTCGAGTCGCCCCTCTTCCCGGTGATGGGAGAGGTGACGGACGCGCGGGCGACCGTCCTCGTGAACGACATGGTCGCCACGGTCGATGGGACCGGCGACCGTGCCCTCGTCCACGCCTGTCCGGTGATCGTGCGACCGAGCTCCCTTCGTCGTCAACTGCTCGCCCATCACGATCGCCGGGCTCGTGAGCGACAGCGCCGCCGCCGTCGACATGAACGGCGTCGCGGCCGAGCCGACGGATCACCCGCGGCGGCGACGGTGAGGTGCATGATGTCGACACGACGATGATACCGGTCGCACCAAACGCGCGGTGTCGGATGCGCGGCTGCAAGCGAGCGCGCCACGCACGTGCTCAGCCGAATCCAGGGTGGCGAGACGCGCCTCTACCTGCTCGACTTCGGCCTCGATGCGGAGGGGCTGTGGAAGCTCGAGGGGTTCCAGGCGAAGCGGACCGCACGGGGATGCCGCCGGCGGAGCGGGGGAGCCGCCGCGGCCTCCGCCGGCTCGCGCTCCGGACGGCGGTGCCGGTGCTCGTGTGGCCGATCGCGTCCCGGTTCGGCGCACTCGGGGAGCCGTTGTTCCATGTCGCCGACCCGATCGAAGGGCGGGTCATCGGGCGCGAGACGGGACGCACGCTCGGTGGGGGCGTCGCAGTGGTGCAATGGATCCTCCACCGCCTGCGAGCGGGCCGACCAGCTCGCGCGCATGCAAGGAACCGCCGGCCGGTACGGGGGCGGCGGGCACACCTGCCGGCTCGGCATGCCGGAGTGCTGCTGGAGGGCGCGACCAGATGCCGCCGAGGCGACGGATCGCCTCTCCTGGGGGCAGGTCCTGACCGCTGACTCTGGTCGGGACCTGCCCCCGGGGGGCGCGGCCCTGCTACCGCTGACCGTTGGCCGCGAGGCTCCGGAGCACGTACTGCAGGATGCCGCCGTGGCGGTAGTAGTCGATCTCCTGCGGGGTGTCGATGCGGCAGATGGTCTCGAACCGCGTCGTCTTGCCGTCCGCCGCGCGGGCCGTCACGGTCATCCGCTTCCCGGTCCTGAGGTCGTCGGCGATCCCCTCGATGGTGTAGACCTCCTCGCCCGTGAGGCCGAGCGTCGTGCGGTTCTCGCCGGGCAGGTACTGGAGCGGCAGGATCCCCATGCCGACCAGGTTGCTCCGGTGGATCCGCTCGAAGCTCTCGGCGATGACCGCCTTGACGCCGAGGAGCATCGGGCCCTTGGCCGCCCAGTCGCGCGACGACCCGGTCCCGTACTCCTTGCCGGCCAGGATGAGGAGCGGCACCCCCTCGGCCTGGTACTTCATGGCGGCGTCGTAGATCGACATGAGGGTGCCGTCGGGGAAGTGGCGGGTCACGCCCCCTTCGGTGCCGGGCGCCACCAGGTTCTTCACCCGGATGCTGGCGAAGGTCCCGCGGGCCATGACCTCGTGGTTGCCGCGGCGGGCGCCGTACGAGTTGAAGTCGGCCGGCTTGACGCCGTGCTCGATGAGGTAGCGCCCCGCCGGGCTGTCGGGCTGGATCGCCCCCGCGGGCGAGATGTGGTCGGTGGTGACCGAGTCGCCGACCGACACGAGCACGCGCGCGTCACGGATGTCGCTCGGCGCCTTCGGCTCGCGTCCCATCCCCTCGAAGTAGGGCGGGTGCTTCACGTACGTGGAGTTGGGGTCCCAGGCGAAGAGGTCGCCGGTCGGGACCCGCATCTCCCGCCAGGTCGGGTCCCCCTCGAGCACGGCGCCGTACTGCGTCCGGAACATCTCCGGCGTGACGGCCGTGCGGATCGCCTCGGCGACCTCGGCGGAGGTCGGCCAGATGTCCTTGAGGTAGACCGGCTGCCCGTTCGGGTCGGTGCCGATCGGCTCGCGCGTCAGGTCGATGTCCACCGTGCCGGCCAGCGCGAACGCGACGACGAGCGGCGGCGACGCGAGGTAGTTGGCGCGCACCTGCGCGTGGATGCGCCCCTCGAAGTTCCGGTTGCCGGAGAGCACGGCGGCGACGACGAGGTTGGCCTCCTTCTGAGCGGCCGCGATCTTCTCCGGCAGCGGCCCCGAGTTGCCGATGCAGGTGGTGCAGCCGTAGCCGACCAGGTGGAACCCGAGCGCCTGGAGGTAGGGCATGAGCCCGGCCTTCGCGAGGTAGTCGGTGACCACCTTGGAACCGGGCGCGAGGCTGGTCTTCACCCACGGCATCGTGCGCAGACCGCGCTGGACCGCCTTCTTCGCGAGGAGCCCCGCGCCGAGGAGCACGGAGGGGTTCGACGTGTTGGTGCAGCTCGTGATCGCCGCGATGACGACCGACCCGTCGGCGAGGTCGTAGCGCGTGCGCCCGTCGTCGATGGCGACCTTCTGGGGCGTCTTCGGCTGCGCGGCCGGGTCCGCGCCCTTCTTCACCGCGCGCAGGCCGGGCAGGTTCTCCGAGAAGTTCGCCTTCACGTTCTGGAGGCTCACCCGGTCCTGCGGCCGCCTCGGGCCGGCGAGGCTCGCCTCGACCGTCGCGAGGTCCAGCTCGAGCGTGTCGGAGAAGATCGGATCGGGCGTCGCGTCGGTGCGGAAGAGCCCCTGCTCCTTGCAGTAGCGCTCGACGAGGGCGACGACCGCCTCCGGCCGACCGGTGAAGCGGAGGTAGTCGAGCGTCACCGCGTCCACCGGGAAGAAGCCCACCGTGGCGCCGTACTCGGGGGCCATGTTGCCGATCGTCGCGCGGTCGGCCGCCGACAGGTTCGTCAGGCCCGGCCCGTAGAACTCGACGAACTTCCCGACGACCCCCTTCTGCCGCAGCATCTGGGTCACGGTGAGGACCAGGTCGGTGGCCGTGACGCCCTCGCGCAGGCGGCCGTGGAGCTTGAAGCCGACGACCGCGGGAATCAGCATGGAGATCGGCTGGCCGAGCATGGCGGCCTCGCACTCGATGCCGCCGGCGCCCCAGCCGAGCACGCCGATGCCGTTGATCATGGTCGTGTGCGAGTCGGCGCCGATGACGGTGTCGGGGTAGGCCTGGCGCGCGCCGCCGGGGCCGGCGGACTGGAAGACGGTGGAGGCGAGGTACTCGAGGTTCACCTGGTGGCAGATGCCGGTGCCGGGCGGCACGACCGTGAAGTTCTGGAACGCCTCGCCGCCCCAGCGCAGGAACTGGTAGCGCTCCCGGTTGCGCTCCATCTCGATCTCGACGTTGCGCGCGAAGGCGAACGACGCGCCGAATGTGTCGACCTGCACCGAGTGGTCGATGACGAGGTCGGTGCGCTGGAGCGGGTTGATCTTCTTCGGGTCGCCGCCCATCGCCTGGATCGCCTGACGCATCGCGGTGAGGTCGACGACCGCCGGCACGCCGGTGAAGTCCTGAAGGAGGATCCGCGCCGGACGGAAGGCGATCTCGCGGTCGGACGCCCTCTTCGGGTCCCAGGCCGCCAGCGCCTCGATGTCCTCGCGGCGCACGGTCCGGCCGTCCTCGTGGCGGAGCAGGTTCTCGAGGAGCACCTTGAGCGAGAAGGGCAGACGGTCGACGTGGCCGACCTTCGCCTTGCCCAGGGCGTCGAGGCGGTAGATCTCGTACTTGTCGGCGCCGACGGCGAGCGTCGCGCGGCTGCCGAAGCTGTTGGTCCCGGTGGCGGTGGCCATCCTGGTGCCTCCTGGCAAACTGTATACGGTCGACAGTTATTCTAACACCGCGCCACGATTCGTCTATTGGAGAGAGAACCCAGAGGGGGTCCGCCCGTGCCCGCGACGCTGCTCCTCACCGGATTCGAGCGCTTCGGCGCCCATGCCGTGAACCCGACCGAGACGCTCGCGCGCGACCTCGAGGGCCGCGTGCTGGGTGCCTGGCAGGTCCGGGCGGCGGTGCTGCCGGTCCATCGGGTCGACGGGCCGGCCCACGCGCTGGCCCTCCTCGACGAGCTGCGCCCCGCGGCCGTGCTGCACCTCGGGCTCGCCGAGGGGCGGGCACGGATCGCCCTCGAGCAGGTGGCGGTGAATCTGCTCGACTACCCGATTCCGGACAACGCAGGTCACCGGCCGGCCGGCGAACCGTGCGTACCGGACGGGCCCGCCGCGTACCTCGGCACGCTCCCCTACGCCGCCATGCACGCGGCGCTCGCGGCGGCCGGCATTCCCGCCTACCTGTCGAGGACGGCCGGCACGTATCTCTGCAACCAGGTCTTCTACACGACGCTCCACGCGGTCGCGACCCGGCGGCTCCCGACCCGCGTCGGCTTCGTCCACGTGCCGCTCCTGCCCGCGATGGTCGCCGCCTCGGGCGCCGACGCCCCCAGCATGGACCTCGGCCTCATGCGCCGCGCCGTCGAGGTGCTCGTGGGCACGCTGCCCGAAGCGGGGCGGTTGCGGCCCGGCCCCGGGCGGCGCGGCCGACCCGAGCCGGCCGGGTAGCCCGTCTGCCGGCGGTGGCCTTCCGTTTGCAGCCGAGCCGGCCCGCGAGGCGCACGGGAGGGCAGCGGATGGCGCGCACCAGGATCGAGCGCAGGGCGGCCGAACGGACCGAACCGCTGCTGGTCGAGGGACGGACCTGCTGGCGCCGCGTGCGCGCCAGCCGGCTCGCCTTCCTCGTGGACGGCCAGGCGTACTTCTCGGCCTTCAAGTCGGCGGTCGCGCGGGCCTGCCGCTCGGTCCTCATCCTCTCCTGGGACATCAACAGCCGGATCCGCCTCACGCCCGACGCGCCCGCCGGGGGGCCCTGGCCGGACGAGCTGGGCGCGTTCCTGAACGCCGTCGTGTCGCAGCCCGGCGGACCCGAGGTGTACGTCCTCAACTGGGACTTCGCCATGATCTACGCCTTCGAGCGCGAGCTGTTCCCGGTCTACAAGCTCGACTGGCGTACGCACCGGCGGCTCCACTTCCGGCTCGACGACCAGCACCCGCCCGGCGGCTCGCACCACCAGAAGGTCGTCGTCGTGGACGACCGGGTCGCTTTCCTCGGCGGCCTGGACCTGACGACGGTCCGCTGGGACACGCCCGAGCACCGTCCCGACGACCCGCGGCGCACGCGCCCGGGCGGCGCGCTCTACGGGCCGTTCCACGACGTCCAGGTGATCGTCGAGGGCGAGGCGGCCGCCGCGCTGGGCGAGCTGGCGCGGGAGCGGTGGCGGCGGGCGACGGGCAGGACGCTCGAGCCTCCGGCCGTCGGGAGCGATCCCTGGCCCCCCGGCCTTGCGCACGACCTCGCGGACGCGGTGGTCGGGATCGCCCGGACCGATCCCGAGTGGCAGGGACGGCCGGCGGTCCTGGAGGTGGAAGCGCTGTACCTCGAGTCGATCCGCGCGGCCCGGCGCTGGATCTACATCGAGAACCAGTACCTCTCGTCGGGCCGGATCGCGGCGGCGCTCGCCGAGCGGCTCGGGGAGCGCGAGGGGCCCGAGGTGGTCATCGTGATCCCGCAGCGCTGCTCGGGGTGGCTCGAGGAGGCGACCATGGGCGTCGCCCGGGAGCGCGTCCTCGATCGACTCAGGAGGGCCGACGGTCGCGGGCGCCTGCGCGTCTACTACCCGGCCGTGGACGGCCTCGCGGACGGCGCGTGCCTGAACGTGCACTCGAAGGTCCTCGTCGCGGACGACGAGATCCTGCGCGTCGGGTCGGCCAACGCGAGCAACCGGTCGATGCGGCTCGACACCGAGTGCGACCTCGCGCTCGAGGCCTGCGGCGACCCGCGTGTGGCCGCGGTCATCGGGGGGCTGCGCGACCGTCTCCTCGCCGAGCACCTCGGCGTCTCGCGCGACGCGGTTGCCGAGGCGATCGCGTCGACGGGGTCCCTGGTGCTCGCCGTCGAGTCGCTCCGCGGCGGGCCCCGGACGCTCGAGCCGATGCCGGTCGGGCACGACGTGCTGACCGACCAGGTCGCCCCGGACAGCGAGCTGCTCGACCTCGAGCGTCCCGTCGGCGCCGACCTCGTCACCGAGCGGCTCGTGGGGACCGGCGGCCGCCGGCCCTGGAGCCGCTGGCCGTCGCTGCTGGCGGCGGCCGCCGCGGTCGGCGTGCTGCTGGTCCTCGCCGCGCGGACGTTGCCGGGCGGCGAGCGGATCGACCTGTCCGGCTGGATCGAGGCGGCCCGAGGGCTCGAGGGGACGCCGCTCGCGCTCCTCGCGGTGATCGGCGTCTTCGTCGCGGCCAGCGCGGTGCTCGTCCCGGTGCTGGTGCTCATCCCGGCGACCGGACTGGTCTTCGGTCCCGTGAGCGGCTTCGTCTACGCCCTCGTGGCCGCCCTGACGAGCGCGTCGGTCTTCTACGGCATCGGCCGCGTGGTGGGAGACGAGCCGCTGCGGCGGCTCGCCGGGCGGCGGGTGAGCGTGGCGAGCCGCAAGCTGGCGGAGCACGGCATCACGGCGGTCGCCGCGGTCAGGCTCCTGCCCGTCGCCCCCTCGCCGATCATCGACCTCCTGGCCGGCGCGCTCCGCGTCCGCTTCCGCGACTTCTTCTTCGGCACGCTCATCGGCATGGCGCCGGGGACCTTCGTCCTCACGATCCTCGGCGACCGCCTCGGCGCCGCGTTCCGGGAGCCGGGGACGGCGAGCTTCGTCTCGTTCGGCGCGGCCCTTCTCGTGGTCGTCGCGGGGCTGTTCTGGCGGCGCCTCCACGACCGACGCGCCAGGCGGGCGCGCACCGCACCCGCGACCCGTGGCTGACGGCGAGCTCGTCGCCGCCACCTACAACGTGCACGGCTGCGTCGGCGTCGACGGCCGCTTCAGGCCGGATCGGATCGCCGAGGTCATTCGCGAGATCGGCGCCGACGTCGTCGGGTTGCAGGAGGTGGACCGCCGCGTCCGCCGGGGCCGGCCCACCCTCGAGCTCGAGATGCTGGCCGGCGGCAGCGGGCTGGCCTCCTTCGCCGGGCCGACCATCGTCGATCCCGACGGCGACTACGGCAACGGGCTCCTCAGCCGGTACCCCGTCCGCGCCCTGCGCCACCTCGACCTCACCGTCGGGCGCCGCGAGCCGCGCGGGGCGATCGACGCCGACCTCGACCTCGACGGCGCCTTGCTGCGCGTCGTGGTCACGCACCTCGGCCTGGGCATTCCCGAGCGGCGCGACCAGGTGTCGCGGCTCCTCGCGAGCATCGGCGAGTCGGACGACCCGGTCGTGCTCCTCGGCGACGTGAACGAGTGGCACCCCTTCAGCCGGTCGCTCAGGCTCCTCGAGGCGCGCCTCGGCCCCTCGGCGCGCGGGCGCACCTTCCCGTCGGTCCTGCCGCTGCTCGCGCTCGACCGCATCTGGGCGAGCCCTCGCCGGGCGATCGTCGCGGCGTGGGTCCACGCCACGCCGCTCGCGCGCGCGGCCTCGGACCACCTCCCGCTGGTCGCGCGCGTCCGCTACCGGGACTTCGGCGGGACGATCCAGAGGTAGACGCGGTGGTCGCGGTACGGACCGCGAACGGTGCGGACCGCTCGCGGCGCCCAGCCCGGCATGTCGAAGTCGTGCGACACGATCCGGGCGCCGGCCCGGAGGTCGCGCAGGAGGGTGGGCATCAGGCGGGTGTTCAGCGTGCGGGAGAGGTAGAGGGTCACGACCGTCGCCTCGCCGAGGTCGGTGTCGAAGAGGTCCTGCTCGACGAAGCGGACGCGGTCGGCCACCCCCGCGCGCTCGGCGTTGCGGCGGCTCGTCGCGACCAGGGCCGGGTCGATCTCCACGCCGACGCCGCGGGCCCCCCGCTCGCGCGCCGCCGCGATGACGATGCGGCCGTCGCCGGATCCGAGGTCGTAGACCACGTCCCGCACGGTGACCTCGGCCAGGTCGAGCATGGCCGCCACGACCGCGGGCGGCGTCCCGACGTAGGGCGCGTCCTGCTTCGGCTCGGGCGCCTCCTTCGAGCGGGGCGGCTGGACCGGCACCGGAAGCTGGATGCAGGCGGCGAGCAGCACGGCGAGCAAGCCGAGAGCGAGCCTTCGCATGCCCGTATGGTAACGGCTCTCGCCGCCGCCGCGACGCCGGTCGCGCTACGGCCGGCCGCGCTACGATGGTGTGCGCACCGCATGACGCACCCGACCCGCACGCCCGCACGCCTCCGGCACGGACTCACCGCCGTGCCGATCCACCTCATCGCCGAGCAGCTCTACTGCGAGCGCAAGGTCGACCTGGCGCTCGACTTCCCGGAGGTCGAGCGGCCCACGGCCGAGATCGAGGCCGGAACGGCCGGGCACGCGGCGCTCGCGGCCGCGGCCGAGCCGATCGCGCCGGCCGACCTCGACGCCCTCGTCGGGGCGGGCGAGGCGGTGCGCCTGCACGAGTACCGGTTCCGCGGCGACGTCGACGGCGTGCCAATCGTCGGGCGGCCCGACGCGGTCTTCCTGAGGGGGCGGGCCGCCGACCTCGTGCTCGAGTTCAAGTTCTCCGCGTGGCGGCGGCCGTTCCCGTCGCACCGGCTCCAGCTCCTCGCCTACGGCTTCCTGCTCGGCCAGGGTGGGTACGACGTGTCGCGGCTCGTCTGCGGCGTGCTGATGCTCCCGCCGGGGGCGAGGCCCGCGGCGCTCGCGGAGGCGGACTACGCGGTGTGCGCCGCCCACGCGTCCCACCTGGCGGCGCGCCGGAGGCCGGGTGGGCCGGACGTGACGGCGGCGCCCGAGGCGGTGGCGGGCGGCACGCTCTCCCTCTTCCCCTACGACGCGGCGGAGGCGGCGAGGCGGCTCGGCTGGGCGGTGGCGTTCTGGAAGGGACGGCGGCCCGCGCGGCTTGCCGACAACCCGAGCAAGTGCCGCCGGTGCGTGTTCATGGAGGTGAAGCTGTGCGGCGGAACGCGGACGCGTTGACGCGGTTCTTCCACGGGGTGACGCGCGAGGCGTACGGGGAGCTGGGCATCCGCGACGAGACGCTCGCCGGGTACGTGGCCGACCTCCTCGTCCGGTTCGCGCGGACCGACGGGCTCTACCGGCTGCGCGACCCCGGCGGTCGCCGGATCGACACGATCGTTGAGATGCTCCTCGAGATCGGCCGCCTCGAGCCCGGGGTCGCCTCGCACCCCGAGCGCGAGCGGGAGATCCGCCGCCACATCGGCGACTACGCCCTCTTCATGTCCGGCCTCTTCCCCGAGTACGTGGCCCGCCGGGGAGGGCTCGACTACTTCCACGAGCAGGGGCGGCGGGCTTACCGGAGCGTCTTCGAGCACGACCGGGCCCGCTACCGGCCGGGGGCCGTGCTCTTCGGCGCCCTGGCGGCCGACTTCCCCCGGCATGCCGGCGCGCTCACGTACATGCGCCAGGTCCACTTCCCGCGCCACGCGCACGGCGAGGTCGGCCTCGCCCTCCGCGACCTCCTCTCGTGAACGTCCAGGGGGTCAGGTCTTTCCATTTTCCACGCCTCCGGCCCGCGAAAGTACCGAAAAACATTGGGGTTCGGCCGCGACCACTCCGGTAAGTGTCCGGAAAACCTCAAGGGCCGAACGCGATCGGGCAGGAAAACGTCAAGACCTGACCCCGCCTCGTCAGACGCAGGCGTAGCGGGAGGTCAGTTCGGCGCCGAGGTAGCGGGCGATGGCCCGCATCCCGGCGCCGGGGGTGCCGGCGCGGCCTGCCTCGGCTTCGGCCGCGGCGTTGTAGTTCGTGTTGGTGTTCACGTCGTACGTGTAGATCTCCCCGGCGGCGTCGGCGATGAACTCGATGCCGGCGATCCCGATCCCGTTGGCCTCGAGGAAGCGCCGGTAGCGCTCGACGATCGGGTCATCGAAGCTCGGCAGGATGCGGAAGCGGGGCGAAGGCGGCGTCACGGTCGGGCAGAAGGCGTCA